>JAFIET010000025.1 GCA_020832405.1 Balneolales bacterium
TCATCCTGATAGGTGCTTGTGCTGATCTCCGGAAACAGGAAGCCGAGCAGGCGGTTGAAAAAATCGTTAACCAGCGCCGGCGACGGACACCGCCCGGCCTGCTGATGTTCGCTGTAAAGTTGGCTGAGGAAGCTGTCGGTCGGCATGGTCGTTTTTCCGAAGGGTGGAAACGCCGCGGGGATTGTCCCGCTGTGTTTTTGGGATGAGCTTAGTCTTCGAATACAACATCCCAGCTTACCGGGATGTTCGGATCGAGGCTTGCCCCGACCGAGCAGTATTTTTCGACCGCAAGGCTCACGGCACGACGCGCTTTTTCCTGATTGAGCGCGCCCTTGAGCGTAAAAACGAGCTTGATCTCGGTGAAGGGCTTCACGTCGGCGCCTTCACCCCGCTTGCCGCGGGCGCTGATTTGCACGTCTTCCAGCGGTTCACGCTGTTTTTGGAGAATGCTCACGATGTCGAAAACGCTGCAAGAGGCTACAGCTGTGAGCAGCAGCTCCATCGGGCGCATGCCCTTTCCTTCGCCGCCGATAGCCGGGGAGCCGTCGATGTGTACGGTGCTGCCGTCGGCATTGGTCGCTTCGAAATGGACGTTTTGGTTGAGTCGCTTGAGGATGATTTCCATGGTACTGACCGAAAGTTAAGCTTATGAATAAAAATTGTGGTTGCGCAAGGAGTTGGCGATGAAGTCCCCAAAAAGGGCCGGCCCCGCCGCTGAATTGTCCGGAGGGCACAGCAGCCATCACCCTGCACCTACTAATCGAATGATTCCTGAATGAGGCGGCTGACCAGCCGGCCGAAGTCGTCTTTCCGGCTTTCGGCGGTTTCTTTTACTTCGCTGTGATCGAGCTTGCCGCTGCTTACGCCGGTAGCCATGTTGGTGACCAGGGTGAGGCCTATGGTGAGGATGCCCAGGCGCGTGGCTTCAACAAGCTCCGGCGCGGTACTCATGCCCACAACATCGGCGCCCATGATGCGGAAAGCGCGGATCTCGGCCTTGGTTTCGTAGGTCGGCCCGCTCACGTAGAGGTAGGTGCCGTGCTGCAGGGTGATGCCTTCCGAGGCCGCGAGCTTCAGAATCCGGCTGCGCAGGGGCACGTTGTCGAAGCGGTGCGTTACTTTCGGAGTGCCGCGCAGCCCGTAACTCAGGTTCGGACCCATGCAGTCGGTAATCAGCAGCAGATCGCCGACCTGCAGGCGTGAGGTGATGCCGCCGGCCGCGTTGCTGATGATCAGCTTTTTTATGCCCAGCCGGTGGGTGATGTGCACCAGCGCGAGCGTTACTTCCTGCGGATAGCCCTCATAACTGTGGAAACGCCCGCCAAAAGCCAGCACCGTTTTGCCGCCGATGGTGCCGTAATGGAAGGTCCCGGCGTGGCCGGCAACGCTTACGGTCGGCATGTCGTCGATTTCAGCGTAAGGGATGTCCTGCCGGTTTTCGAGCATGGCAGCAAAGTCGCCCAGTCCTGAGCCTAAAATTACAGCGGCGTCAGCGCCTTTAATCCCCCGGTTTTGCAGTCCTTGAATAATAGTATCCAGCTTAACCTGCTTCATAGATAGGTTCAACGTTCGTGATATGGTAGCCTTTGTCGGCATCGTAGTCTGAAAGCCGGAACAAAGGATGTACAGTGTCGTGATAGGCCATGAGGATGGCGTTTTCGCGGTAAGCCCGCTCCTGAATTTCTTCGCGGAGGGCCATGCTTTTCTTGCCGTCGAAGTCGTATTTGGCCGCGTAGCGCCGGTTTATGGCACCCCGGGTGCCCAGAACGTCGCCGGCCATGATCAGCAGCTGCTTCCCGAGCCGCACTTCCGTAAGGCGGCTGAATTCGGTGTGTCCGCCAATGGTGTAGCTGCGGATGTATTCGTTGGGTTCGGCTTCATCGCCCATCAGCTCAAGGTCGCCGCGGGCTTCGATGAAGTTCACAAATTCGTCGTGCGGCACCTCTTCATCAGATGTCTGAAGCATTTTCGCCCACTCTTTTTCTGAGGCCCAGATGGTGGCATCGGGGAAGGTCAGCTCCCAGTAGCCGTTGGTTTGGTGCGCAAGCCCGCCGATGTGGTCGTAGTGGAGATGGCTGCAAAATACATCGGTGATGTCCCGCTCGCTCAGCCCCAGCTCGTCCAGGTTGTTGAGCAGAATTGCGGTGTGGTTTTCAAGCCCGAAGGTGCCCAGGCCGCAGTCGATGAGCATGTTGCGCTCAGGCGTCTGTATCAGGAACGGGTTGAGGGCAATTTTGAGGGATGCTTTCCCCGGCGGATCTTCCCGGCGGATGCGTTTGAACTGTTTGTCCCAACCGACTGAAAAGACGCCTTCATGCAGGGGGATGACTTTATAGCTCATGAGCCGGGTTTCCCTTGTTCCCGCTGTTTCGCGGCAGCGATGCGCTCCTGTTCTGCTTTCTCAAGGCGCGCCTCTTCTTTTTGCTCGTGCCGCTCATAGGCCGAAATGATTTCGCGGATGAGCTTGTGCCGCACCACATCCCGCTGATCGAGGTACACGAACTCGATGCCGTCAATATTTTTGAGAATCTGCTGGATGGAAATCAGACCCGACTGCTTCAGGCGCGGCAGGTCGGTTTGGGTGATGTCACCCGTGATGATCGCCCGCGAGTTGAAGCCGAGGCGGGTGAGGAACATCTTCATCTGCATGTTCGTCGCGTTCTGCGCTTCATCCAGAATTACGAAGGCGTTGTTCAGGGTACGGCCGCGCATATAGGCGAGCGGGGCAATCTCAATGACGTTTTTGGTCATGTTGAGGTCGAGGCGGTCTTTGTCGATCATCTCTTCCAGCGCATCGTAGAGCGGACGCAGGTAGGGGTCGATTTTGTCTTTGAGGCCGCCGGGCAGGAAGCCCAGATTTTCGCCGGCCTCAACCGCGGGACGCACAAGCACAATTTTCTTGACTTTTTTCTCTTTCAGGGCCTTAACGGCTATGGCTACCGAGGTGTAGGTTTTGCCGGTACCGGCCGGACCAATCGCGAAAACGATGTCGTTTTTGGCGGAGGCTTCTACGATGCGCTTCTGATTCGGGGTTTTTGCGCGAACCACTTCGCCGGTGTGCGTGCGCACGATGGTTTCGCCGTCAGCCGGGGCCGTGGCGTTGTCGTCGGCGAGGCGCTCGCCCAGCTTCATGTTGAGCAGGGTGTTTACGTCCTGATCGGTCACGGCTTTGTTGCGGATGGCCAGCCGGATCAGCCGGTTCACCAGATCGTTGATTTCGGCAAAGTCTTCGCTCGAGCCGGAAATCTTAATTTTGTTTCCCCGTGCCGAGAGTGTAGCGCCAGGGTAGGCTGTTTCAATTTTTTTGAGGATGCGGTCCTGTATGCCGAATACCAGCACAGGCTCAACATCTTTAATTTCAATGGTTTGTTCTATCAAAAGAGGGCGATGGGAGAGAGGTTTGAAAGTTGGGTTGCTCTGTGAGAAATGATGCAGCAGTCGGAATCATTCCGCAGCGGCTCAGGCGAGATCGGTGCTGCCGATGATGCATTTCTGCGTGAGCCGCTGTATGCGCTCCTGCCGGTCTTCGGCGCCGAAAACGCTGCTGCCGGCCACCAGCACATCGGTACCGGCACGGGCAATCATTTCCGCATTATCAACACCAACACCGCCGTCAATTTCGATGAGGAAATTCAGGCCCATTTGCTTGCGCCAGGCAGCGAGCCGCTGAATTTTGGGGATGCTGCCGTTGATGAATTTCTGCCCGCCAAAGCCGGGATTCACGCTCATCACGCAAACGAGATCTACTTCGGGGAGCAGCTCTTCGATTTGGGTGAGCGGGGTGCCGGGGTTGATGGCGATACCGGCGTAAAGCCCGAGTTCCTTAATGGCGCTCAGGGTGCGGTGCGCGTGCGGGTCGGCTTCGGCGTGAATGCTGATAAGATTGGCGCCGGCTTTTTGGAAGGCTTCAAGATACTGCGCCGGGTTGTAAATCATCAGATGGGTGTCGAGGAAGGCATCCGGGGCGCTGCGCCGCGCGGCTTCCACAATCATAGGGCCGTAGCTGATGTTGGGCACAAAATGGCCGTCCATCACGTCGCAGTGTATCCATTTAATCCCGGATTTTGTGCAGCTCTCAATTTCAGCACCAAGTTTTGTGTAATCGGCAGCCAGGATGGAGGGCGCAATGGCGGGAAAATTGTAATGCTCGTGCAGGGAATGCCGGATGTTCACAGGTAAGATTTTTTTTAAGGTGATGGCTGCTGTGCCCTCATCAGAGGCAGGTGTAGGGCAGCATGTATTTTGTTTATTGCAGGGTGATGTGCCCCGAGTCCGGATCAGTCATCGGAGTTATCCGAACCGTTGTCGGTTTGCGGAATGATGAGGCTGTCGGGAACCACGCGGCCTAATTCGGTTTGGTCGTCGATTTCAACGCCCCGCTCTTCGGCTTCGCGCAGGTTGGAAAGCTCGGAGACCACGAGGTCGATGCGCTCGCCTTCAAACAGCGAATCGGCTTCTGCGGGGCTGAAGGAAATCACCAGGTTAGGCTCCATACCGCTCACCGGCTGAAACACAATCTGTCCGATTCTCAGGCCGCTTTGGCGGATTTCCCGCTGTGCGATGGCAAGGCGCTTGCCGATAATTTCGGGTACCGCCACGCGGTTCATGCCGAGGCCGTCGCTTACAACGAGGTTTATCGGCGTGCCCCGCCGTACCGATTCGCCGGCAGGCACGCTCTGCCCCATCACAATATTGGGGAAGCGGGAGGATACGTACTCCACAAACCCGGGTTCAAGCCCGTGGCTTTGCAGCTGTATCTGTGCGTTGCGCAGCGAAATATTCTGTACATCGGGCACGCTTACCATGGGTGTTTCGGCGGCGTTAACGGTGAGGTACACCTTACGGTTGGGTTTAACCAGCATGTTGCCGCGCGGTGCCTGATCGAGCACAAAGTTCGGCGGGAAGGCTTCGTTGGAGCGCCTGTCGATGATTTCATAGCGTAAGCCTGCCTGCTGCAGCAGGCCGATAGCATCTTCGTAGGCAACTTTGGTTACATCCGGTACAGTTACACCCTGATTGTATTTGGTGTAGGCCGGCATAATGACCCTATCGGCAAGGAAAAGGATAACAAGGCCGGAAAACAGGAGCAGAAAAAAGCCGATGTACAGTCGCTTGTCGGTTATGAGATCTTTAAATGCGGACATGAATGGGAGTTGGGAAAAGGCAGAACGGCTTATTTGTTGTGCTGCTAAGCGTTAGCGGAACAAGCCTGTAAGATACTAAAAATTTAAGGATAGTTGAACCGAGGGCCGCCCGCCGGCAGTGAGCGCAGCCGTTGTTTCCAGCTGACTGCGGTGCATGCGCAGCTGTGATACGAAAAAGGCGTCGAAGGCAGCAAAAACATGGTTTGCAATCAGCAGCATGCCCATAGCACCGGAGAACCGCAGCGCATCGTTGAACTCCTCTTCCAGGGCCGCGTGATAGCGCCAGCTTGGCGGCATATCAGCAACGCCTCCGTCGATGATGCTGATATCGCGGTTCCAGTCGCGCCAGCCCGGTGCAAACTGAAAGTACTTGCTCGGCAGCTCGTAATACTGCTGCGAGCCGTAGGGATTCACCACGTGCGACAGCGGCCGGCCGGTTACGCGGGAGAGCGTGCCGAACTCAAACTCGTTCAGCCGGGCCAGGTCAATCATGGCCCAGTCGATCTCGGTGTTGAAGGTGGCGCGCACGAAGCCGTTATCGAGAAGTACCTGACGCCCCTCCGGGGTGAGTACGTCTTCCAGGCGCATATCCAGCTGTGTGTATTGTACCAGAAACTGCGCGTATTGTACCACGCTCCAGTGTGCATCAGCGAAATCGTTGTATTGCTGCTGCTTGCGGTCGCCGGTGCGGCGGTAGTCGATCATCAGGTAGATAGAGCTGATTTCGATACCGGCAAACAGGGCTGTTTTCCACCACTGCTGGTTCGCGGCCTGACCCAGGCCCGGTACCAGAGCGGAGCTTAGAAAGGCAAGGCCGGGTGTTTCCGCTATAGTGCGCATGATGCCGCGCGGTGCACGCGCCGTTTCTCCGGCAGCGAATGCGGCCTGCTCACGGAGGTGCAGCCCGAACTCGTTCCATGCCCGGTCGGCCTGTGCGTTGTAGCGGAGCTGAAGGGCCGGAGTTGATGCTTCAGCATCTTCATGCATGCGCAGCCAGGTGTCAAGCTCACCGGAGGTGAGCTGTGAGGCCAGGCTGAGACCGGGCAAAGTATTTCCGCTGAGTGTGTGAATACCGGCCTGATTTCCGGTGAAGTGCTGCGCGTTTGCTGCGGCAGGCAGCAGCGCAGTCAGGCAGGCAACTGACAGCAAGAGCAAGACAGATACGGAAAAGGAACGGGCTTTACACATGGGCAGTCAGGGTTTCAGGGTACTGGGAGGATATTGACGGGAACGCAGGCGCGCTGTTACTGCGCAGGATTTTCGGAGTGTTGATGAACCGAAGGATGAAGGGCAGGGCCTGATTTCATCATCCGATAACAAGCGATGCTTTTCGGAGCCGCTGTGGCGGATGGCCGCAGCCGGAGTGCTGTAAGGAGCAAGGTGTTCATCATCCATCGTTACTAAATTATAGGCGGTTTCAACAGGGGGTTAGAGTTCGAAATCGAAGAGCAGGCCAAAGTTAATGAGCACTTCGCCGCCGAATCGGACGGTTTCGCGCTGATCGGCGCTCACGAAGCCTTCAGGTACACGCAGATCGAAGGGGCTGAGGCCGTAGGCGCCGCTGATGAAAAAGCGGCTCGGGAACAGGTAGAACGACTGAATGTTGACCCGCAGCTCGGCGCCGATGCCGGTTTTGAGGTTGTCGCCGATATCGAGGGGGCCGCCCCAGCCGTTGCCGGTTTCCGCAAAGAAGCGGGCGAAGACCTTATCGAGGGTGAAGGCGCCCCGCTGCCGGTTGATGTTGGTGAACAGCGGCTGCATTACCGAGAGCTGCGCGAAGGCCGTGCGGTTGCCGCCCAGTGCGAAGAAGGGGTAGCTGCGCATGCCGTCGAAGCCGCCGATGTAATCGAGGAAAAAGTACTCGTCGGGGTTGTCGAAATAGGTGAACATGCGGGTGCGCAGCTGCATTACGCGGCTGAACGGACCCAGGAAGCCATAGCGGGCGTCGAGCTCGACGGAGTGGTTGCGGTAGGTGTTGTACACGGGGATGAGCGTGCCGTCGCGGATTTCGTAGCGGTCGAGCAGGCGGCCCGGCTGATAGTTGTAGCGGATGTGCCCGCGGAAGCCGATCGGGGAGATGTCGCCGTGCCGCCAGGGCAGGTAGGCATCGACCACGTAGGCCGCGGTGAGGGTGTTACCGATGAAGTAACGCGCCGTGGAGCCGGGCACGAAGTCGTTGAATTCGTTCGAGAAAAACGACTGTGTTGACACGCGGTAGGGCGTGTGGTGCCAGCCCAGCTGCACCAGGCTGAAGCGGTTGAGCTTGCTGTACAGGTTGATTTCCGCCTGCCAGATGTCGTAGGCGATGTCGATGGCGGTGGTATCGGGCAGACAGGCGGTGCAGGGGAATTCTTCGATTTCGAGACCGTTTTTGACGTTGCGGCGCAAATTGTACAGCCCGATTTCGACCGTGGGCGACCAGTGTCGCTCTATGAAGGGCAGGCCGGTGTATTCGGCGATGAGGAAGAGGTCGCGGTCGAGATCGACAAGCCGGCCGGGACGAAAGAAATCATTCACGGTTTCTGCATCGCGGGAGGCAGGCCCTACGAGCAGCCCGCCGAACAGGGAGAGGCGGTCGAGCATTTCCCGCGAGCTCATGTAGAAGCCCAGTTTTGTATCGCGGAGGATGTTGCGGCCCAGATCGCCGAAATTGCCGGCTTTTACGAGGGAGCTGTTGCGGCCGAATTCCTGCGAGTAGTTGTCGAAGCGGATGGTTGGCAGAAAGCTGAATGAGATGAAGGTGTCTTCGTACGAAATGAACTCGCGGGTGTCGGGCTGACCGCGGGTTTCGAGTTCAAATACGTGCGGGTCGCGCCTCACCTGCTGGTACTGCTCCTCTGAAAAAGGCTCGAGGTCGGTGTCGCTGAAGGTGTTGAGCGGGCTGAGATTGCGTACGCGCGGCTGCGGTCCGAAAGCGGGGCGTTCGGCCAGCCGGTGGCTCGCGTTGTGTGCGAGCAGGGTTTCGACATCTGCGCGGCGGATTTTGTAGCCGGTGGAGGTAAACTCGGAGTAGAGCAGCGCGCCGGCTTCGTTTACATGTGGCATGAAGGCTCCGCCGATGACGTCGGTGAGCTGAACGAGCGGACCCCCGTTTTCGAGATCGAAGCGGTAGATGTCGAATTTATGGTTGAAGTCCGCGGCAAGGTAGAGGTGGCGGCCGTCGGGGCTCACGAAGGGATCGCGGAAATCGGTGCCGGGCTGCTGCAGCACAACTTCGTGCGTGCCGGGATTTTGCGGGTCGAAGCTCACGATGTAGCGGCCCCGCTGATGATCGCCTTTGGCGGTAAAAATGCGGCTGCCGTCGGGCGACCAGGCCGGGTTGAAGAGCTGTTCGCTTTGGGCGAAGCTGCTGAGCGTGGTGATATCGCCGGTTTTGGGATGGACGGTGACCAGGTTCAGGCTGCCGTCGGTGAGCTGAAGCGCGGCGATGCGGCTGCCGTCGGGCGACCATGCGGGTTCGTGCAGGCGGGCGTCGCGGGTGAGCTGCGTGCGGCGCCTCGTTTCGGTGTCGAGCAGGTAGATGTCGCCGTAGGTTTCGCCAAAGCGGTTCTGCTCGATGAAGCTGTACGCAACCTGCGCGCCGTCGGGCGAGAAACTGTAGCCGCTGCTGATGCGGCTGATGAGCGGCCGGGAGTACATGCCGCAGCTGTGCCGGAAAGCGCCGCCCTGCGGGTCGGCCGTTGCGCGGCCGGGACCCGCAAGCTCGCGGGTGTTCCCGTTTTCATCGAGAACGACCAGCGCGGTACGGGCAAAGTCGAAGAACTGATTGCTGAGGAAGGCAACGCGTCCGTCGGGGGTGAAGGCAGGCTGCATGTTGATGAAGCCGAGATCGTAAACCGGCTCGGCGGGGCTTACGCGGATGTTGGCCGCGAAGTCGGTGTAGGCGGTGCGCAGGCTGTCAACCCAGCTTTGGTAGAGCTCTTCGCCGGGTATGCCGGTTGCGCGGCGCATGGCGTTGCGGATGTCGCGGCTGTTTTGGAGCTCTCGGGTGATGTCGGCGATTACCTGCTCGCCGAATCGGTCGGCCAGGTGCTGCGTGAAGGCAAAGCCCTGATTGTACGAAAGTTCGCGCTCCATGCTGTTTTTGGAGGCAAAATGACCTTTTTCGACCAGCCCCAGCTCGGTGCCGTCGAGAACGCGCGTGCGCAGCATCATATCGCGGTGGCTGTCCCAGTAGTCGTAGAGCAGGTCGTTGGTCATGAACTGCGCGGTGCCTTCGGCAAACCAGGCCGGCACGTTAACGGTCGAAACCGGAAAGCTGATGATGCCTGAGGGGTAGCCGTAGAGCACATCGGGGCGGCGCACGTTTTCGTAGGAGAGCCACTGCAGGTAGGTGATCGGCCGGGTGCGGGTGCCCCGCATGGAGGCCTGAATCTGCACGATGTGCACAAATTCGTGCGTGATTACGTTCCGGAGCCAGTTGTTGCTGCCGCGGAACGGCGTATCGAGGGAGGGGAGCCAGATCTCAATCTTGTTGTCGAAAAAATATGCGGCCCCGTTCGAGTAGTCTTCCCGGTCGATGAGTACGATGCTCAGCGGGATGTCGGGCTCGTAGTCGTAGAGGGTGGTGATTTCGGTCCAGACTTCTTCCGCAATGCGGGAAATGACCCGTGCCGGCCGGTCGTTGCCTTCCTGAAAGTGCACCAGAAAATGATCGCTGCGGATGGTGTACCAGTCCAGGTGGTTGTGCGGGTAGGTCAGAAAAGCGGGCCGCTGCTGCGCCTGAAGGCTGTTAAGAGCACCCATCCCCAAAAACAGAATGAGCAGGCTCAGCAGGATGGGAGTTGAAAAAAGGGTGAGGGATCGGTTCATGCGGATAAAAAAACGGGGATGAGGGGGCGGCTAACGAATCACGGCGATACGGATGAGCTTGGTTTCTTCGCGTCCCTCGGCGGAGGCGCGTACGCGGGCGTAGTAGGCGCCGCTGCTCCAGCCGGAGGTGTCGATACGGATTTCTTCCGGGGTGCCGCCGCGTGCGCGCAAACGCTGCTCGAACAGGCGGGTACCGCTCATGCTGAGAACGGTGATGGTGATGTCGGCCTCCGTTTCAGTCTGATAGCGGATCCAGGTTTCGCTGCCTGCCGGGTTGGGCCAGTTGTAGGTTTCGGAGCTGTTGAGCAGGCCGAATGCCGGGGCTGAGATGCCCGTTTCAGGCTGCGGCCCGCTTACTTTATTTTCAGGATTGTTGCCGTACACCGAGCGCCAGAAAATTTCACCTATGCCCTCAAGCTGCCAGATTTTGAGGTCGCCGCCGGGGCCGAGCGCGTAGAGCCGGTCGCCGGAAAGCAGCGGCTGAAGCGGGCGCTTGAGGTCATCTTCCGAAAGGGATCCCACATAAAGGGGGAAGCCGTCAATGGGCCGGAGTTCATTATCGAAGCCGTGAATGAGGTAGGAGAGGCTGTCGGCGGCAGGCACGAGCAGGTCGGGGCGGCCGTCGCCGGTGAGGTCCGCTACAATGGGCGTGCCCAAAAACTGCTGACCGCGCGGGGCTTCGAGGGGGAAGTTCCAGAGGTAGGCGCCGTTGGTATTGCGGGCTTCGAGGCGGTTTTGCACGAAATCAACAAAAAGAAAATCGAGAGAGCCGTCCTGATCGAAATCGACCAGAGCCGGCCAGCTCACGCCGGGCCAGAGTTCGGTTTCGGCAATCACCACATCATCGCGCTCTTCAGCGGCAATCAGCCGCAGACCGGTTTGGGTGATGAGCAGCGGCTGAGGTGCCGCATCTTCAGAAACCTGCACCATGCTTGCATACCGCCGGGTAAAAAAGGGCTCGCGGCGCAGGTCGCGGGTGATGCGTCCGTCGCTCGTGCGCAGTATTTCGTTTTCGATGATGGCTTTGAAGCCGATAGAGACGCTTTCCTGATAGCCGCCCTCTGTAAGCTGCAGGCTGCCGTCGGCCGCTGTGAGCCGTACGGGCGTTGTGTCGAGATCTATGAGCTGACCCTGCTGTATGCCCGAGGGCTTTCCTCCGGCAACTTCGGGTAAGGGCGTTTCCCAGCTTGCGGAAAACTGCCCCTGCTCATAGCGGAAAAAGCGGGCCGTGAAGCCGCTGTCGCCTTCCGACACCAAAAGCACTGCGTTTTGAGCGGCAGAGGCTGTGGTTTGGCTGTACAACGGCATTACGGTGCCGGGGGCTATTTCTGAGCGTTCAGAAAGGTTGATGCCGTCTTCTTCGCTGATCGGGAGAACGCTCACCGAAATATCGTCAGGGATGAGGAGGAACGCCTGCTCGTTGGGCGGCTCAAAAAGCGTGAGTGCACGCGGCCATGAGTAGTGCCTGCCGTCGAAAAGGCCGGTGCTTTTGCCGAGGTTTCCTTCAAACAGCAGGGTGATGTTTTCGGGTGATGCGCGCCTTGCCCTGAACGATGCGGTGGGCAGATTACCGGAGAAATCGTAAAATTCGAAAAAGGAAGGGCTGCCGGTATTGCTGCGGTTGTTGGGGAAGGTGTCGTCGCCGAAGCGGTTCTCATAAATGATAATGCGTTGCCCGGAGGCGGTGATCACCGTAAAATCGTTGCCGCTCCACCAGAAGTCGAAGGGGCCGCCGCTCGAGAAGTTGCTCAGGCCGAATGCGGGGCGGCCGATATCCTGCGCGCCGTCGGCTTCCTGCAGGGCCACACCCCGCCTGTCGGGGTTGTTGTTGATAGCGTTGTTGGGCTTTTGGGCGCGGATCACGGCTTCATCGATGTGCCAGATGAGCATGCCGCCGTTGAGGAGGCGGTCGTCGTCGGTGCCGCTTTGCCCGTCCTGACCGATATCGAGGCCGCCGGGTACGGCCCAGTCGAAGTTGCTCACATTCACGAGCACGCCGGCCGGGAGGATTTCTTTGTACTTGCGCTGATCGTTGGGGCTGAAGCGTTCTTCCTCGTTGGTGAAATTCCGGGTTTCAAAACTGCCGTCGGGCAGGCGGAAGGTGAGCGCAACGCCGGTGCCGAAGGGGTCGCGGTGCCGGTTTTCAACCAGAAAATATTCGTCGGAGGAGATGCGGTGCCGGGCAATGCGCTGCGGCTGACCCAAAGAAACGGCTGGAAGCTCAAACGCGGTGCCGGCGCTGAGGCTGATGTCGAAGGGCGTATCCCATCCCATAAACTGACGTTCCCATGCAGAAGGCAGTGGCGGGATGAGGCCGTACCAGGCGAAGATGCCGGCGCCGTCCATCAGGCCGAACTGCCCGATACCTGAGCGACCGGTTTCGGTGTCGAATAAATCCGGCAGCCCGATAAAACTGCCGATATTGGCCGCCAGAATGCCGTTGATGGAGAGCTCGAGTACGAATTCTTCGCCGGTTACATCTTCGCCGCGGCGGCTTTGGGTTTGGGGAAGAATGGCCGAGTTGGTTACGCGAAGGCCGTCCTGCAGCGGAATGCCGCTGAAGTTTGGGCCTGCAGCCGAGGAGAGCCGTTCAATCGCCCGCTGATTCAGAAATACGGAGGGGATGTCCTGCGGCGTGTTGTCGAGTGTGGTGCCTGCAAGCTCGATGTCGCGGCCAGCGCCCGCGTGGAAAATCACGAACATGGTGCGGTCCTGCGGCAGGTGGCTCAGGTCGGGGAGGTTCGAGTTGGCGACGAGTGTCCAGGTGTCGTAGAAGAGGTCGCCGAGGCGGAAGTTTTGGCTGTCGTCGGGGCCGGTGGGCGAGTACTCGCGCATGGGTTTGCTGAGCCGGTACACCTGCGGGAGCACGGTGTATTCGATGTCGAGCTGCCCGCCCGAGGCCTGCTGAAAGTAGTTGCGGGCAAACTGAAGGTGTGCTTCAAAATAGCCGCGGTCGTGCGGCAGCGGCCCGATGGTGATGTCGTCGCGCATCAGGTAGTCGAGCGCAAAGGTGCCGTTACCGGAGGTGAAGCGGTTTTCCTCAGGCTCAAACTCCACCATTACCGCGAGGATGTGAATGGTGCCTTCGCCAAGGTTTTGGGTTTGGCTTTGCGGGAAAGCATCCTGAAGGGCTGCTGCCTGTGCCTGAAAAGGCCGGAAGCGTTCGGCAAGCTCAGCCGCTGAAGGCAGCGTTTGTGCGGACAAACAGGGGGCTAAAAAAAACAGAAGAATACCCGCAAGGGATATTCTTCTGCCAAAGGTTGACTTCACAAACATGGAGGTTTGTTAAATATGGTCGGTAAGTTCGGAGAAAAAGGCCTGAACCGGTTTTCTCTGCGTGCTGAACAATCGGAGATACTTCATGGGGCGTGATGCCTTCCACCGTTACCTTCCCCAAACCATTCAAAAAAAAGCAGATAGCAGGCGGCCGGAGGTCAGAAATTAAGCAGTACCGACAATCGGATGGTGTTTGCCAGCGGATGGTCTTCCCGAATGGTGTAGAGGTAGCTGAAATCGACACCGAACATGTTGTAGCGCAGACCTGCCCCGAAAGTGATGAACTGACGGTCGCCGTTGTTGGGGGCTTCGTAGAAGTAGCCGGTACGGATGGCGAACTGCTGGTTGTACCAGTACTCAACACCTACTGCGTACATGAACTGCTCAACGAGGGGTACTTCCACGAAATCCTGACCGTCGAAGCGGGTGTAGGTATCCCATGAGCGGAACAGGGCTTCACCAACGCCCATGGCGCGGCCTGTGGTATCGTTACGCGCCATGATTTTGGATACGTCCCCGGCAAATGTGAGGGTGTTATACCCGTCGCTGTCGAGGGTGATATCGTAGGCGAATCCGGCACGAAGCAGGGTTGGCAGCGGATCGCGCTGCGCATCATCGGTGTACTGAATGGCAGGGCCGATGTTGGAAAGGTTCACACCGGCGCTGAAGCGGGAGGTGCGGTCGAACAAAACGAATTCGTTGCTGCGGTAAAGTGCGGCAACATCTACGCCGACACTCGTTCCGGCCTTGGCAGTCTGCCCGCCAACGTCGATGTTGGGTGTGAGGCGGCTGTAGATGAAGCGGAAACCGGTACCGATGGCCCAGTTTTGGTTCAGCCGGAAACCGTAGCTGAGGCCTGTTGCCAGCTCATAGCTCGAAAAGCTGCGCAGCTCACGGCCGATTTCATCGGTCTGAATTTGCTCGCCGAGGTTGAGATAGGTGATGTGCCCGCCTATGGTACCGATGCCTTCGATGTAGGTTTTGCCGACCAGATAGTTGTAGAAAAGGTCGGTGTTGAAATTCGGCAGCCAGTTGGCGTAGGTAAGGGCGATCTGAGTTTCCGGCTCCTGAAAGGCAAGACCGGCAGGATTCCAGAATACGGCTGAGGCATTATCGGCAATGGCAACGCCTGCGTTACCCATGCCCGGTGTGCGGGAGTCGGGTTCAATTTGCATGAAAGGTACAGCTGTGATGCCTACCTGTGCGATCGAATGACCGGCGCCGGCTACCAGCAATACAAAAGCAGCAAAAAGAGAGGTTGAAATCTTCTTCATAGAGATGTGAATGAATAGAGGGTGATGAATGAAAATGCAGTAGTGCTCAGGCGATAGGCTTGGAAATTTTCGGTTTTGTTGGTGAGATCAGATGGAAAGCTTTTTGGTTGGAACAATCATTCAGCTGTAACGCTGCAAACTAACGAATAATTACCAGACGCTCGATATGTTCTTGCGTTTGCCGGCCGTTCGGGCCGTCTGTTCTAACCCGTACATGGTAGAGGTAGGTGCCCGCTGCAAGACGGTTATTGTCGTCGTCGCGGCCGTTCCACTCAAACATTTCCAGGTTACCGTTGGCGATGCGGCTTTCCCTGATTTGTGCAACCGGCCTGCCGCTGAGCGTGTACACGCGGATGAAAACATCCAGCGGCTGACCCACTGCCTGATTGTGCTCGAAGGCAAAGCGTGTGAAGTTGTGCATCGGGTTGGGATAGTTGTACACATTGCGGATGGCGAGGTCATTGCCGCCGCTAACGTCAAAGAAAATTTCAGTTTCGCCCACATTGTTGAAAACGTCCCAGGCCCGCACGTACAGAGACCAGGAGCCGTCTTCGAGATTATCGAGCGGGTATTCGATGCGGCCGCGGGTGAAGTCGTCGAGGGCGCTTGCGTAAAACTCGTTGAGGATGAAGGTATGCTCCTGCTGCGGCCGGTCGAGGTTTCGGAGCGTGCCTATAATTTCATGGCCCACGCCGGCCCCTGTTGTATTTACGCCGCCTTCACTGAAAACATCTACCAATAAAACGGGGTCTCTGTTAACGAGGCTGCCGTTTGCGAAGCTATCGTCGTTGAGGTAGGCATCGAGCTGCGGCCCTTCAAAAGTGTTTTGTGCATCAGGGTTGATGCCGTTGAGGAAGAAATTGGAAAATGAGCCAACAGCATCCGAAATCCCGGGGTTGATGCCGTACACGTGAATTCGGGCGAGTGAGTCAGAGTAGGCGATGTCTTTGGGGATGATGAATTCCGTGCTGAACTGCCCGTTGGTGATGCTCACCCGGCCGTTGAACAGGATGTCGTTTTGAACGCGGAAGCCGCAGTCGGTGAGCAGGTTACAGGTTACATCGGGGTTGGGAAGCAGTTCGAGGCGGGAGGCATCAAATACGCGGAGGATGCCCTCACCGTTGAAGCCCGAATCGGCAGTGCCGCCAGTGCCAAGCACCTTGCCTTCAACCGTTACCCGGTCGAGGGAGCGCAGCTGAAGCGGCGGGTTGCTGCCACTAACCGGCAGCCCGTTGATGGCCGTGATCTGCATCTGCTGTTCCGGAAGCCCCATCGACATGGCCGGGTCGCCGAGCAGTACAAATTTCCTGTTATTGATGCTGTTGCGGTTGGCCGCTTCGTTGTTGGCAAGGATGAAGTTTTTGGTGCTGCGGTACACATCGCCTATGGTGCGGTTGCTGCCGTCGGGGTTGCGCATCACCATTTGGCGGGTAAGCTCGATGTGCAGCGCGAAATTGTTATCCTGACTCTCATTCGGGCTTGAGCTTGTAAATACTACGCGGGAGGTTGTCATGGCAGCGACCGAGCCGCCGTTGTCGTGAAGCATGAGTTTTTCTGCCCCGGAAAAATCAACATTATCGTCGTAACGGCCGAAAGAGCAGGTTGCGGTAACCATAATCATGGGCCGGCTGCGGTTGGTAAGCCGCGGAATATCAGATGATTGAAAAAGGCGTTGCTGCGTGAGCACCTGTTCTGCCCCGTGACCCGAAAAATGCAGGGTGAGTGTTCCGGCATTGATCTGATTCACCAGTGCATTGGTACCCTGTGGTACCCGGCGGCCTGCCGGCGTATTTTCCAGCGGGAAGCTGAACTGATACAGCTTGCGTACCCGTATGCCGGTCGCGTCTTCATCAATGGCTTCAGCCACAAAATCCGCATTGTAGGTGTGCAGGTCGCGGTCGTTGTTGTTGCTGTTAAGGTTGTCATCGGCGGTGAAGGTAAACAGCGTGCGCCAGTCGCCGGCCTGATCAAGGCTTTCAAAAGCTTCAATTTTATCGAGTATGATGTTTGCTTGCTGAGCCGTAACTACGGGTAGCCTGCCAATTTCGATATCGAGGCGGTTGTTACGGTCGCTTGCCAGCCAGGAGCCTTCATCATCCCCCAGAAAACCAAAGAAATCATCGCTGCCGTAGGTGCCCGTACGGGAAAGGTTGTCGAGATCAACGTAGTGCTGAAAATTAAATACGAGATTCTCAACCGGAGAATCCTCAATGCCTTTGTAATCGAAAGTTGCGTTTCCGAACAGCATGAGGTAGCGGGGCATCAGGTCGTCGTTGAGGCCGGCGCGGTCGTAGAGGAATTTCATGAAGTCGCGGATGGCAACCGGGTCGGGAACACCGCCGCTGAATTCGTGGAAAATCTGGTTTTGGGTTACAATAAGCGGGCTCAGGCCATTGCGGGACGCGCGGTAATCGGCCAGACGCTGTGCGGGCTCGAGCAGGCGTTCGTCGGTTACAATGATGTAATCGGGGAAGAAGTTGATGCCCCTCAGGTTTTGATTTTCAACAGCTGTGCCGGGTGCCGGGGTGTAAAACCGGGTTGCGGCAATAAGCTTGCGGCCCGCATTGTAGAAATAGCGCACCGACCAGTTGTTGCCGCTGCCCTCAGCGGGGATCAGCACCGGATTTACGGGGTTGGTTACATCCATCACCAGCGGTCGGGATGTGAAGCCGGTAAAGCTGTAACGGGCGAGCTGCGTAGTAGAGGTCGAAAGGTCAGGGGAAAAAAAATGGAGGATGCCGTTTTTTGGCGTCAGCAGCCGTTCTGCACGGATATTGATGAAATCAACCCAGCCCCTCGATTCCGGCGTATTGGTGAGGAAGCGCGCCCGGATCTCAAGCTGATTGTTGGTCAGGCTGATATTATTTAGCTGACGCACCACATTGGTTACGTTTGCCGCCCGCCCGGTTGAAGAACTCAAATCGTTAATCGGAGCAATGTTAACGGTTCCGAAAACGCTGTTGTCGTGGCTGAATTCAAAGGTCATGAGCGAGCGGGAGCGCCCGGCCATTCGGGCGTTAAATTCGATACTGCTGTTGGCAATGAAGCCGGGCAGCGTGTCGCGCACAATAACCTGATTGCTGAATTCCGGGGTGAAAAGCTGACCAAACCAAAGGGTGCCGGAGCGCTGCTGCGATTCGGGCATATAAAGCTCATCCTCAATAAAAATAAAATCACGGAAGCGGTCGATTTCCTGCGAAATACCACCCTGTGCCTGAAACGGGCTGAGCCGCATGCCGCGCTCATTGCCAACGGTCAGGTAAACGAAGTTTGTGGTGGCGAAGGCGTGCGTGTTGTGGCTCCAGCTGCGGGATGAGGGGTCGAAAATACGCTCATTTACTTCATTGCCATAAAAAATTACGGCATCGTTCGCACCAAAACTACCGTCGTTTTCGCCTTCTACAAGGATGGGAATCTGCGCGAAGCCCGGCCGCGGATCAGCGTTGGGCAGCGGGAGCTCAAAGCCGGGTGTGCCCCAAAGCTGTATGTTACGCGGATCGATGGCTTCGGTATTGATACCCAGCTCGCGAAGGTAGCTGCGGTCGAGCCGGTAAATGCCGTTACGTGAAACAGGAATCTGATACCAGGTGCCGGAGCTAAGCGGATGATTTCCCTCATTTTGGATGCGCTGCGACAGACGTTCGTAAGCAGCTACAGCCTGCGGGGTCCAGGTCTGATCGTTGTACACGCGTACACGCAGGCTGCGGGTTACGAGAAAATAATCGGGCTGTGCGGCATCCCGCCGGGCGAGGTTCAGCTGCAGCGCTGAGCGGTACTGTTTGCGGATCTCCCGGGGTGCAGAAGTCTGCGCGAGGGGCACACGGCTATTGGGTATCAGGGTGAAGATATCCTCTTCAGAGCCGTGCTGCGCTTCAGCAGAAGAAAGGCGCGGTGCACGTGTGCGCACAATATCCTGTTCAAGAATGCGGTAGCGGAACTCGCCGTCGCGATAGGGGATATCGAGAAAAGCGGGCGAAAAAACGCGCAGACTGTCGTTGGTGAAAGCATAATCCGTGAATTCGGATGTAGCCTGAATAACCTGCAAATGCTGGGCCTGAGCTGCATTTGCGGCTGTTAGCATCAAAAGAAACAGACAGAATACGCGGAATATCAGATGCACGTGTTTCAAAACTGGGCTGGTTGAACTGGAAAAAGACGTATGCCGGTACAGGCTTAAACTGCGCCAGGCGATGTCAAAACTAAGAATCAGTAGCGTATTGTGCGATATTACGGATCTTTTGATGAGATATTAAGGAGGGGCTAAAATACCTGTACCCGCTTTCATAAGCAAACGGACTTAGGATATACCCCACAGCCCCGTTTCGGGTTCCGCAGTACACAATTTATTTTTGCAATATCACAATCAGGCCTTCATCCCGGTTTGGGATGAAGGCCTGAATCAGATTGTTAGTGCATCAAAGATGTCAGATCATTTCGACCACAAGCGCGGATGCACCGCCGCCGCCGTTGCAGATGCCCGCACAGCCGGTTTTGCCGCCGGTACGCTTGAGGGCGTGCAGCAGGCTAACGATGATGCGCGCACCGGAGCAGCCGATCGGGTGACCAATGCTGACCGCGCCGCCGTGAATGTTCACTTTCTCCGGGTCGAGTTTGAGCAGCTGATTGTTGGCGATGGATACAACCGAGAAGGCTTCGTTGATCTCAAACAGGTCGATTTCCTCAGCGGTGCGGCCGGCGCGTTTGAGCGCACGCGGGATGGCATCTGCCGGGGCAATGGTGAACCACTCGGGCTCTTTGCCGGCACTTGCCTGCCCGGTGATGCGTGCAATCGGGGTGAGGCCAAGCTCGGCGGCTTTTTCTTCGCTCATCACGAGCAGGGCCGCGGCGCCGTCGTTGATGGAGCTCGCATTGGCCGCCGTAATGGTGCCGTCTTTCTGGAAAACCGGCCGAAGGCCCGGCAGCTTGTCGAAATTGACGCGGTTTACTTCTTCATCTTCCTCAATTTTGGTGACGTTCCCTTTGCGGTCTTTCACGTTGATGGGGATGATTTCATCCTTAAACCAGCCTTCCGCGGTGGCTTTCTGCGCCCGCTTGTAGGAGCTGATGGCGAAGGCATCCTGATCTTCGCGGCTGATGTTCATCTCTTTTGCAGTGATTTCGGCGGCATTGCCCATGTGGAAATCTTTGTACACATCCCAAAGCCCGTCTTTGATGATGCCGTCCTGCGCCTGCACATGCCCGAGTTTGGCACCGTAGCGCTGTTGCGGCAGGTAGTAGGGCACGTTGCTCATGCTTTCCATACCGCCGGCCACAATTACATCGGCTTCGCCGGTCTGAATCTGATTTACAGCCATCATCACGGCCTTCATGCCGGAGGCGCACACTTTGTTGACGGTGGTGCAGGGGGTGTCGTAGCCGAGGCCCGCTTTCAGCGCGGCCTGACGCGCAGGGGCCTGACCAACGCCGGCCGTGAGCACACAGCCCATGATTACTTCCTGCACATCGTTGGGTTTACAGTTTGTTTTTTTGAGCAGTCCGGTGATGGCTGCCGCGCCGAGTTCCGGCGCTGTGAAGGAGGCGAGGCTTCCACCGAAGGATCCGATCGGGGTGCGGTAGGCACCAACAATCACTACATTTTTCATAATAACAGTGGTTTCTTTTTAGGGTTTATGAATTGTTTTCGGAGTCAATCAAATAGTAATAATTTCTCTAAAGGTCAGATTCGTCCCGCCAGGAGCGGAGCTGCCAGTTTTCGGTCGAATCGGGCCGTTCAAGTACAAAATTTACGGCACCATCGGTGCGGATCAGGTCTGAAGCTTCGAGTGCCACGGTGAGGTCGAAGCGCCGGATGACCTGACTCCGGGTGCGCTCGGCGTTGATATCCTGCGAGAGGATGTTGTTCCAGCGGATCCGGATATCCTGACTGTTGATGAACAGCCGGTAGGTGCTGTTCATCTCTTCGTTGCGCCCCCAGCTGATGTCCACATTGTTGTCGTAATCCCGGAAGGTGAACACGAAATCCCGCGCAATGAGCGGACCGTACAGGGTTGTATCCCGCAGCTGATACGCGTTTTGGAAGCGTGTGAAGAATCCCTCAATTGTTGAAGGATCGCCGAGCAGCCCGTCGGCACCGTCGCCTTCCCCGAGGCCGGGCGCGAACGGATTCCAGCAGCCGGCTGCAAAAAGCAGCATCAGTGTGCCGGCAAAAAATCCGAGGAGCCGGGGCGCTGAGTAAGCCGGAGATGTGCCGGGTTCGGGGTCGCTCATGAGGTCGGGTCAGGGTAGGTTAGAGCTGCTTACGTCAGGGCATTGAAGGCATTTCCGAGGTCTTCGACGAGGTCATCGCCGTCTTCAATGCCGCAGGAGAGCCGGATGAGGGAGTCGTTGAGGCCGGCTTTGTGCCGCACCTCTGCCGGAATGGAGCCGTGTGTCATACTCGCCGGATGGCTGATGAGCGACTCCACGCCGCCGAGGCTCTCAGCCAGGGTGAACAGCCGGGTGTGCTGCATGAACAAATGTGCGCTCGGGATGTCGTCCTGCTTCAGGGTGAAGGATACCATGCCTCCGAAATCCTTCATCTGCTTTTTGGCAGTTTCGTGGCCGGGGTGGTCCTCAAAGCCGGGGTACCGCACATCTTTAACCAGCGGATGCTCCCGGAGGTAGTGCGCCACCTTGCGGGCGTTGTCGCAGCTGCGCTCAACACGCACGGAAAGCGTCTTGATGCCGCGCAGGGTAAGGTAGCAGTCCATAGGGCCGGGAACGGCCCCGGTGCATTTTACCTGAAAACGCAGGTTTTCGAGGATGGCTTTGTGGGATGTGGCCACAGCCCCGCCGATAACATCGGAGTGGCCCCCGAGATATTTTGTGGTGGAATGGAGAACGGCATCGGCGCCGAGCAGCAGCGGCTGCTGCAGGTAGGGCGAGGCGAAGGTGTTATCCACCACGGTGAGGATGCCCTTCGGTTTGGCGATACCGGTGAGCGCGCTGATATCCACGATGTTGAGCAGCGGATTGGTCGGGGTTTCGATCCACAGCATCTTGGTTTGCGGGCGGAGGGCGGCTTCCACGTTTTCGGTGCGCGTCATATCCACAAACGAATATTCAATGCCGAACGGCGCAAATACCTGTGTGAACAGCCGGTAGGTGCCGCCATACAGATCGTTGGAGGCCACCACATGGTCGCCGGGGCGCAGCATTTTCATGAGGGCATCCATAGCGGCGCAGCCGCTGGCGAATGCGGCACAGGCTTCGGCTTCTTCGATACCGGCGATGAGCTTCTCAAGGGCGGTACGGGTCGGGTTGCCGACCCGCGCATAGTCGTAGCCCTTGTGTACGTCAGGGGCCTGCTGCGCGTAGGTGGAGGTCTGGAAAATGGGCGGCATCACCGCGCCGGAAGTTTCTTCCGGTGCCTGACCCGCGTGAATAACTTTAGAATTGAATTTCATGCGTTGGGAATTGAAGAGGAAGCCTTGGTGGATTTCTGAGGGCATCAGCCCTGTTGAAAGCGCTTTTTACCTTCCTTCAAAGATACAAAGCGCCCGGCAAGGCTTCTATTTAATAATGTGAAATGATATTGTTGCCGGGCTGTGAGCGCATCACCCTTTTAAAAAAGACAGGCCCGCACTGAACTTACAGCTGCGGGCCTGTGCGAAAACGGACGCGGATAAAAAACCGGGGCGATTTAAAGGGTGCCGGCTTTGGAACGGGCCTGTTCGGCTTCTTCAAACATTTCGAGAGCGTCGTACACCTGAGCCATTGCAGCCCAGGTTTCGGCATCGTTCGGGCGCTGTTCGGTTACAAACTCGAGATAGGTAAGGCTTTGATAGAAGTGTTCCTCCAGCTGCTGCATCCGCTCGGTACCTGAAAGCCCGGGGTGCATGCTGTAAACCTCACGCAGCATAAAAGCCAGGTTCCGGTGGTACAGGCCGAAGGTTTTATTGGCGAGCAGATGATCCTGGTTCAGGGTATAGGCGGCATCAAGCTCGACCTCGGCACGGCTGAAGGTCTCCATAGCTGCACTGTAAAGCTCGCGGGCCTGCTCACTGCCTGCAGCACTGGCGAGTACCTCCTGAAGCTGAAGAAAACCTGTTTCGGCCAGTACGCGGCCGTAGGCAAGTTTGCTCTCAACGGTTTGGCCGTCTATGCGGCTGAGGCGTTCCAGGATTTCGGCGGCTTCGTCGCGGCGGTCAAGCTTCATCAGGCTGTTGGCCAGCCCCCGGCCGGAATTGATGAGGCCGGCACCGTCGTTCCAGGAGCGGCTGAGGAAGGGCAGTGCCTTCTCATAGTCACCGATTTGATAGTAAATGAAGCCGAGTGAGGCGATTTGCCGGGATGAGGCAAAACCCCGGTCGTACATGCGCGAGAGTGTTGCAGCTGCGGCTTCGAGATGGTTCATTTCGTAATACAGCTCGAACAGGGTTTCGTATATGCGGTTATCATCAGGGGACAGCACGCGGCTGTTTTCCAGGTGTGCGATTGCGGCCCCTCTGTTTTCTTCATCGAGCGTTTCCGAAGAGTTAAGAATGGTTTGGGCACCGTGATCTTCAACCTGTAAACGCTCATGGATGAGGTCGTTAATCCGGTTATTTACCGCTTCGAGCTCTTCATCGGATGCGGCATTCCGGGCATCCTCAAACGAGCGAACCATATCTGTGTAGAGTTGGAGCCGGTCTTTTGGTGAATAGTTTTGGGAGATTTCGGCTATAATTTCGGCCTTGAAAAGGTGAATCTCCGCATTGTTCGGATCATTTACTGCGGCCTGATTGGCTGCGCGGAGGGCTTCTGTGAGGTTATTTTCGGCCCGAAGAGCTTCAGCCCGCTCAAAATGAGAGGTTGAAGAACAGGCAAAAAGAAACCCGAAGGCTACCACAAGGGCAGTCATTCGGGTGAATGAGAAAGTGATATTCACGTTAAGGGGTAAGTGAGTGTGAACAGAGGTAGTGTATAAACAAAAAAACGGATCAATCAGAAACCTGCGCGTTCAGCAGCTCTTTCAGCGTCATCCTGCATACCGAGGCGGGTGTAGAGCTGGAAAAGCTTCATCCAGTTATCAACTTCTTCGGGTTCGAGTTCGGCAGTTTTTTCGTAGAAGGGAAGAGCAGCGCGGAAGTAATCCATGGCACGGCGTTCCATGTCGCTGAAATCCATACTGTCATCGAACAGGTTGTTGATCTGATCAACCAGTGCAAGACCGCGGTTTTCGTTGATCGCGCCCAGGGTGTAAGTAGTGTTCGGCTCGTTGGGTTCTAATTCAAAGGAGATCATCAGTTGCTCTTCGGCCCGGTCGGCAATGTCAAAACGCTGTAAGTCTAATTCACGGATCTTATCCTGAACGGCATTAATCTGACCCTCAACTTCGCTAACGCGCTGCTGGTTCGGGCGGCTTTGGCGGGCGAGTTCACGGAACTGCTGGTTCAGGTCGAAAAGCTCATCATAAAGGCCGGCTACTTCCTGAGTGAGGTTCAGATATTCCTGATAAATCTGTGAACCGAATACAAGGCGGTACTGTGCGTTGCTTTCATCACGGGCAATGAGATCTTCGAGAACCTGCATGGCCTTGTCGTTCTGACCGGTACGGAAGTAGATATTGGCCTGCTCCTGAACAAAGAAAATTTCGTCAGGGAAAACTTGTGCAGCCATTTCAAGCACTTCAAGGGTTCCTTCGTTGTTTTCCTGAAGCATGAAAAAATAGGTGAGGCGCTGATAGCGGGAGAGGTCAGCTTCATCAGCATGTTCAATGGCCTCACGCATGTATTTTGCAGCATTGTCGAGGTCGTCTGACATAAAATAGAGTTCGGCCAGAGCGTCGAGGTTCATAGTGCTGTCAGGCATTACAGTGTGTGCATTGTACACATGCTGAATGGCAAGCTGAAGTACTTCTGGCGGGTTGTCGCCTTCAAAGTCGATGCCGCCGATTCCCTGGGAGTACTCATCACGCCAGCGGTTCACCAGCAGCGGAATCGCAGTCTGCGCTTCGTTTGAGCTGATTTCCTGAGCACGGAAGAGTTCGTCGGCGCGGACCATGCTTTCACGGGCACTTTGAAGGGCGTCACGTCGCTGATCAACGGGCTGCTCTTCGGCAATTTCCAGCCATGCAGCTCCTTTGTAGTAAAATGCATCAGCATTTTCGGGATTTTCTTCGAGGGCACGCTCGGCTGAGTCAAGAACGCCCTGGAAATCAGCGTTACGGAGGCTCAGTTTGGCAGACTCAATGTTGGGGTCGCTTGCGCAGGCAATAAGAATGGAGCCAAGAAGCGCGGCAACGACCATTAATTTCACGGAAACTTTCATAATTTGCAGTTTAAATATTTGAATAAAGTCAAATTTTGGTACGTCGTCGAAGATAAGCGTACCATTATCTTTAAGCAACAAGCGGAAGGGTTTCCGCTTGTTTAGGCATAATTTGAGCTTGCGTGTACCACTTGACATCCTCCATGGTTTGAACAGGATACAAATTGTTTTCAATTAACGCAGGCCACGCCTGTTTTCCTGCCATTTTAACTGATAAAAAAAATTATGATGAACCATACGATTGTAAATACCGGCATGGCTCCTGCAGCTATCGGGCCTTATTCGCAGGCAACTGTGTTCAACGGAATGATGTACACCTCCGGGCAAATCGGGCTTATTCCCGGCACAGGTGAGTTCGCCGGAGAGGATACCGCGACCCAGGCCCGGCAGGTGATGACCAACTTGCAGGCACTGCTTGAGGCCGGCGGCAGCTCTTTTGACAAAGTGCTGCGTTGCACTATTTTTCTGGCTGATATGGGCGATTTTGCGCAGGTTAATGAAATTTACGGTTCCTGTTTCGGGGCAAACCCGCCTGCAAGGGAAACGGTCGCAGTGAAAACACTGCCCAAAAATGCACGGGTAGAAATCAGCGCTATAGCTTATATATAGTATAGCCTGTATTCGGGCAGCGGTTTGTGCTAACGGTTCAGCTCAAAAGTATGTTCGCTCACATTTCCGGCATGATCGGGCACGCGTATTAACACGGTGTTGATACCCCGCTGCGGGCTGAAATCCGGGCGATGGTAGCGCAGGGTGTGGCTGAACGGGTCGTACTCTGCGATACCGCGCACACCGTTGACCTCAAAATGAACACGGTTGAAGTCAATGCCCGACTCCAGATCAACTGCGCGAACACTCACAAACCAGCGCCGGTCAGAACTTCGCTGCCACAAGCGGGGGCGTGTTACGGAAGGCGCTGTAGTGTCGGGGCGGATTACGTAAAGCCCGAAGCCGTTCAGGTTTGCGATGAGCTGATTGCCTTCAACGCGGGTGTTGTTTACAGCAACTTCGCGGTTGCGTCGCTCATCCACAAAGTAAAGCCCGATCTGCGGGTTGCCGCGCAGGGAATCAGGCAGGGTGATCATGGCCTGAAAGGGTGCCCGCATGGGGACCTCCTCGGGGGAGATGCGTACGAAATCCCGGCCGTTGCGTGCGAATCGGGTTGCGTGGATGTAGGTGGTATCGAAAGCGGCACCGGGCGGGAAGTGCAGCACCATACGGTAGGCAGGAAAACGCAGCGTGGTACGGGCCTCCCGCCGGATTTGATGCAGCCTGAAGTGATAGCCCTCGCCGGTGCTTATGCTCACGGTTTCACCCTGCAGGGTAGCGGCCTGAACCGGCATCATAGCCGTATAGGTACGCTGAGGCGCATTGAACCTGCCGTCTTCCCGCAAGCTTATTGTTTTGCCGGGATTGCCCCGGGGGCGAATCCAGCTGGCGGACCACTCAAAACTCCGGTGTGGTTCAAAACGGGATTCGCTGCCGTTCAAAACCGGTTTGGGATTTATTGCCGCTGCAGCTTTGAAGGCCAGCTGTTGCGCAGGGGGCTCAAGGCGCGGGGTTTCGGGTACATCTATTTGGAGGGTGGCACGGGCCCGGTTACCGCTGTAATCGAGCGCGGTAATTTCAACTGAATGCCGACCGGGTTCGAGGCGGAGGCTGCCGTCGCCCAGGCTGCGGTTGTAAAAGGGCAGGGTATTTCCAGGCAAAATATGCAGCCGCTGAAAACCCCCGCGCCGTTGTAACAACAGAGGATAAACGCGATCGATCAGCATCTGCCGGCCTTCAGCCATCGGGAAACTGTCTGCCCGCGAGTGGAACAGCAGCTGCCCGTTTACCCGCATTTGGAGCTCGTAAACTGCGTAAACGTTACGCCCGTTGTCGGATCGGTCACTGGCGTTTACCGCAAGGCCTATGGTTCCTTCTGCACTCACGCGGCCGAAGTCGAAGGTGTTTCCGCGCCGGGTGGGGCTGAGGGTGCGGGTTTCCTTGCTACCATTAACGAGTGCATCGGCACTTATGGGCAGCACGGCAAGCCCGGAAAAAGTAGGGGGCACATTGTCGGCAATGTCGATACCGACAAGTTTAGGGTTGTAGGCGTCGTTCCAGGGGGAGCGCAGCTCAAAATGCAGGTGTGGCGGCCCGATGCCCGTTGAGCCGGAAACGCCGATCAAATCCCCCTGTTTGAAACGGATACCGTAGTCGGCTACAATTTTATCGAAAGAATGGCGGTAGGTCTGAAAACGGTAGGAATCGACCAGCTCACGTATGCCCGGCTCGAAATCCTGCAGGTGGGCATACACCGAAAAGCTGCCGTCGTCGTGTTGCAGGTAGATCACGTTACCGTATCCGTGCGGACTAATGCCTACACGGTAAAGCAGTGCGTCGCGGGTGGCATACACTTCGAAGCCTTCCCTGCCCCAGGTTCCGATATCGGCTGCAGCGTGGAAATGGGCAGAACGTGTCTCGGCAAATGTGGCGGAGAAGTAATCACTGGCATTGGTAGGCCATAAAAAAACAGCGTTGCTGTCAATAAATTCAGGAAAACGAAGTTCCTGAGCTACTGAAACCTGAGGAATGAGGGAAAAATAGGCAAGAATGAAACAAATGAATCCTGATGAAAGTCTGCGGGAAGCCATGCGCATGAGTGCGGAAATGCTGTTTAGGGCTGAATGGGGTAGAAGGGCATCCTGTGGCGCGGTGAAAAAAAGCTGGTTTAAGGGCTGCTGTAAAGTTTAGGGGCCGGAAGCACATCACCCTAAAAAAAAGGCCCGCAAACCTAACGGATGCAGGCCTGAAATATACTGCAGAAGCCTTAGATTTCCCGAACAGTGAGGCGTAGGCTGCTTAAATTTTTCCCTAACATTGCGCTCACTTTGTCGCCGTGTATCAGAGGGCCTACGCCCTCCGGTGTACCTGTGAAAATCAGGTCGCCTTTGTGCAGGGTAACATATTGAGAAAGAAAGCTGATGAGCGCGGGCAGGCTGAAAATCATGTCAGAAGTATTGCCGAGCTGCCGCCGTTCGCCGTTAACAAACAGAGAGATGCTCAGGTCTGCCGGGTCTTCTACGACGGAAGCTTCCGCGAAATTGCCGATGGGGGCGAAGGTATCCATGCCTTTAGCGAGCGTCCATGGGTGTGCTTTTGCTTTTAGCGCCGATTGCAGATCGCGGGCCGTAACATCGATGCCGATGGCGTAACCCGAGATGTAGCTCATAGCCTCTGATTCCGGAACGAACCGGCCTGTTCGGCCAATACTGACAACCATTTCCGCTTCATGATGAACGTCGCGGGTGAGGTTTTTGGGAATGATGATTTCCCCGCCGTCAAAAGTAATGGCTGTAACGGGCTTGGTGAAAACAACCGGCAGGGCCGGAATCGGATTGTTGAGTTCTTTGGCATGTTCCGCATAATTTCGCCCAATACAGTAAACCGAGTTGATGGACTGCGTTTGGGCGAGGCCGGGTATTTTAATATTTCTCATGGAATAAGCACATTAAGCGTGAAAATGGCACATACGGGAAAAGCCCCAAACCTGAACGGTAAGGGGCTTTTAAGATTTTTTCAGAACTGGCAGGCTGTCAAAAAACCGGGAGGCTTTTTAAGACACTGCTACAACCGAAACGAATTTGCGGTTGTTACGGCCGGTTTTGAACTCAACCGTGCCCGGTGCAGTTGCAAAAATGGTGTAATCTTTGCCGAGACCAACATTTTCGCCCGGATGTACTTTGGTACCGCGCTGACGAATAATGATGTTGCCGGCCTGAACAAACTGACCACCAAACTTCTTGACACCAAGTCGTTTGCTTTCTGAATCGCGGCCGTTTCTACTGGAGCCTTGACCTTTCTTATGAGCCATTTTAGTGAGGTATTAAGAGTTAAACCGTAATGGAGTTGATGGTTAACTGGGTGAGATGCTGGCGGTGACCGTTGCTTTTTTGGTACCCTTTGCGGCGTTTCTTCTTGAAAACAATAACTTTATCGCCTTTGAGGTGCTTTTCAACAGTAGCTTCAATTTTGGCCGACTCAACAACGGGAGCACCAACGGTAACGTCGGCTTCGTTGGAGACGAGCAGTACTTTGTCAAAAGAAACAGATGCTTCCGCATCTTCTGCAAGGCGATCCACAAAAATGGTATCGTTTGCTCTTACTTTGTACTGATGACCGCCAATTTGGACAATTGCGAACATGATGGAAAAATTCTGTGGGTGGTTTTCTGATTAGCTTGCAAATATAATAACTCTACAGTTCATTATCAAAATGAATGCGTAACAACCTTATTTTATATCAGTGCTCTGGTACAGACCTGCGTGAAGCCTGCGGCTTTACGCTTAAGGCATGCCATTGCGGTTTTGCTATATATGAAAAAGCAGCCTAAACCCGGTCAGGCATTTCTTTTTGAAGCCTTTCGATTCATTGATTTTGGGTATATTTATGGCATATTAATTACAACCAACATCTTAATCTTCTGATTTACCATGAGTTTACCCGATCTGCATAAGCAGGCTATGGCCATGAAAAATAAACGCCGCCTGCGGCTCGACGGCGGCCGTGCCTGGATCAAAAACGGACAGCTGCATGATGCGGTGAAGTCTGCTTCTCTCAAAATTGAGCGCAATCCGGAACATAAGTTTGTTGATAACAAGGCACTGCCAGCAGTAATAAAGTAATCCTTGCGTTCACCTGCGGTGAAACGCTCCAACAAAAAAGCCCGGCATGCCGGGCTTTTTTGTTTAATTGACGCGACTGTTTCGGAGCCAGTAAAGCTTAGTAAAGTGCCATTGAGAAGCGCCGCCGGTACTTCTTCGCTGAAGGATGCGCATCGGTAAGCAGTTTGAAAACTGCAACGCAGGCTTTGCGGGCACCGTCGTCTTCGAAGCTTCGGTCGGTCATGAGCACGCTGATGAAATTTTCGAGCGCCTGATCGTAATCATGGGCAAACAGCGCTGCGGCCCCTGCTTTGTACTGCTCAGCAGCCTTGCCGGAACCGGAGATCCCGGTTTTGCCTGTAGCAATATCCTGAAGGGCTTTCAGGGTTTGAAGGCTTTCCCGCTCAATCTCGAATTTGCCTGAGTCAGCTACGGCAGCCAGAAGCTTTTCTGCGGTTGGGATGTCGTCAGGAAGCAGCAGCATGGCGAGATCGGTAATGGCGCTGTGGTCTTTTTGATCTTTATCGTAAATCTGTTTTGCCAGGGCGAGCGCAGCTTCACGGTTGCCGGTTTCGATCAGTTTGGCGGTGTTCAGGTCGTCTTCCTCAGCTTCCTCTTCGCCGGTATCGGGCAGGTTTTCGCTGAGCCACTGTTTTACCTGTGCTTCGGAAAGGGAACCTTCAAAGGATCCCAGCAGCTTGCCCTGAAATAGCATCCTCACAGCGGGGATGCTTCGGATTTGAAACTGAGCCGCTATCTGCTGGTTTTCGGGCGCATCAACATTCACCTTCACAAATTTCCATTTGCCGTTTGCCTTGGCGGCAAGTTTTTCAAGAACCGGACCAAGAGTTCGGCAGGGTCCGCACCAGGGCGCCCAAAAATCGAGTACTACCGGAACAGTCTGGCTGGGCTCGAGGATGTCAGTGCGGATGTCTTTTAATTCGTAATCGGCCATATTCGTTGGTTAAGAGATCAGGATTTAAACGATGTTTGCTTCTTCTTAAGCAAAGATAAGGCCAAAGGCGAAGGGCTGTCAAAAGCGGTAGCTGTATCAGTCAGGCCGCTGCCGGTAAAAGCCTGAGCGGTTTACATGCCCGATGTATTTACCCAAAATGCGCACTTCTTCGAAAATATCAGGCTCAATCATGATGTTGCTGTAGGCATCGTTGGCCGGTTCAAGGCGCAGCCCGTTGGGGCCGTAATAAATTCTTTTAAGGCTTGTTTCGCCGTTGTAGAGTACGGCGCCAATATCTCCGTCTTTCACATCATCATCCATGAGGAGTACGAAATCTCCGTCCATAACGCCGGTATCCCGCATACTGTAGCCGCTCACGCGAAGAGCATAGATTTTGTCAAGGCCGGGTAGCAGGTGCTGCAGCGTTATTTTCCCAAGATTAGCTTCAACAGCCTCCTGCAAATATCCCGCTGCAATTATGCCGCGTACCGGAATCCCTTCCGCGCTGCCTTCATCCTGCCTTGAAAGTTCTTCCGGGAGCAGGTATTCACCATCATCACCCTTCACCAAAAAACCTTTGCGAACCAGCGCCTGCAGGTTCTGGGTTACGCTGTTTGGAGATTTGAACCCGAATTCATCCGCAATTTCACGATAGGTTGGCCAAATTCCGTTGTCCTGATAGTATTCGCGGATATACTCGAAGAATTGTTTTTGTTTTCGGGTGAGCTGCTTCAGATCCATAGGTACCTCGTTTAGACATAGGTTTTATATATGTGTGTAATATATGAATCGTGAACTAAACCACAAACCCAAAGCTGATTTTATCTGAAATAAAAACAACCTCCCCGCGGCAGCCTCTGCCATCCCGGCATCCGGCCGCTGATTCCAAAGCCCTTGCCAGTTCCAAAGCCTTTATTTTTTTGGGGGGGGGACTCCGTGAGCATCACGGTCTTTCGTGCTTGTGAAAAATCCCAAATCGGCGGCCTGCCCCATGCTTTTGAGATTCAGGCGCTCCGCGGCCCCGCCCGGTAGCATGCTTCGGAAAATCAGCTGTTTACCGGCAATATCTTAGCAGTATCCGCGCAAAACGGACCTTGTTTCTCCAGGCTCACGCGCCATGAGCGGGGCCGGCATCGGCCCCCTCAAAAAACGTTACCGGATCACCGATTTTATTTCGTCCGCAATTTCATTAGCGCGAGCCATGCTGCTGCTTTCGGTGTAAATCCGGATAATGGGCTCGGTATTCGATTTCCTCAGATGCGCCCAGCCGTCCTCCAAAAGAATCTTGATGCCGTCGGTATCGTCGGGGTCGAGGTGTGCGTAGGCGTGCAGTACTTTGAGCAGCGCGGCCTCAGCGTTGATGTCGCCCAGCTGAATTTTGTTTTTGGAGATGAAATAATCCGGTAAGCTGTCGCGGTATTCCGCCGCGGTGAGCCCGGTATCGGCCAGGTGCTGCAGCATCATGGCGATGCCAACGAGGGCATCGCGGCCGGCGTGCAGCTCGGGCAAAATAACGCCTCCGTTGCCTTCACCCGATATGACCGCGCCGGTTTCCCGCATTTTGTTAACTACGTTTATTTCTCCGACGGCCGCCCGGTGACACTTCACCCCGTGTTTTTCTGCCACAAAATCGCAGATCATGGAAGAGGAAAGATTGGTGCACACATCACCTTTTTTGTAATTAAGGTAGAAATCGAAGGCCGCGGCCTGCGTGTATTCTTCCCCGAAAAGGCGGCCGTTGTTGTCCACAAGGGCAAGCCGGTCGGCATCGGGATCGGTCACCACGCCAAGATCAGCCCCTTTCTCTTTGATGAGATCGCAGATTTCACCCAAATGCTCGGGCAGCGGCTCGGGGTTGTGCGGGAAGAGTCCGTCGGGCGTGCAGTGCAGCTTGTGCACGGTATTTACGCCCAGCCGCTCCAGCAGGTAGGGGATGCTTTCTGAGCCGGCACCGTTTACGGCATCAACGGCTACGGTGAAATTACGCGAGGCAATTTTTTCCGCATCAATGTAGGGCAGCGCGAGGATGCTTTCCACATGCGAGTGCAGGGCTTCTGAATCGTGGGTTACGGCTCCGATTTTGTCCCAGGCTACGTAGCTGATGCCCTTCTCCGCAATGGCAAGCACCTCCTCGCCTTCCTGTGAATTCAGGAACTCGGACTTGTGATTGAGCATTTTGAGCGCGTTCCATTCGGCCGGGTTATGGCTAGCCGACAGGATGATGCCTCCGGCTGCCTCGTGCTTGAGCACGGCCATGGCTACGGTTGGGGTGGGCACGATGCCGAGCTTTACGACGTCGCAGCCGGCTGACTGCAGCGCGGCCACAACGACCTGCTCGCAGAGCTCGCCGGTAACGCGTGAATCGCGGCCAACTACGACTTTTTTGCCGCCGGTCCACTCACCAAAAGCGGCGCTGTAGCGTGCCAGATTTTCGGGATTCAGATCAGGACCGAAGATGCCCCGGATGCCTGATACAGATACCATAAGTGCCATAAGAAAGTTTTTTGTGTGTGATGGGATGTGATGAGAAGTAAGGTGCAGATACCCGGCCTAATTGCGGCTCAGGTGCCGGTTTAGCTGCTGCCGCCATGCCGCCGCACCCGGAAAATTCGGGTTGATGCGTTCGAGGCGCCGCAGGATGTCATCGGCTTTTTGAAAGTCGCGCTTCAGTCCGTAAGCGCCGGAAAGGTTGAAAAGGGCCTGCATGTCGTCAGGCTCAATTGCGAGGGATTCTTCAAGCAGGGCGATGCCGCGGTCCAGGTTGCCGGCATCTACTTCGATGGCGCCCAGCATGCGGGTTGTGAATGCACTTGCTTCTATTTGGTAGGCGCGCTCGAGCAGGGGGCGGGCTTCTTCAAAGTTATTGAGCCCCAGCCATATGCGGGCTGCAAAAATGAAGGGGCTGTCGTTGAACGGCTGCGCCCGCATCAGCCCGCGGTACTCGGCCAGGGCCAGCTCAAAACGGCCCTGATTTTCATAAAGTCCGGCCAGCTCAACCTTGCTTTGGTCCCAACGGCGGCCTTCATTCACCACCAGAAACGCCATGCTGTCGGCCTCCGAAGTGAAACGGTAATTTCGCGGGTAGCCCCTCGGGTCGCGCTGCTCTACAAATGGCCAGGCGTTCATCAGCAGCTTTACCCGGTGCTCGCCAACGCGGTGATCAAATTCGGTGAGTTCCATCCGCTGAATGTAGTGCTGCCAGCTTTGCAGCCGGTCGGTTTGCAGGCTTACAAAGGGGAGCCCGGCCTCTTTGAAGCTTTCCATGAAGGTGCGGGCCATCAGGTGGAAGCCGGGGATGTTCGGGTGCAGGTGCTCGGTCATGAGGTTGAAGCCGATCAGCCGGTGCTCACTTTCCCGCTTGAAGGCTTCGTGAACCGGCACGGCGAATACATTCGGGAAGCGGTCGGCCGTTGCGCGGATGAGCGTGTTGAACGATTCCGGGGCGCGGAAACGCAGGGCGTCAAGCTCTTTGGCATATACGAAGCGCTCAAACGCCAGCCCGAAATCACCCGCTTCATACGCCTGCAAGGCTTGAGCAAAAACCGCATCAGCGGGAGGATGATTTTCTGATTCAACCGAGAGAAAAGGGTGATGGTCTTTGAGGTTGCTTGTGAGCGTACCAATGAAAACGGGCACATCAGCCCGCTCAAAGCGTCGCATGATGGCGTTCAGGTTGCTCTCAAACTGCAGGCGGCCTAGCTCATACAGCTGACTATCTAGCGGGATGAGCTGCTCGCCAACCATCCGCTGCATCAGCGTGCCGCTGCCGGAAGCGGCTGACCCGGAGACAAAAACGCCGCTCAGGCGCACGATGCCGTCGCGCAGCAGCATGAAGGTGCGGTACCGCTGCAAGCGCAGATACGCCCGCACAAAACCGGGGAAAGCCCCGAAGGTCTCTGCCGAAGCAACGCCAAGCGCGCCGTAGTACTCGTTGTGCCCGGCATAAATCAGAATGGCATCCGGCTCATATCTCAGAATCTCGGGAATCTGATCAAAAATGGAGTAGCTGTTAATGGCTGAGGTGGCTACGTTTACGACCTCAACGTGTCGGTCGGGCGCCATATCCTGCAGCATATCCCGGAATGAACGGCTGAAGCTGCCGTTGAAGCCATAGGGGTAGCCGTTGGCCGTAGAGCCGCCCATCACAAAAACACGAAATCCGTTTTCCGGTTTTTGGGTGAGAAAAACATCGTCTGACGGACTCGGCAGCGTGCTCGTCTGGAAAAAATAGCGGCCGGTGAAATTCGGGTTGGGCACCGCGTAGCGGCCTTCGAGCGACTGCGGGTATACAAAAAGGGAGAGGTCGCCCCGGTAGTTGCCCATGCGCAGGCCGGCTTCCAGCAACACAAAAAAGAGCACCGGAATGGCAAGCATCACAGTGTAAAACAAGAGCCTGCGGCTTCCTGCCGGCTCAGATGGTGCGGATGTGGCCTCTTTCTCCTTCAGCTGAGTGAGGTAGGCGCTTACTTCCGCCTCATCTGCTTTCAGATCAGCCGCAATTCGTCTCGCAGATTTTGATGCGGCATTTTTTTGGATGTAGCTTTTTTGCTTGGTGGTTAGGGCCATATCAGCGAAGCTTAGCGGGCAATCCAGCGGGTTTCCGGGATGTTGGAGCGCTCATTTTCGAGCCGTGCCATCACAAAGAGCAAATCCGAAAGCCGGTTGAGGTAAATCACCACATCCTCAGAAATATCTTCGGTTTGGCGGGCTTCAATACAAATGCGCTCGGCCCGGCGGCACACGGTGCGGGCGATGTGCAGGGCAGAGGCCGCCTGCGTGCCGGTGGGGAGCAGAAAGTTGGTGAGGGGCGCGAGTTCAGCCGAGACTTCATCAATAAAAGTCTCCAGCAGTTCAAAGTGGCTGCTGCCGATTCGTGCAATTTTTGCCTGCTTGGTCGGTGGCGTGGCAAGATCGGCCCCGAGTACGAACAGATCGTTCTGCAGCTGAACTGCGATTTTCTCGTTCTGATCCGTGAGTCCGAAGCTGCGTGCAAGGCCGATAAAGGAGTTCAGTTCGTCAGCGGTGCCGTAGGTCTCAATTCTGATGTTCGTTTTTTTTACGCGCTGTCCGCCGAAAAGGGAAGTCTCGCCTTTGTCGCCGGTTTTGGTATAAATTTTCATGAAAAAGGGGTGGGGCAAAAGTGTTTTGATTAGCGTTGCTAAAATTAGGGTTATGAGCAGGTAAAACCAACTTGATTAGAGAGGCTCTGTGATGAGCACCTCACCCGCAGTGCGGCAGCTGACGCCAAGGTAGTTCAGTTTCTCAAGCGCCAGCAGAAGGGCCGGCGCGGTGCCGGTTGCAGCATGTACCGTGTAGCTGACCTCCTCCGTGTAAACGGCATCTTCGATATGCGCGCCCGACTGCGTGACGAGGTAATCGACCTGCTTCTTCACGGGATATCCGCAGCTGATTTCGAGAATGATACCGGGCTGTAGCTGAAGCAGCCCGGCTTCATCGAGGCAAAGCGCGGCGCTGCGGCCGTAGGCATCGATCAGGCCCGGCTTGCCGAGTTTGGTGCCCCCGTAGTAGCGCACAACCACAACGGCGCAGTTGATGAGGCTGCGCGACCGCAGCTCGTTGAGGATCGGCAGCCCCGCCGTTCCGGACGGCTCCCCGTCGTCCTGCGAAAACTCCTCCGGCTCATGCGGATTCATGCGCCATGCGTAGCAATGATGCGTAGCGCTGTGATGCAGTTTTTTGATGGATGCGAGCTGTTCGGCAAACGTTTTGGCGCATTCACACGCAAAACCGAAGGCCAGAAATTTTGAGCCGAGAATGCGGTAATCAGCGGTGCAGCTGCCCGAAATGGTATTAAAATCAGTTGAATTCATAGATAGCAAAGTTAGCGAATATTCGCTTAATAGTTGGTGCCGAACGAGTTAAAGTTCTCATGCAAAAGTACCTTTTTTCTGAGTTTAGGACGAAAAAAAATGGCGCAAAAAAGTGTGTTCAGAACAGCAGCAGGGCCGCATTTGTTTTATATTTCGGCGTGGGAATATCTATTTCTCATAGCTGTATTAGATTATTCAGAAGAGATACAAATTAGCCATCCCTTTCAGAAACCAACAGCATAATCTAATACGATTGTTTATATTAGATTATCTCAACAACAGAAACTCATGAACTAAGCTAGTATTATTCGATGGCCTCATTCAGTAATTTGCTCCAAACAACGGTCGGCCGGAAAATCCTGACAGGGGTTACCGGTATCTTCCTCATACTATTTTTAGTAGCTCACCTTGCAGGTAACCTTACCCTCTTCGCAGGCGACGGTGGTGAAGCCTTTAACCTGTATGCCGTATTTCTTCACGACTTAGGCCCTCTGCTGTGGATTGCGGAGCTCGGGCTGATCATTCTTTTTGGTCTGCACGCCTACATTGGCATCAAAATTTATCTCGGCAAGAAAAAAGCCCGCCCCGTTGATTACACCTATTATCAGTCGCAGGGCGGCCCAAGCAAGCAGACCTTTGCATCCAAAACCATGCTTATTTCCGGCATGGTTATTTTGCTGTTTGTGATTCTGCACGTGCTGCACTTCAAATACAATTTCTTTATGCCGCAGATGATGGTCGATAACCCCGCTGGCGGCCAAATGATTGACCTTGCCGGACATGTGGAGCAGGCGTTCCTCAATCCGTGGATTATGCTCGCTTACACTGCCGTTATGCTGCTCATCGGCCTGCACCTGAAGCACGGTGTATGGAGCGCATTCATCTCTTTGGGAGCAAAAAATCCCAAGCTTGTACCGGTGCTCTACACCGTGGGCGGAATTGTGGCAGCATTGCTTGCTGTTGGGTTCTTAATCATTCCTGTTTTCATATTCTTTAATGGAGGATTACTATAATGGAAGTTGCATCAAAAAAATCAACCTTCAAGTGGGATTCCAAAATCCCGACCGGTCCGCTTACCGAAAAGTGGAAAACGCATAAAAATAACATCAAGCTTGTAAATCCGAGCAACAAGCGGAAGTACAACATTATTGTAGTAGGTACCGGTCTTGCGGGTGCATCAGCTGCAGCTTCTCTTGGTGAACTTGGCTACAACGTTAAAGCTTTCTGTATTCAGGATTCTGCCCGCCGCGCACACAGTATCGCGGCTCAGGGTGGTATCAACGCGGCTAAAAACTACGCCAACGACGGCGACAGTGTATGGCGCCTTTTTTATGACACCATCAAAGGCGGCGATTACCGCTCACGTGAAGCCAACGTGTACCGCCTTGCCGAAGTAAGTAACAGCATCATCGATCAGTGTGTGGCGCAGGGCGTACCTTTCGCCCGCGACTACGGCGGGATGCTCGTTAACCGCTCTTTCGGGGGTGCTCAGCTCTCCCGTACATTCTACGCCCGCGGTCAGACCGGGCAGCAGCTGCTTCTCGGTGCTTACAGCTCCCTGATGAAGACCATCAAAAGCGGAAAAGTGAAGATGTTCACCCGCGAAGAAATGCTCGACCTCGTAACGGTTGACGGCGTTTCAAAAGGCATTATCAGCCGCAACCTCGTTACCGGTAAAATCAACCGGCACGCCGCTGACGCGGTGCTGCTTTGTACCGGCGGCTACGGCAACGTGTTCTACCTTTCTACGAACGCCAAAAATTCCAACGTTACCGCGGCATGGCGCTGCTACCGCAAAGGTGCGCTCTTCGGAAACCCAAGCTTCACGCAAATTCACCCGACCTGTATCCCGGTTTCCGGCGAGTATCAGTCGAAGCTCACGCTTATGAGCGAGTCGCTGCGTAACGACGGCCGTGTTTGGGTGCCTAAAGCCAAAAACGACAAGCGCCACCCGAACGACATCCCCGAAGATGAGCGCGATTACTACCTCGAGCGCATCTATCCGAGTTTCGGAAACCTTGTGCCGCGCGATGTGGCATCCCGTAATGCCAAAAATGTGTGTGATGAAGGCCGCGGTGTAGGCCCGAGCGGCCTTGCCGTGTATCTCGATTTCCGCGATGCCATCAAGCGCGACAGCGAGCAGGCCATCCGTGAGCGTTACGGTAACCTCTTCGAGATGTACGAGAAAATCACCGACGAAAACCCATATAAAGTGCCGATGCGGATTTATCCCGCGGTTCACTACACCATGGGCGGACTTTGGGTAGATTACAACCTGATGACAACCGTACCCGGCCTGTTCGCCCTCGGCGAAGCCAACTTCTCCGATCACGGTGCCAACCGCCTCGGCGCAAGCGCGCTGATGCAGGGTCTTGCCGACGGCTACTTCGTGATTCCCTACACCGTAGGCGACTACCTCTCAGGTATCACCCCCGGCGATGTAAATACCGATCACGAAGCCTTCGATCAGGCTGAAAAAGCCATCGTTGGTGAAATTGAAAAGCTGCTGAACATCAAAGGCGAAAAAACCATCCTCGATTTCCACCGTCAGCTCGGTAAAATCATGTGGGATAAAGTCGGCATGTCGCGCGACGAAAAAGGCCTTAATGAAGCTATTGCAGAAATCAGCGCGCTGCGCAAAGAGTTCTGGGAAAACGTGTTCGTACCCGGCGAGCCGGCTACCTACAATAAATATCTGGAGTACGCCATGCGCGTAGCCGACTTTATTGAACTGGGTGAGCTCATGGCCCGCGATGCACTTGCACGCCCCGAGTCATGCGGCGGTCACTTCCGTGAAGAATCCAAAACACCGGAAGGCGAAGCCAAACGCGACGACGAAAACTACGCGTACGTTTCCGCATGGGAATTCAAGGGCGTCGATACCCCGCCCGTTCATCATGAGGAGCCCCTCGTGTTCGAAAATGTCAAACTCACACAGCGCAGCTACAAATAAGAAACCCCGAAATTTATTATGAGCACACACGATCTTATAACCGTACATCTTAAAGTATGGCGCCAAAACGGCCCGAACGACAGAGGGCACTTTGAGGACTACACCCTCAAAGACATCACAACCCACATGTCCTTTCTAGAAATGCTGGATGTGCTGAACGAAAACCTGATGAAAGAAAAGAAAACACCGGTTGAGTTCGATCACGACTGCCGCGAAGGTATCTGTGGTTCCTGCAACCTGGTGATTAACGGCATCCCGCACGGTCCGCAAATGCGTACCGCCGCCTGTCAGCTGCACATGCGTCATTTCAAGGATAATGAAACCATTACAATCGAACCATGGCGCGCAAAAGCCTTCCCGATCATCAAAGATCTGGTGGTTGACCGCAACGCTTTCGACCGCATTATGGAAGCCGGCGGCTACGTAACCATGGCTACCGGTAATGCCCCCGATGCCAACGCAGTGCCCATTTCCAAAGTGGAAGCCGACAGCGCTATGGACTACGCCGTGTGTATCGGCTGCGGCGCCTGTGTCGCTTCCTGCCCGAACTCTTCCGCATCGCTGTTTACCGGCGCGAAAATCGCTCAGCTCGCCAAGCTCCCGCAGGGTGCTCCCGAGCGCAAGAAGCGCGTTATCGCCATGGTCGAGCAGATGGAAAAAGAAGGCTTCGGCGATTGCTCCAACTACGGTGAGTGCGAAGCGGTTTGCCCGGTGGGTATTTCCATCAGCGCCATCGCAACCATGCGCACCGAATACGTGAAAGCCCTCTTCTAAGCTTTCCGCGATTTAATTCAGAAAAAGGTCGTGCCCACAGGGTATGGCCTTTTTCCATTTAATCAAACCTCACAAAACCGCAGCCCTCAGGCGCAACCGGTGCAGCATTCCTCTTGCGGAAACAACCGCCCTGCCGGTTCCCCGTTTCGTAATTTTTTGGAGAAACTCCGTGCACATCACTGTCTGCGTTGCTTGTGAAAAACCCCAAATCGGCGGCATGTCCCGTGCTTTTTGATGCCGGCGCTCACAGACGGAAAAACGTCAATCCCAAAAGCGTCCGCACCCGGTCTCACCGCCATCTTTGCAGAGACGCAGCGCGGCTTGCAGCAGATGCACTTGGGGTTTGAGGCGGCGCTTCATACCTTATCAAGTTAGGCTAAACGCATGAAGAAATACTTCAAACCTGAATGGCATTCAAAGGCATCTGCCTTTCGCCAATTTCCATCCCAACACAAGCACCCCTGATGTCAGCCGACCCGCGATTTATTTTCGATGCCGAAACGCCCTTCCGTGAGCGGATGCTGCGCGTTGCACGGCATCAGTACGGGCGGGCCGGCACCTTGCAGCGCTTTTGGCAGGCTCTTGGCTGGCCGCCCGATGCCGCCCCGAAGTCCGAAGACTGGCCGCCCCTGCTGCCCGTCGAAGCCTTCCGCGAGCCGCTGTACGATGACCTCACCGAAGCTCCGCTGGTGTTCCGGAGCAGCGGCACAACCGGCATGCAGCGCAGCATGCACCCGGTCGCTGACCCCGGGCTGTACCGGCAGGCCATTTTCGAAGCCATGCGGAGTTTTTATCCGCTGCAGGATTTCGTGATCCTCGCCTACACTCCGGGCTACAGCGAAAACCCGGACTCCTCCCTCATCTGGATGCTGCGCGAGCTCATCACCGCTGAAACCTCGGGCCTGAGCCGCTTCCTGCCGCTCAATACCGCGATTCCGCCAGATGATCTCCGCAACATCGAAGCCTCCGGCAAGCGGCTGCTGCTGTTCGGTGCGGCTTTTGGCCTCATCGACCTCGCCGAGCGTTTCCCGGTTCAGCTGCCGCAGGGCACCCTCATTATGGAAACCGGCGGCATGAAAACGCACCGCCGCGAAATGAGCCGCGATGAGCTTCATCTCAAACTCGCGGCCGCTTTCGGCATGCCACCTGTACAGGTACACTCCGAGTACGGCATGACCGAACTGCTCTCACAGGCCTATGCCGACGGCAGCGGCTGGTTCCGCTGCCCGCACTGGATGCAGATCAGCATCCGCAATCCGGAAAATCCGCTGCTGCCCGTACCGCCCGGCGGGCAGGGACTGATCGGCATCATCGATTTGGCCAACTTTCACTCGTGCAGCTTCATCCTCACCGGCGACCGCGGCGAGATGTTGCCCGACGGCCGCTTTCGGGTGCTGGGCCGCTACATCCCCGAGAACCTCCGGGGCTGCAATTTTCTTATTGACCGGGATTAGGTTTATGGACGCATCACCCGAAAACAAAACCCCGCTTTTAAAAAGAGCCGAAAAACTCGGAACCCTGGTTCAGGCCTGGGTGAGCGGCAAAACCGGCGACTGCGTGGCCGCCGCGCAGCGAACGGTGGATGAGGGCCTTTTTTTACAGGATGATGTGCGCTTCGCCCTTACTCACATCCGGGAAAGCGTAAGGCCGGAGTCGCTCGTCGGTTGGTCGGGGAAGCTGCCGGATCATGCTGAGCCCCTCAATGTGAAACCCGTACTATGCCTGCATGCCGGAAACCTGCCGATGGTAGGCCTGCAGGATGTGCTCGTCTGCATCATCGCCGGACTGCCGTACTGCGGCAAACTTTCGCGGAAAGATCCGCACCTGATGCGATCCCTGCTGGAAACGCTGGAAGAGCAGCTCCGTGAAGCGGAGCTTTCCTTCAGCACGGAAATCAGTTTTTTCAGCGGTCTCGAGGCCGGTGCCGTGCTGTTCAGCGGCTCGGAGAAGTCAGTGCCCGGTGTTTTTGAGCTGCTTGAAGCCTCACAGATTAAGCTCGCCGGTGCGCGCAAACTCATCCGCACGGCGCACAGCTCAGCGGCCTGGATTCCGGCGGCGGCTGTCTCTGACCGCGATCAGCTCGGGAGTCAGCTGGCTGAAGCCATTTTCCGTTATGGCGGGCGCGGCTGCCGCAGCCTCACGACCATCTT
>JAFIET010000134.1 GCA_020832405.1 Balneolales bacterium
CATGGCCCGGCCCGCTCCGCTGAGGTCGGCTGATGTCCGCTCCTGAAGCTGCATCATGCCCGAAGTGATGGACGCTGCCGAGGTTCCGTCGGCCGTTACAGCCCACTTCCCGGCCACTTCCTGCAGGGCCGCATCCTGTGAAATCAGCACCGGAATTTCATTGGCAAGCGCATCCATCACCGGAAGCCCGAAGCCTTCGATATGGCTCACAAGCACGAGTCCGGAGGAAAACGCGAGCAGGTCCTGCATGCGGGCTTCACTCACAAAACCGGCGTAAGTCACGCCCGCTGTGCCGGCTATTAGGCGGCGGATGCGGCGGGTCCAAGCCGCGGGACCGTGCAGGCGGCCCGCCAGGACCAGCGATACCGAGCGCTGTTTCCGAACCTCACGAAAAGCAAGCAGCATGTTTTCGAAGTTCTTTTTCGGCTCCAGATTGCCGATGTAAAGCAGGTAAGGCTCCTCATGGACCGGTACCGGACTTTGCAGCTGAAGCGGCGGAGCCGGCGGATGAACCAGAATGCGGTCGGCCGCAAAGCCGGTGTGCCGGATGATGCTCTGCCGCGAAGTTTCGCTCACGGTTAGGATGAGGCTCGCGTTGCGGAGGGTGTGCGAAAGCCGGTGCCGGTACCAGCTGCGCATTTTGCGGCTGTAAAACTGCGGATGGCTCAGGAAGGACAGGTCATGCAGGGTAACCGCAGCAGGGTAGGGCCAGGCGGGCGGCATAAAATAATTCGGAAAGAAACCGGCATCGGCGGTAATGTTGGGACGGTTGCCGGCGAGGGTCAGGTTCAGCTCCCGGTGATAGCCCGGCGGGTTCAGAACTTCCCCCTCCGCTTCACCACCGGCCTGTTCGGGGTGCCAGCAGCCGGGCGAGCAGATCACCGTATTGCGTGCAGCGAGCGCGGAAACGAGGGCGCGGGTGTAACGTCCCGTACCCGAGGCAACCGGCCGTACGCTTGTTGTATCTGCAAAAAGTGTTCTCATAAGCTGCGGGCTTCCTTCGTTAAAATAGGCGTTTGGGTCAGAACAGGTCTGCCGCTGCATTCATTCATAATAATTTAATCCGGCCCTTTGCTGAATTGATTCAGGCCGGGGGATGTTTACCTTGCCCGAAAGCCGACATCACCCTAAAACACACGACCTTGCATCTCAACAAAACTTCCTTCCGGCAGTATTTCCGGATTCTGACGTACGCCCGGCCTTACCTCGGGCGCCTGCTGTTTGCGCTTGCGGCTTCCCTGCTTGCCACCCTCGTGTGGCTGGCCGTACCGCTCGGGCTGCGCGAACTACTCGATGCGGTTTTTGACGGCGGCAACCGGGAGCTGCTCAACACCGTCACTTTTGTGCTGATTGGTCTTTTTGTGATGCAGGCCTTTCTCGGCTTTTGGGGCAGCTACCTGCTCGACTGGATCGGGGAGCGGGTTGTGGCGGACCTGCGCCGGGAAGTGTACGAACACCTGAGCCGGTTGAGCCTGCGTTTTTTCTCGAATCAGCGGCTGGGCGAAATCACCTCCCGCCTCACCAACGATGTGGGCGCCATCCGCGACGCCGTAACCGGCACGCTCTCTGAGGGCCTCACACAGAGCATCAGCCTGATCGGCTCGGTCGGCCTCATGGTGTACCTCAACTGGCGTTTGAGCCTGGTCATTTTCGTGACCGTGCCGCTGATTACCCTCGCGGTGCGCTACTTCGGCGGCCTCATCCGCAAACTTTCGCGCGACGTGCAGGACCGCCTCGCCGATACGACCTCCATCGCTGAAGAAGCCCTGGGCGCGATTCAGTCCGTAAAATCCTTCGCCCGGGAGAGCTACGAAGTGGGCCGTTACCACGACAAAGTTGAAGAACTTTTCGTGACCTCCCGCAAACGGGTGCTGTACAGCAACCTGTTCTGGTCGGCTGTCGCTGTGATGTTCCTCAGCACCATGATCGTGATTTTCTGGTACGGCGGCACCGAAGTGCTGGCCGGCCGGCTCACCGCCGGTGATCTGGTGGCCTTCATCTTCTTTGCGTTCAACATCGGGCGCTCACTCGGCGGCATGGCGCGCGTGTACGCGGTGTTCAGCAGCGCGGTCGGGGCATCGGAGCGCATCTTCGGCCTGCTGGAGGAAGTGCCCGATATCGAAGACAAGCCCGGCGCAAAAGCGCTCACCTCTGTTGAGGGCGCGGTGGCTTTTGAGGAGGTCTCCTTCGGCTATGATGCCGCGCAGCCGGTGCTGTCGGATATCAGCTTCAGCTGCAAACCGGGTGAAATCATCGCCCTTGCGGGACCAAGCGGGGCCGGCAAAACGACCATGCTGAGCCTCATACCGCGGTTTTATGAGGTCAGCTCGGGGCGCATCACCCTTGATGGTACCGATATCCGCGAGCTGCCGCAGCGCAACCTGCGGGAATTTATCGCGGTGGTGCCGCAGGATATTCACCTGTTCGGCACGAGCATCCGGGAGAACATCCGCTACGGCCGCCTCGAGGCAAGCGATGCGGAGGTTGAAGAAGCGGCGCGGCTCGCTCAGGCCGACGGCTTCATCCGCGAGCACCCTGACGGCTACGCGGCCATGGTGGGCGAACGGGGCATCAAGCTCAGCGGCGGACAGCGGCAGCGCATCGCGATTGCCCGCGCCATCCTGAAGCAGCCGCGCATCCTGCTGCTCGACGAGGCGACCTCCTCCCTCGATTCCGAATCAGAGGCCGCCGTGCAGCTTGCCCTGAGCCACCTCATGAAGCGCTGCACCACCTTCGTGATTGCGCACCGCCTCTCCACCATCCGCGACGCCGATACCATCCTCGTGATGGAGCAGGGCCGCATAGCCGAGCGCGGCACACACGAAGCGCTCATCACCCAAAACGGCCTCTACCGCCGCCTGCACGACATACAGTTTCAGGAAAGAAGTTTGGAGTTTTGAGAAGGCAGCGTTCAGTTTTATGACGCAGATCTTTGTTTTTATTGGGTGGGGTGAGCTATCTTGAGGGAAATGAAATCTGATAATTAGATTGTAATGGAAGACTTCTTTTTAAAAATACAGTTTTTGGTGACAAAAGAGTCTGTTCGGATTTCTGAACATGGATATGATGAAATTGTCGCTGACGGACTGACTGTCGATGAAATTTTAGATGGAGTATCCAATGCTGAAATAGTTGAATATTACCCTGAATTTCCAAAGGGAAAATGTATTTTACTCTTTCAGCGTGATTCAAAGAATCAGCCAGTACATGCTCTTTGGGGCATTCCCAAAGGACACAACAGCCCGGCTGTATTGATTACAGCCTACAGACCCGATCCAACACGGTGGGACGACAATTATAAGAAGAGAATCAAGTAGCAAAATCATGAAAAAGAAAACAAAATACATTCATGTAGGGTCTTACGTTGCAGAAGTGACGGTTGAAGTTATAGAGGCCAATGAAGGCTGGTCGCCATACCTGAGCGTTAGTGATGCCAGAAAACTTGACGCGGTTCGGAAAGCCCTCGAAAACAAAGATTTCAAAGCGGCATCCCAATACGGGAGTGTTTACAAGCTGGAGCAAATTGCCCCATAATAGTGCTGTTTTTTGTTTAGATACATAACAGGTGGCAACGACCAGAAATCCTAAAAGTGGAAGAAGAGATAACTTCGGATGTACACCGGTTTTAATCCCATTCAGGTTTTTGAGCATTTCCCGCCTTTGACTTTTCCTCGCGGCCAAAACGCTTTTACGGCAGCTACCCGGCATGCGGATGCTTAGTTTAACTATTTGATATACCGCGGTTTTATGAGGTCAGCTCGGGGCGCATCACCCTTGATGGTACCGATATCCGCGAGCTGCCGCAGCGCAACCTGCGGGAATTTATCGCGGTGGTGCCGCAGGATATTCACCTGTTCGGCACGAGCATCCGGGAGAACATCCGCTACGGCCGCCTCGAGGCAAGCGATGCGGAGGTTGAAGAAGCGGCGCGGCTCGCTCAGGCCGACGGCTTCATCCGCGAGCACCCTGACGGCTACGCGGCCATGGTGGGCGAACGGGGCATCAAGCTCAGCGGCGGACAGCGGCAGCGCATCGCGATTGCCCGCGCCATCCTGAAGCAGCCGCGCATCCTGCTGCTCGACGAGGCGACCTCCTCCCTCGATTCCGAATCAGAGGCCGCCGTGCAGCTTGCCCTGAGCCACCTCATGAAGCGCTGCACCACCTTCGTGATTGCGCACCGCCTCTCCACCATCCGCGACGCCGATACCATCCTCGTGATGGAGCAGGGCCGCATAGCCGAGCGCGGCACACACGAAGCGCTCATCACCCAAAACGGCCTCTACCGCCGCCTGCACGACATACAGATATCCTCATTAAAGAAACACCATTCCCGGCTAATGCTGAAGTCGATGCACTACATATTGCTATTGCATGTGTGAATCAGCTTGATTTTATACTAACCTGGAATTTTAAGCATATTGCGAATGCAGAAATCCGATCGAAACTTCAACGATTAGCAGAAAGCCAGGGCTATCGGCTTCCGGTTATCTGTACACCCGAAGAATTTGTATATTAACTATATGAAAGACGACCCAATTATATCAGACGTAAGAAAAGCGCGGGATGAAATCTCCAGGCGTTTTGGCGGTGACATATCAAAGATTTACGATTATCTCAAAGAAGAAGAGCACAAACTTGCTCGGAAAGTCAAGTTTGTTCGTAAACAAAAGAAAAGACCTGCCCCCTCTAAGTTGTAGCTACTTAAAGGCTTATTTTTTGGAATTGGCATCCAAAAATTTCAAAAATACATTTAGGGAAATTTCATATTCCCGCACAATTTTTTTTGGGGTGGTACACGGCATTTTCTGCCCGTAGTTATTTCCCCGCGGGTTATGGGCTTTTACGGCAGCTACCAGGAATGCGGTGCTTTGTCTAACTAATTGATATAATGAAGGTTGAGGAATGCAAATCCTCTGCGTTTG
>JAFIET010000026.1 GCA_020832405.1 Balneolales bacterium
AAAAAAATATCCCGTCAGGGATATCATATGGGTAGAAAACCGCTCACGCCAGCAAATGAAGCATGCCGTAGGTATGCAATATGCACACTCCTGCCGGAGCGGAGGGTGCATTGCTATTTTCATGGCTGATTTTCAGCTTCCAAAGCGGAATTACAAAGCCCCTCTCCTGGCACATTACATTATGCATTCAGGCTTAAAATTTTTTTTCAGGAGATGGCTTGGGGTGAGGACTACCCCGAAACCGGCTTCGCACTGTTTTGAGCTTCACGAACAGGTGCTTGCCGGCCGCTCGGCATGGTATATCGCATTATACCCTCATAGCTTCCCTAACGGGAAACATCCGTGGCGCCGGGGAAATCTGGTGTGTTGGATAAGGGAGGCATTCAATCCTTGCTACAAAACTTTCGCTCCTCCCGGAGGGTGCTTTGAACGACTTGCAGGGAAATTTTCAAGCGCATTAAACCCTTCGTTGGGATTTCGCCGGTCACGACCGCCGCTCGCTCAGTCCTTTGAAGAAATGCCAGAGGGTTAGGGCTGCGATTCGGGCGGTGTGGCCGTCGGTATCGTAGCGCGGATTCATCTCTACGAGATCGAATGAGCGCACACCCGGATGCCTTCCGGCGCAGCGGGCCGCATGAAGCCAGAGCTCAAGGGGAAGCCCGTCTGCATTAGGAGCGCTCACGCCGGGCGCTATCTGCTGGGAAAGGGCATCCATATCCATCGTTACCATCACCGCACCTTTTTGCCGGTCGTAAATATTTCCGATTACCCGCTTGTTCAGTTCCCCTTTGAAGTACCAGCCAGCTTTGTTTTGCTGCATAAATTGCGCCAGATATGCGAGGTGCGCCTGAGCGGTGCTGTGCCGGTTGAGCCCGCAGACGGTGTAGTGCTGAAGGATCCCGCTTTCGTGTTCCAGGGCCTGAAAAAACGGGCTACCTGAGTGCGGAAGCCCGTTTTTAAGCGGACGCACATCTGCGTGCGCATCCCAGTTTAGGATGCTGACCGGAATTCCTGCTTCTGCGTAGCCCAGAAAGTGACCGAACGAAGTTTCGTGTCCGCCCCCGAGAATCACCGGAATTTCGTTTTGCCGCAGTGCCGTTGCGGTTAGCTCGCCCAGTAGCTGCTGCGCTTCACCCAGCTCAAGCGCGTTGGCGTTCAGATTCCCAAGGTCGAGAAGCTGCTTCATCACCCCTGAGAAGCGTCCTTTATCCGCAGGATCAGGGGTCATGCGGTAAAATGCTGACCGGATCAGGTCGGGCGCTTCAGCCGCACCGATGCGCCCCCCGTTTCGATGAACACCGGCATCACTTTCAAAGCCTATCAGGCTTGCACGCGCACCGGTACAAAAATGATCTGCCGGCCCTGCGCCTTGTTTGCGTGCACTGCCAAAAGAGATGAGTCCGCCTATCCGGATATCGTCCGAAGGCGTTTCGGGGGCTCCGAGGCTGCTAAGCGAAACAGGATTGAGCATGTGAAATGTACCTGATTATTCGCTTCCGGTAATCGGGGTGTCCGCGCGGTTGCCCCATTCAAACCAGGATCCCTCGTACGCGCGAACACTGTCGTAGCCCATCAGGCGCAGGGTAAAGAAAGCATGTGAACCGCGTACGTTGCTTTGGCAGTGCGTAACAACTTCTTTATCAGGGGTGATGCCGTTTTCGGCAAGCAGGGCCGCTATTTCATCAGAGGATCTGAAAAAGGGAACATCCTCATCTATCATTACAAAATTGCGCCATTCAAGGTTTACGGCACCGGGGATATGTCCGCTGCGCTCACTTCTGGCTTCTGTACCGTCAAACTCTTCCGGAGAGCGGGCATCCAGGATAACCAGATCGTCACGTTCCAGATTACCAATCAGGAACGTGATATCACATGAGCGGGCTTCGTTCAGCTCAACAGTGAAGCTGCCGGGTGCCGGAATTTCAGCATCGTTTTCGAGCGGCATTTCCAGGGCTTTCCAGGCAGCAATGCCCCCATTAACAATAGCCGCATTTTCGTGCCCGTACAGGCTGAGGGCATAGAAAAGCCGGCTAGCGCCAAGTCCGTTGCCTTCATCATAAGCAATAATACGGGAAGAGTTGCTCACGCCAATCGTACGCATCAGCTGCTGGAAATCGTCTGCATCCACCAGAAAATGCTCAACTTCATGGGTGGAATTAACCAGTGCCGGAATTCCGCCAAACCAGACAGCTCCGGGTATATGACCTTCCCCGAAACCTTCGGCACGCATATCAACAAGTACAACATCAGGTGAGTTGAGCAGGGCGGGCAAATCTGACGCTTCAACAAGCAGGCTGCTGTTGGGCCAGGTGTTTGCCGGTTCATCCTGCAAAATAGCAGCGGCAGCGGGAGCGCCAGAAAGGGAAAGAAGAAACAGGAAAAGCAGAATCAGTGTTGGGAAACGTTTCATGGGTTTAATAATAACGGCGTGAAAAAGGACTGTTACGTATAAGTTAATCGCACAGATGTTCCAACGGTATGATAGTCATTTCCGTTTTTCCGTTGAAATATTTGAGCTGAATAACCCATTAAAGCTGATTAAACGGCATAAAAAAAGCCGGTATTGCTACCGGCTTATAAATGCGCTTAAGTCGAATCGCTGATTAGTAGCGACCACCGCCGCCGCCGTATCCGCCACGGTCGTTACGACGCTGTCCGCCGCCGCCATTGCCGCCACGGCTTCCACCGCCGCCGCCGCCCTGACGCGGGCCACGGAAATCTCTGCTTTCGCGGGGGCGTGCTTCGTTTACAACGAGGCTTCTGTCCATAAATTCAGTATCGTGCAGCTGTGCAATAGCTTCATTGCCGGCATCATCGTCCATTTCAACGAATGCAAAGCCTTTTGAACGGCCGGTAAATTTATCGCTGATAAGGCTCACGGATTTAACTTCTCCATAAGCAGAAAACAGCTCGCTTAGCTCCTGTTCGCCTGCCCGGTAATTCAGATTTCCTACGTAAAGTGTCATAATTGTAATGAGATTATAATAAAACGTCTAACGAAAAGCAGGCGACGCCAAATAAGGGCCATTACAAATGAATGAATCGTATGTGGATGTGCATCTGCTCACGGAATTTAGTGTTAAATCTAACCATATCAAAGAATTACTCAGACCGGATTCAGTACTGTTTATAATACGCTTAGCGTAGTGCAAGCCGAAGGAGCACAGCAGGATGCAAACTTTGCCGGCCGGTTCCGTCTGCTATCTGATGCCGGCATGAAAAGCCGTGTGCACAAATCAGGCCCTTCCCCTGAACAGCATTTACTGCCGGAAACAGCCGCTGAGCACCAATTTGCTGCGAAAGCGCGAATGTATCAGTACGATAGCCAAAACTGCCGGCCATGCCGCAGCAGCCGCTGTCGGTTTCGGAGGGTACATAACCCGCCTGCTTCAGGCAGCGCATCAGCGCCGCCGTGCCGGTGAGGGCTTTTACATAGCAGTGCCCGTGAACGAGCACAGGGCGGTCCTTCCCGTTAAACAAACGGGAAAATTCATTTTCTGAAAATTTATCCGTCATGAATTCTTCGAACAGCATCGCCTGTTTTTGAAGTGCTGCGGCCGTTGCGGCAAGGGGGTCGCCGGCAGGGAGCAGCTCAGGGAGTTCGTCCCGGAGAGTGAGCAGTTCGGAGGGTTCGAGGCCTACCACAAGCGCGCCGCGCTGTACCGGACCTTCGAGCTTTCGCAGCAGCTCCCGAAGCACACGCTGTGCCTCCCGCGGAAAACCGGATGAAATCTGCGTGCGGCCGCAGGAGGCAATCAGCGGCAGCATCAGCTGTGCGCCCGCGGCATGAAGCACCTCAACGGCAGCGATAGCCTGTTCCGGCTCATGCAGGTCTGTGAAGGGATCCACCAGCAGCAGCACCGGCGGACGGTCAGGTTTTTGACCGGTCCGGCGGTAACGATGGAAGTGCTCTTTGACCCAGCTCCCAAAAGTTTTCTCAGCAAAGGCCGGAAGCGGACGCTCAGGGTGAAGCCCCGCCAGTTTCTCCATCACAAAATGCCCCGCGCTGCTGCCTGCAATCGCGTTGGAGAGGCGCGGGAACCGGGCCCCCAGCCGAAGCCAGGGATGCGGGTCGGCCCAGAAGCGGGCTGCGAAATCCGCTCCGTTTTGGTCGTACCAGCCCTGCATGAACTCGGCCTTCATCCGGGCCATGTCCACATTGGCGGGACACTCCGATTTGCAGGCCTTGCAGCTCAGGCAGTAGCGCAGGGCGTCCCGGATTTCGGCGCTGCTGAATGCGTCGGTTCCTTTTGCCATAAACAGCTGACGGAACACGTTTGCCCGGCCGCGGGTGCTGTCTTTTTCATCCAGCGTTGCCATGTAACTCGGGCACATGGTGCCGCCGCTTTCGGCGCGTTTACGGCAAACGCCCGCGCCGTTGCACAGCTGTAGCGCCTGCGCGAAGCCTCCCTCCTTCTGCCACCTGAACACGGTTTCAGCTTCGGGTAAAGCGCGGCCGAAGCTGAGGCGCAGCTGCGAATCAATGGGCTTTGCCTGTACGATTTTGCCGGGATTGAAGCGGTTTTCAGGATCCCAGATACGCTTTACTTCTTCGAGCAGCGGCATCATTTCTTTGCCGAGCACCAGTTCGATGTAAGGCGCCCGCGCGCGGCCGTCGCCGTGCTCCCCGGAAAGCGAGCCGCGGTATTTCTTCACAAGCAGCGCCACTTCTTGGGCCATGCGCTTCATCTTTTCAACACCTTCGGCTTTGGTGATGTCGATAGCGGGCCGCAGGTGCAGCTCGCCGACCGATGCATGCGCGTAGTACACGCAGCTTGTGCCGTAGCGCTGCATCATGGCTTCGAAATCGGCAACGTAGGCAGGCAGATCCTGCACGCGCACCGCGGTGTCTTCAGTGAAGGTGGGCGTACTCGCATCCGCGCCGAGGCCCATGAGCAGGCCGAGACCGGCTTTGCGCAGATCCCACACGCGCCGCATTTTCTCCGGATCGGCATAGAGCGGAAAGGCGTAGCCGTAGCCGGAATCTTGCAGGGCAGCGGCACAGTTGGCGGCCTGCTGAAGCAGGACTTCAGTATCGTGCCCCTCAAACTCGATGATGAGCAGGCACTTGGGGTCTCCCGCAAGGAAGAAGCGGTTGCGCTGCTGTTCGATATTTCCTTCGGTCGCCCGAATGATGATGTCATCAATCAACTCAACCGCAGCAGGTTTGTGCGATACGGCCAGCACGGTTGCGTGCATCGCTTCGCTGAGCGTGCTGAAATGCGGAATAAGCAGCACCCGGCAGGGCTCGGCCTCAACCAGTCTTACGGTTGCGGCATGCATGAGGGCGAGGGTTCCTTCGCTGCCGCAGAGCAGCTCGGCCAGGTTAAAGGGGCGGCCGCCGGGCGTGAGGGGCGACATCTCGCAAAGACGATCGAGGACGTAACCGGTATTGCGGCGCACAACTTTAGGATGCGGATAGTTTTGGATGATGGCTTCTTTGTTGGACTCCAGCAACCGCAGCATTTCCCGGTAAATATGGCCTTCGCGGGTTTGCAGGCGGGTTTTGGCTTCGAGTTCCTCATCCGAGAGCGGGCCGAAGCTAACGAGGCTGCCGTCGTCGAGTACGGCTTCAACCCGGATGATGTGCTCCCGAACCGAACCGTATTTCAGGGAGTAGAGTCCGGCGGAATTGTTGCCGATCATGCCGCCCAGCATACAGCGGTTGGTGGTCGAGGTATCGGGACCGAATTTAAGCCCGTATTTCGCTGCTTCCCGGTTCAGGCTGTCGCGGATTACGCCGGGTTCAGCGGTTGCCGTTTTGCGATCGGGGTCGATTTCGAGGATACGGCGCATGTGGCGCGATGTATCGGCGATGATGCCGCCGCCGGTAGTTTGCCCGGCAAGACTTGTGCCCGCTGCCCGCGCAGTGATGCTATACCCGCGTGCGGCCGCATCAAGCACGAGGGCACGGAGGTCATCCGCAGTTTCGGGGAAGCACACGCCCTCCGGCAGCTCCTCATACATGGAGGCATCATTGGCGTAGAGCCGGCGCAGCAGCTGATCGGTGTAGATTTCAGGCATAGGAGGCTTGATTTAGCAAAACAGACGGCATCACCCTATAAAAAATAAAAGTAGCCTTAGTGCTGCTCCGGCGGATTGATTTTGAAAATGAGCATGGTTACGTCATCCCCGTAGTTGCCTTTGCAGAAGGTGCGGACTTCCTCCAGAATGAGCTGCTTGAGCTCCTGTGCGGTTTTTTGGTGATGTTCGGCCACGATCTCGGCAATGCGCTCCTCGCCAAACTCTTCGTCCTGCTCGTTCATGGCTTCGCTGATGCCGTCGGTGAACATCACAACCACATCGCCGGCCTGCAGCTGCACCCGGCCGGCCTGATAGGGAATGATGGTGTTGAGGGCACCCAGCAGCATACCGCCTTCGGTGAGCAGCCCCGTTTCCTGACGGGCTGCGCTCCAGTACACCGGCGGGTTGTGGCCGGCGTTGCAGTATTCGAACTGCAGGGTCTGCACATCGGCGCGACCCCAGAAAAAGCTGATGAACTTATCGCTCGGGGTGTTGGCAAAAATGATGTCGTTCACCTTGCCGGTAGTTTCAGCAAGATCGAGTTTGAGCGGAGAAAGCACGTGAATCATGGCCTGCAGGTTGGCCATAAGCAGCGATGCGGGGATACCCTTGCCGGTTACGTCGGCGATGGCCATGTACAGCAGGCGGTCGTCGGCGCAGAGCACGTCGTAGTAATCACCGCCCACCTGCCGCGAAGGCACGTTGATGGCCGCCACATCGAAAGGTTTCGGCTTCGGCAGCGGACTTGGGAAAAGCGTGTTCTGTATGGTTCGGGCGATGGTGAGCTCTTCCTCCATCCGCTCTTTTTCGATGCGCTCTTCGAGGAGGAAGGTTTTCTGAATGGAAAGAAACGCGAGGTTACCCAGCGAGATGAGCAGGTTGATGTCGCTCTTGCTGTAGGGCTGCGCGCTGGCTTTGGGCCCGATACCGAGCACGGCGCGCTCATCCTGAAACTTCACCCTAACAAGCGCTTCAATTTTATTTTCTCTCAGGTAGGCCGGGATTTCATCCAGCTCTTCGGTTCGGATAAATTCGGATTTCATTGCGAGCAGCTGCTCTTTTTCGGCCTTTGTGATGCTTCCTTTGAGGCCCTGCTGCAGAATCAGCTGCGGCTGCCCCTCGAGGCGCATGAGGAAGAAAAAGCGGCGGGCCATCATCTGCCCCATCAGCGTAAACCGGAACACGCTGAGCATCTGACTGCGGTCGACCAGGGTGTTGAATTCACGGCTGACTTCAAAAAGTGTGTTGAGCTCCTGCACTTTCTGATCGAGCTCGCGGTTGGTTGCCTTCAGCCGGTTCACCAGCATTGAGTTGGACAGCGCTACTGCGGAAATGATAACCAGGTTTTCAACAAATTCCAGCTCCGGACGGCTGTAGGGAGCATTGCCGATTTTCAGCGCCGTGCACAAATAGCCGAGGTGCTCACTGCTTGTGCGGATGGGGAAAAAAAGCTCGAGGCCGGAAGTTTGGAAGCAGGCACGGAAGTCATCCGGGAGCTCTTCCAGCGTGAAATAGGGCTTATCGGAGGCCGGGGCAGCGGATTCGGCCGGAAACAGACAGCCTTCCTGAAGCCCGGTGCGGCCTTTTGCGCGTACCAACTGCCATTTGCGACTTTGCTCATCCCGCAGGATGATGGCTGATTTGGGCGTAAACAGCTTGCCCATAATGATGAGCAGCAGGTTGTTGAGGATGAATTCAGTGTCGTGAGATTCGATCAGCAGGCGGCTCGTATCGAGCAGGGTTTTAAGCTCAAAACGGCTTCTGAGGGAATCATTTGACGCGTCGGAAAGTGGCACAGTACTTACACTACAGGTTTTTTATCATTCGGATTTCGTTATGCTGACCTTTTGAACTGTACTCGACCTTATCCATAAGCTTTTTGATCAGATAGACCCCTACCCCGCCCTTTTGCCGGTTTTTTATGCGCTGAGGCACATCCGGAGTTGTGTAAGAAGAAATATCGAAAGCATGCCCGTTATCCTGAATAGCCACCCAAAAAGTACGCTCATCAGAGCCTACACTCACATAAATCAGCTTGGAATCGTCGTAGCCGTAAGCATGCTTGATTACGTTGGTCATGGCTTCATCTACAGAAAGGCGGATTTCCTCTGTGTCTTTTTCTCCGAAGCCGTGCAGGCGGGCATGTCGTGCAACGAAATTGCGGACAGCCAGCAGGTTTTCGGTAGAAGCGGCTACCTCAATAAAACGGGGCTGCTCGGTCAAGGTTAGTCCTGCGGATTTGAGTTTAAAAATTTTCGGACGGCTTCCTGCTCCTCTTCGAGGATGTCATAAAGGGCGGGAAAACCGAGCAAATCAAATACGTTAAAAACGCTTTCTTTCATATTGGTGAGCTTGATGTCTCCGCCTAAGTCCCTTAGCTCCTCGATATAGGCCATAAATACGCCCAAACCGGCGCTTGAAATGTAATCGAGAGAGGTGAAGTTTACGATGATGTTGTACTTTTGTTCATCAATAAGCCGGGTGATGCTCTCTTCCAAAACCGGAGCAGTATGAGCATCAAGTTCTCCTGTCAGGTCCAGGATTTCTACGGATTCTACTTTTCTGGGCGTGATATCGAAAGTACTCATGAAATTTTGAAATATTGAGGTAACTGAAGTTCAGCAAAATGTGGGTATGCAATCTGTAATTGCGTGTTTATACAGGCAAACAAGCTGCTTTTCTGAATTCAGAAGGTTACTTGCCATGTGTAATTTAATGTATCTGATTGGATTTTAAAGTACAACAGCATGCAGGAAAAGAAAAGGCGGCACAGCGACGATCTGAAGCTACGATTATACCCTTGAGATGTTCCCCCATTTATATGAGCCGGCTGCAAAAAAATAAGGCACTGCATTTTTCACGTACAGTGCCTTAAACTATTCATCAAGAGAGACGCTACTTGAGCGCATTTGAATATAAAAGCATGAACCGTAACCGCAAAATATTTTTTGGGTTCTTTTTTACGTGATCCTAAAGCATTTTTGTGATGCTTTCAGATACCTGCAAAAACCGGAGCTCTGCGCGGCATACTCAATTATATCAGTTAGATACCTAAATGGCTGAATGCTATTAAAGAACATTTACGCGTAAAGCAAATCCGGAAAATGTTAACCAAAACAGTACTTTTCGTAAAGGAAAACTAAAGGGCGTGAAACTAATTTTCTGTTTGGAACGATTACTTTTTGACAGATTCAAGGAATGAACCGGCTTTATGCGCATCAATATGATCGAGTTTGTGCCCCATTTTGTCGCGTTTGGTTTTCAGGTACTGCTCATTTTCAGGGTAAGCTTCAATTTCAATAGGTACCTGTTCCGAAATTTCCAGACCATAGCCCTGCAGCCCTACCCGTTTAGTGGGGTTGTTGGTCATAAGCCGCATTTTCCTCACCCCCAGTTCACGCAGGATCTGAGCCCCTACACCATAGTCGCGGTGGTCGGGTTTGAAACCGAGTGCTACGTTTGCTTCAACCGTATCGAGGCCCTCTTCCTGAAGTTTGTAAGCTTTCAGTTTATTCACCAACCCGATGCCGCGCCCTTCCTGATTCATGTACAGCAGCACGCCCTGACCGTTTTTCTCAATGTTAATGAGGGCCCGGTGCAGCTGTTCGCCGCAATCGCAGCGCTTGGAGCCAAAAATATCTCCGGTCACGCATAAAGAGTGTACGCGAACAAGCACGGGCTCTTCTTCCTGCCATTCACCTTTCACCAAAGCGAGATGATTCCCGCCGGTGAGCCGCTCTTCGAAGGCATAGAGCTGAAAATCCCCGTAAACGGTTGGTAATTTAACGTTTACCATCTCCCTCACCAACGACTCTTTGTGCATGCGGTAAGAGATGAGATCTTTTATGGTTATGAGTTTCATGCCGAATTTTCGGGCAACTTTCACCAGATCAGGCAGTCGGGCCATGGTACCGTCATCATTCATGATTTCGCAAATCACTCCGGCTGGATAGAGTCCGGCAAGCCGGGCAAGGTCAACGGCTGCCTCAGTATGGCCGGCCCGGCGCAGGGTTCCGCCTTCAACTGAAATTAGCGGAAAAATGTGGCCGGGACGGTTGAAATCCCCCGGGCGGGAATTGTTGCGGATCAGGGCCTTGAGGGTGATTGCACGGTCGGCCGCAGAAATGCCGGTCGAAGTGCCCTGATTATAATCTATTGAAACCGTGAAAGCCGTTTTGAGGCTGTCGGTATTATCCTGAACCATTCGGTCGAGGTTCAGCTCATAGGCGCGCTCCCGGGTTATGGGGGCACAGATAAGGCCCCTGCCGTGCGTAGCCATGAGGTTCACGGCATCGGGGGTTACCATCTCGGCAGCCATCACAAAATCACCTTCATTCTCACGGTCTTCATCATCTACCACAATGATGATTTTGCCGTTGCGAATATCTTCAATTGCGGATTCTATGGTATCAAATGTGATTTCTTCTGCCATGTGCGGGCCTTGGGTTCTTAACGGATGAACAGCCCGGTTTTTGCCGGGCTGCTTGCGACTACGCTTTTTTGTTGGGGTTTACGTCCACAATTGCGTTTTTGAGGACGCGGATTTTTACTTCTTTATCAACCTCAATGAGTACTGTTTCCTCATCGTTGGAGTGCAAAATGCCGAGCATACCGCCCGAGGTTACAATTTTATCACCTTTCTTCATTTCAGTGACTTTCTGCTGTATTTCTTTCTGCTTTTTGCTTTGCGGCCGGATAATAAATAACCAGAAGATGAAGAAAATCAATCCTAAAAAAATAAAAGAGGCAAACGGGCTTCCCCCTTCAGGATCGGCCATGAGTAAAATAATGTCCATTGTTGGGTTGGTATATGGTCAGTGTTTAAGGAAACAGGATACAGCTCCGATAATGCTGTTTTCTGTTTTCCGGTGAAAAATTCAAGATTTCTCCGGCACAAAAAAAGTTCCGGAGAACAGCTTCCAAAGATAATGCTTTTGTAAACCGGGTACAAAGCAATACCCGCCGGGCTATTGTTATCTCAATCGTATCAGCAGGTATAAGCCGGTTATCAGAGCCAGCAGTGCACACAACGCATACAGTCCGGCAAAGCCGGCAATACCAAACAGTATGCTTGAAAGTATTGGGGAAACGGACTGTGCTATTTTAATTACCATACCGTTCAGCGACATGATAGCCCCCCGGTTTTCAAGCATAGCTTCTGAAGAGATAAGTGAGATGAGCACAGGCAGATTCAGCCCCTGTGCAAAGCCATATATTACGGTTGCTGCTGTAAGCCAAATGAGGTTCGGCGCAAATGGCATGGCTGTAAGCGATACCGCATAAATCACAAATGAGAAGGTGACCAGCGCCTCAGGTCTGAAGCGCTGTGTGAGGAGCCCGGCATTAACTGAGGCCAGCGCATTAGACACTGAAGCCGACGACAATACCAGACCGATCATAAAGGAAGCTTCTGTGAAACGCGATTCAATCAAAAAGGGTATGATGGTAAGCAAGGGGCCGTACAGCAGTACGAATGAAACCAAGGTTGCCAGAAAAAACGGCAGCATCCTGTTTTGCTTCATGTTAATGAGCACACGCTTCAGATAGGCACCTACCTTTCCGGTTTGCTCCGGCTCCGGGTTTTCCAGATAGAAAATGATAACAAATGCCGTTGGAAGTGCAAGCAGCGGCAGATAAAACGGAGCGAACCATCCCAAAACAGCAAGGGCGCCCCCTATAGCCGGATACAGGGTTGCACCGACACTCAGTACGGCCCCGTTATAGCCCATAGCCTCCGTCCGCTGCTGACCACTGAAGATATCCCCGATCATGGTTACATTCAGCGCGCCTATTGCTGCAGAGCCAACGCCCTGCAGCAGGCGGAGGAATAACAGCATTTCATAGTTTGGCGCAAACGCACAGGCGAAACCGGCTACGCCAAAAAGGAGCATTGACGGAACAAGAACCATTTTTCGGCCAATGCGATCTGATAAAATCCCCAGCACCGGCGTAAGTAAAACCCCGGGCAGCGTGTACATTGTAATTAGTAAGGCCGCACGGCCGATACTGATTTCAAATACAGTCGCAACCAGAGGAAGCACCGGTGTGATACTTGATACCCCCATAATGGCGGTAAGGGTAATACAAAAAATAATGTACAGATTACGGTTTCTCAATACCGGGCTGTCTGTACGATGGGTCTTGCCTTTTTTTCGGCTCAATGAACTGGCTGCTTAATACGGTTTACAACTTTAGTGCGAAGTAATTTCATCTCATTCAAACAACATCCAACAAAAAAAGCTCCCGCAGTACAGGAGCTTTTCATGTTTTAAACCCGGGGCAGCGCTTAAAGATTTGCGCGGGTAATTTCCAGAATATGGCGTTCCATGCCGTTCTTTATTTCACGCCTTACGGCGTCAACATCGCCGTTATCGATATACATGGCATGGATGTAAAGTGTTTTCCCATCCTCTGATATATCAAGACTGAGGGTGCCCGGTGTAAGGGAGATGGAATTGGCAAGCAGCGTTTTTTCCAGATCAGATTCGGCATCAAGCGGGATGCCGACAATACCTGATTTCATCTTAAAAGTGGGTTTAATTACATCTACTGCAACCCGAATACTTGAAATAAACAACTCTTTAAGGAAGTAAAAGATGAAACCGACCGCAAGCCGGAGCCTGCGGGTGTAGTTTTCCGCATCAATGGCAGGGGCTGCGACGAGCATCACAAGATAACCGAGCAGAAAACCAATAGCCAGATTTCCCAGACTAATGGTGCCGGTAACGGCGGCCCAGATTACGGCCAGAACAATGTTGGTCAGAAACTGTTTCATGGGTTCAGTACGGCATTTATGTACATGGACGGATCAAGCAGCTGATCGGCAGCTTCAAAGAGCAGCGCGTAAAACGGCTCTCCAAATATGCCGAGTACCACAATAAAACCGGCGATGATAATGGTTGGCAGCAATAAGGCTATTAGCTGTGCGCCTGCTACCGGCTTAAAGTTTTTGTCGGCCACAACGGGAGCGGTGTCGGGCAGCGGACTCCAGTAGGCTCCCATCCAGATTTTGGTCATCGAAAACATGGTCATCAGGCCAACCGCAAGCGCGAAGCCGATTACGACCCACTGCTCTACTTCAAGACCCGCGTAAATAACCGTGTACTTGGCCCAGAAACCGGTAAGCGGCGGCAGACCTGCCAGCGAGATCGCGGAAATTGCAAAGAGGGAGCTCACCAGCGGGTAATTCTTGTACAGACCTCCAAGGCGGGAGAGGTGAAACGAGCCTACGAGCTTTTGCGCAATACCAGCAACAAGGAACAGGTTCGTTTTGGCCAGGATGTTATGCAGGATGTAGTAAATAACCCCGGCAAGGGCAATCTTGGTAAAAAACGCAAGGCCCATAATCATGTAGCCGATCTGACTCACAATGTGGAAGCTCAGAATCTTACGCACATCATACTGTGAGGCCGCACCAAGTACGCCCACAACCATAGTGGGAACCGAAATCCAGAGCAGGATGGTGTGCGTGTACCCAATATCCTGTGTGAAGAGCAGGGTAAATACGCGTACAAGCGAGTAAACCCCGACTTTGGTAAGCAGGGCACCAAAAATGGCCGTGATGGTTACCGGTGGTGTATGGTAGGATGCCGGCAGCCAGAAAAACAGCGGAAAAACGGCTGATTTAATCCCAAATGATACAAGGAACATCATAGATGCAGTAATCACCAGCCCAGTGTTCTCAGTATCCTGCAGCGCCTGTGCCATGGCTGCTAAATTAAGCGTACCGGTGAGGCCGTACATAATCCCAACCCCTGCAAGAAAAATGAGGGAAGAGAGCAGGTTGATAACCACGTACTTCACCGCACCGTCGAGCTGTGCCTTCCCGTTACCAATGGCAAGCAGCACAAAGGATGTAATCAGCATAACCTCAAACCAAACATAAAGGTTGAAGAGGTCACCGGTGAGGAAGGCTCCGATTACGCCGAAAATGAGAATCTGAAACAAGGGCTGAAAACCGAAAGACTCCCGTTGCTTGTCCATATCACCAAGTGAGTAAATGCTGATGGTCATGGCCATCAGACCGGTTACACACACCATGAGCGCACTGAACAGGTCAGCAACCATAGAAATACCAAAAGGAGCTTCCCAGTTTCCCGGCTGAAGTACCTGAATGCCTTCGGTGTACACCACATACAACAAAACACAGCCGGCAATAAAGGTCGCAACAGACCCGATAACGCTCAGCCAGCGTTGCAGCTCGCGGTTTTTGAACGCAATCAAGGCAAGAGATGCCGTGAGAATCGGTATCAGAATAGGATAAATGATGATGTTGCTCACGCTTCGTCCTCCCCTTTAATAACGCCTGCCGGAAGCTCTTCCCCTTTGTAGGGTGGCTCTGCAACGCGCATCTCATCTACATTGAGGGTACCTACTTCGGTATAAGCCCGGTACACCAGCACCAGCGCGTACGACAGCAGACCAAAGCCGATTACAATAGCCGTAAGCACCAGGGCCTGCGGCAGCGGGTTTGCGAAAGCGCCGGAGGGCACGTACTCACCCGATGCAATAAGGGGCGGGATGCCGCGATCGAGGCGGCCAAGCGTAAATATGAGCAGGTTAACTGCGTTGCTCAGAATTACGATGCCAATCACCACGCGCACCAGATTGCGGCGAAGCATAAGAAACACGCTCAGCGCCACAAGTATTCCAATTACAATAGCTAATAAAGGCTCCATTGGTTAGTCTTCTTCTTCAAGTGCAAAGATTACGGCGAGGGTAAATCCTACAACTACCAAATACACGCCAATGTCGAATATGAGAGGGGTACCCACGTGAAGCTCATTTCCGAATACAACCGGAAGAGCCCACTGTCCCGTAAAAAAAGCATCTCCGGCTATCATGGACATGATACCGCTCACCAGGGCTAAAAACAGGCCCCAGCCAACCATCACGCGCGGATCCATACGAAGCAGCCTGCGGGTAACTTCCGTGCCAAAAGTGATAGCAAACAGCACAAATGCCGAAGCTCCGACCAAACCGCCTATGAATCCGCCACCGGGCTCATTATGCCCTCTAAAGAACAAAAACACAGAGAATATGAGCAGCAACGGGAACAACAGCCGTGTTGCTGTTTTAAGAATTACGGAATTCATGCTGTTGTACCTTCCTTTTTTGTGATAACTTTTTTACCCAGCTTTATAAGCGCGTACACACCTATACCGGCAACCCCGATTACCACGATTTCACCAAAGGTATCGAGCGCCCGGAAGTCCACCAGAATCACATTTACTATGTTGCGGCCGTAGGCAACCACGTAACTGTTTTCGGCAAAATAATCCGTCATGAAGGGGTCGAATTCGGTATTCAGTACTGCCAGCATTATGAGGGTTACGATCAGGCCAAGACTTCCGGCCAGAATGCCGTCTCTCACTTTTGAGCCCATCGATACTTTCACCTTGCTTTGCGGCAGGTGTATAAGTACCAGAGCCACCAGAATTACGGTGAGCGTCTCTACAAGAACCTGCGTTATGGCAAGATCAGGTGCGCTGAACAGGATGTAAAGCAGGGCTATGCTGTAGCCCACAACCCCGAGTGCCGCAATGGCCACAAGACCGGAACCCGCAAATACGGCTGCAAATGCTGCGATTACGATTACACCGGCGAGTGTCCACTCATAGAAGTAGATATCAGAGAAGTCTGCTACTATAATCATGTCGGTCTTAACCAGCATGGTGTAGCCAACAAGTACCACAAAAAAGGCTACAATACAAAGCATGTAGTACCGCAGGTAGCCGTTCTGGAAAAACTTTGTTTGCGCAGCTGCCAGGCCAAGCGTACCGTTGAGCCAGCCTTCGTAGCCTTTTACAGGTCCCTGACCCATAATGCGGTCGTAAGCCTGTACCGCACCTGATTCACGCACCTTGTTCCATACCAGGTACAGGCCGATACCGCTGAGCAGAGTAATGATACTGAGAATAAGAGGCGCATTAATACCATGCCACAACTTGAGGGATACTACTAAATCAGGGGTGCCTGCAATAGCACCGGCAGCTTTTGAGATGATCGCGGTATCAATCAGGAAAGGGAGAATCCCGAATAGTATGCTCAGCACTGAAAGCACACCGGGGCCAATCCACATACTAAGCGGTGCTTCATGTACATGCTTGTTGTTGTACTCCTTGTATTCTCCGAAGAAGGGTCTGATGGCCACTATGCCGCTCGAAGCTACAACGGCTATGTTGGCCAGTACCGCCATACCAATAAGCACCATTGGGAAGCTTACCGATGAAAGCGCTGCTTCATATACCAGCTCCTTGCCTATAAAACCAAGCAGCGGAGCAACCCCGGCCATTGAGAGCGCAGCAATACAACCGAATGCCGCCGTCATTGGCATGGTTTTACGCAGGCCGCTGATGAACCTTATGTCGCGGGTGCCGGCTTCGTGATCAACCGTACCCGCCACCATGAACAGGGCGCCTTTATAGAGCGAGTGGCTCAGAATAAACACGGCTACAGCTTTCACGGCGTACTCATGGCCCATGCCGATGAGCATGGTGAGGGTACCAAGGGCCATCACGGTGGTGTAGGCCAGTACTTTCTTGAGGTCCGTATGCGCAATGGCAAGCCAGGCTGCAACAAGCATGGTTACAGCGCCGAAACCGGTTACAATGTAGGTCCATTCAAGGGTACCGCTAAGCACGGGGTTTAGGCGGGCCAGCAGGTAAACACCAGCCTTAACCATGGTTGCGGAGTGCAGATAAGCAGAAACCGGGGTCGGGGCGGCCATTGCACCGGGAAGCCAGAAATGAAACGGAAACTGTGCTGATTTGGTGAAGGCACCGATTAGGATGAGAATCAGGGCGCCAAGATACCAGGGGTGCTCAGCTACCAGACCGGACTGACCGAACATCTCGGAAATTTCCATAGTACCGGTAATCATCGACAGGATGATGAGTCCGGCAAGCAGGGCCAGACCTCCGGAGCCGGTAACAAGCAGGGCCTGCAGTGCGGATTTCCGGGAATCTTCCTTTTCATACTTGTAGCCGATAAGCAGGTACGAACTTATGGAAGTAAGCTCCCAGAAAATAAAAAGCGCCACAATATTATCAGCGAGTACAACCCCCATCATCGCACCCATAAACAGCAGAATGCTGAAATAAAAGCGGCCCAGGTTCGAATCGGCGGCAAGGTAGCCGCCTCCGTAAATCATAATAAAAGTACCTATCCCGGAAACAATCAGCCCAAACATAAGGCTGAAGCCATCGAGATAGAACGACATATTCACGCCCAGGTAAGAAACCCAAACCCACGATTCCTTTACTACATCGCCGCCGGAAATAACCGGGATAAAACTCAGCAAATATGCAAAAACGGTGAAAGGAACAAGGGCGAGAACCCAGCCGGAGCTTTTTTTAAGATATTTGGCGGCGGCGGGACCAAAAAATGCGGCTGAAAAAATCAGCAGTAATGCAGCTAAAATGGTCATCAGGATTCAGAAACGTTACGGTTCAGTTTGGCATCGGATGCCGCACGGGATTTGCGGGAGGCTTCGGGCTCAGATATCTCCCCGTTACGGTCCATTTCATCTACAATCGTTCCTTCCCAAAGCTCAATACCGGTGTAATAGGCAGCACGGCCAATTAAATGCGCAGCAACCGGCGCTGTGAGCAGCAGAAAAATAATGGTTGCCAGGATACGGGTGAGCACCGATATTTCATCAAACGAGATACCGACTGCAACCAGAATTAAACCTGCACCCAGGGTACCGGCTTTGGTAGATGCGTGCATTTTCATCATGAGGTCGGGTAGCCGAAGCACGCCAATTGAAGCTATCAGCACGAAAAAGCTTCCTGCAAGCAGAAAAAAAGCGATGATCAGTTCGGTAATCATATTTCATCATTGGTTGAAGGGCGCCCGGCTTTGAGTACATAGCGGGCAAATGCTGTTGTACCCAAAAAGGCAATAAGGGCTACTACAATCGCTGCATCAATAAAATCGGAGGTACCCGTATGGATGCAGTAAGTCGCAATAAATGCGATTACGATGTAGGCAATCAGGTCAAGAGCTACAACACGGTCCGGCAGGCTGGGGCCGATAAGCAGACGTATCATGCCTGCTACCAGAGAAATACTCAGCGCTGCAAAGGTGATGACAAGCACCGTGTCGAGTAATACAGTTTCGCCGTTTAGCAAAGTTAACTCCTTAAAAACAGGTATCTTATGGGTGAAACGCGATATCGGGTTCGCTTATGGCTTGTTTCATTTCGGCCTCTGATTCCGTAATTTGCTACGGCCCGATGGTGCACTGTTGCTTCGTTTATCCGGCTGTTGGTACTCAAAGCTGCTTTTCCTGCCGTCGAACAAATCTGCACCCCGGATTTTTGCACCAAATCAGAGATACCCGGGCCCCAATTCTGTTTGCTGATAAGGTTTCATTTAACAATTTCTCAGATATAGTGAATTGGCGGCCATTTCCTTATCAGCCTGATTTAACGAAGCGCAAAAATAAATTTTTCTGATTCTACTTCAAAATTATTTCGGTAAGCAATTGAAAAAACAGACATTCCTGAACTTGGAAAGTGTTATTTTACAGAGCTTTGTACCTTGCTGATTCTGCTATGAAAAACGCTGTTTTTAATACTGCATCACCTCAGGAGACCCTCGCACTTGGCGCTGAAATGGCCAAAAACATGGCTTCAGGCGACGTCATCTGCCTCTTTGGCGACCTTGGCGCCGGCAAAACACACTTTGTTAAGGGCGTTGCCTCCGCGTTTGGGATACCCGAAAAAGAGGTCGATTCCCCTACCTTTGTGCTCATTCAAGAGTATGAGGGAACCCTGCCGCTTTACCATTTCGATGCCTATCGTATTGCGAGCCTTGAGGAAGCAAGGCGCCTCGGCATGGAAGAGTATTTCTACGGCGACGGTATCTGCCTGATCGAATGGCCCGAGCGCATTGCCGGCCTGCTGCCCGAACAGCGCACTGAAGTGCACTTTTCGCATACCGGGCCCTCCAGCCGCCGCGTTGAGGTGCTTCACAAATACTGATTTCTTTGTATTTTGAGCACCCATGCCAACTAAAAAACTATCATACCGCTTCGACCGGCTTCCGGTAATCTATCCCTATCACCTGCGTGCACGAAATCAACTTTCTGTTGGTGATCTTGTGTATTACGGCCCCTGCCCTCCTTATTATGGCATTGGCGAGGTGATGAATATCGTCGAAAACTATTGTATTGTTGATTTTCGCGGTACCGGTGAGCTCGAAATCCACAAAGATGCCTTCGAGCAGCGCTACATTATTCCTATCCACAAGCTGAACCTCTCGCACCTGCTCATGGAAGTTTAAACCCTGATCGCTGCGCCGTTCAGCATTCTGTTCCTGACAACCCGGTGAGGTACCGGCACCTATGCTCACATTCGTCAGCCTGCATAATTTCTTCAGCTTCGCAAAAGCCTCTGAAGTTCCGTTAAGCCCCGGTTTGAATGTACTTGTAGGCATCAACGGCAGCGGCAAATCCAACTTCATAAAGGCGCTGCGGCTTTTGTATGAAGGGATTTCGGGGGATGGGCTCCGAAACCTGATTCAGCTCGAATGGGGCGGCTACGATCAGGTGTCGCATGCGCGGCGCAACGGCCTCGGGGATATCCGGCTGCAGTTCACCTTTCCGCCCAACCCCGGCACGGGTTCATGGTACCGCGCCGAAGGCAGCCCGGTGTACGGCATCACGATCAGTGCGGCAACCGACGGCACCTTCCGGCTCTCGGAGCGCATCACCCTAAAAAACACGAAAGATGCCTCCGAAACCCTGCTGTTTGAGTCGAAAGCCGGCAAAGGTCTGGTGCGATCCGCTTCAGGCGCGCTGCGGGACCTGACGGAAGCTCCCTATGCCGAAGCAAGCGCCCGCCAAATGGAACTCCGCTTCCGCTACATGCCCGAGGATGGCCTGCATCCGCTTCTTTGCGGCCTGCGGCGGGCCATTCAGCAGTTTGGCTTCTACGGCTTTTTCAATACCTCTTTCAGCAGTCCGGCCCGCAGGCCTGCGCCGGCAGCCGGCAACCATGCCGGGCGCCTCTCTCACGACGGGGAAAACATGGCGCAGGTGCTGCACAGCATGCGGGCCTTTGCGCCGGACGCTTTTGCGCATCTTGAAACATTCCTGCGGCGGATCAGCCCCAATTTTCAGCAGCTTGTTTTTAGTGAAGCCGACGGGAAAGTGCGCGTGCGCTTCGTTGAAAAGCATCTTTCAAACAGCGTTTCTGCCCGCCATATATCCGACGGCACCCTGCGCTATCTGCTCTACCTGAGTATTTTCCTGAATCCCGGGCGCGGCCTCGCCGTCTGCATCGACGAGCCTGAGAGCGGGCTTCACCCCGATATGCTGCACTCGCTCAGCGAAGCCATGCAGCAGGCCGCCGGAGAAGGCACGCAGCTCATCCTCGCCACGCATTCGCCCCTGCTGCTTAATTCTTTCGAACTCGACGACCTGCTCATTTTCGATAAAAACGCCGAAAATCAAACCCTTGTGCATACCGTAAACGGCGACGACTTCAGCAGCCTTACCGGCCTCAGCCTGCCGGGTCAGCTGTGGCTGAGCGGGCACCTCGGGGGCAAACGATGGTAACCATCACCATTTATGTGGAAGGCGGCCGCCTCGACGGAGATCAGTCGGCCGAGACCATTTCCAACAATGCCCTGTTTCGGGAAGGCTTTCACCGGCTGTTCAGTCAGGTTTTGGATGAGGAGAGTTTCTCACTCGTTATCCAGCCCATCGGCTCAGTTACCCGCGCCCGCAACTACCTGCGGCGGGCAACCAACAGCCGGGACCCGGCGCTTGTGCTCATCGACCTCGACGGGCCGCCTTCGGTGCGGCAGGAGCGCCTCAGCCGGTTTCAGGGGCTTGATACCTCTCTTATTTTTTTCATGATTCAGGAAATGGAAGCCTGGATTATCTCCCAAACCGAAACAATTGAAGCCTACGCCAAAAGCCGCTGGCTGCTGCGCAAGCATCCCGGCGAAAAACTTGAGGAAGATCAGCTGCTCGCCTGCCGCGACCCGCAGGAAATCGAGAAACCATCCGAAAAGCTCAACAATCTGTTCCGAAAATATTTCAGGGCTGTGCGGCAGCGCGGCGGCGAACGCAGCGAAAAACTCCGGAACTACTCCAAAACCAAAGACGGCCCCGTACTCATCGGCATGCTCAACCTCACCCACCTGATGGAAGACTTCGGTGATGCAGCCGGCCTGGTTAAAAAGGTTCAGGCTTTTCAGCTTCAACACCTTGAACGCTGAACCCCGCGCCCAAAGCGCTACCCAACCCGTGCCCGTTTTTTTGGTATCTTAAGCATCCGGGCAAAGCCAGACTAAAACCACGCCTCCCGGCATTTGTTCAAACTTTTTTAAACATTCAGACTGTCGTATGAAAAAACTCTTGGTTAATGTTGACCACGTTGCAACCCTTCGCAACGCCCGCTCAGAGGGCTACCCCGATCCGGTTGAAGCCGCCCGAATCTGTGAAGCACACGGGGCTGCCGGCATCGTGTTTCACCTGCGTGAAGACCGCCGCCACATCAAAGATGCCGACGCCTGGGGCCTGAAAGAAGCCGTTACCGGCCTGCTCGATTTCGAGATGGGCGCCACCGACGAAATGCTGGATATCTGCTGCCGCATGAAGCCGCAGCTGTGCACCCTCGTACCCGAAAAGCGGGAAGAAATCACCACCGAAGGCGGCCTCAACATGCCCCTCATTATGGCCGACTACCGCAGCCGCGTGCTGCCGAAACTGGCCGAAGCCGGCGTACCCGTGAGCCTTTTTGTGGAACCCTCCATCCGCGATATGGAGCTCTGCGCCGAACTCGGCGTGCCCGTAGTTGAGCTGCACACCGGCACCTACGCCAACGCCTCCGATGCCGATAAGCCCCGCGAACTGAAGCGGCTGCGCGAAGCCGCCGAACGCGCCCACAGCCTCGGCATTAAGGTAAATGCCGGTCACGGTCTCGGGTTTGCGAACATCCGCCCGTTTCTGGAGGAAGTGCCGCACCTGGCCGAAATCAGCATTGGCCACGCCCTCATGGCCGACGCCATTATGCGCGGGCTGCCGACCTCCGTGAGCGAAATGGCCGCCCTCATCAACGAATACAACTAACCCAAAACCGGCAAGCCCTTGAGCGAACCTGAAGACATCACCCCCGGCCCCATACCCGAGCCGCCGAAAGGCTACAAATCGGGCTACGTTACCATCATGGGCAAGCCCAACGCGGGCAAATCCACCTTTCTGAACGCGGTGCTGGGCACCAAGCTCTCCATCATTTCGCCCAAGGTGCAAACCACGCGCCACCGCATTACGGGCATCCACAGCGACGACCGCGGCCAAATCGTATTCCTCGACACCCCCGGTTTCCTGGAGCCCCGCTACAAGCTGCACGAAAAAATGATGCACGCGGTACGCCGCTCCGTAGAAGACGCCGACCTCATCCTGTTCATTCTCGATCCCGGCGATGTGCCCTCTGAAGAAGAGCTGGCCTGGTTCGCTTCCTACCGTAAAAAACCCGTGCTGCTGATGGTGAATAAAAGCGACCGCTTCAAGGAAGCGACCATCACCGCTGCGGCGGAACAAATGGCGCAGCAGCTTCATCTGCGTGATACGCGCATCATTTCCGCGCTTAATCTGGAGGGTGTACCTGAGCTGGTTGAGCAGATTTTCGCCCTGCTCCCCGAGGGACCCCCGTTTTTCCCGCCCGATCAGCTTAGCGAGCACCCCGAGCGCTTTTTCGTTTCGGAGCTCATCCGCGAGCAGCTCTTTCACCTGTACCGGGCCGAAATTCCCTACTCCTGCGCGGTCAACATTATCAGCTTTGAAGCCGAGCCGGAGATCACCCGCATCGATGCCGAAATTGTGGTGAGCCGCAACAGTCAGAAGGGTATCGTGATCGGCAAGGGCGGCACGGCCCTCAAAAAACTCGGCACCGAGGCCCGCAAGGAAATACAGCAGTTTCTCGGCACCAAAGTTTACCTCAATTTATTTGTGAAGGTGCGCGAAAAATGGCGCGAAAACGAGACCTTCCTCCGCAGCTACGGCTACAATTCCTGACCTTTCACTTTTGTTTTTTTGGTATGATGATGACTCCGAGCCCCCATCACCCTTCCGGCATTTCAAACAAACTTCCCGCAAAAGTGCGCTTTTTTTTGTTTTTGGGGATGATGATGCTCCTGCTCATGCCCGCCGGCGCGGCCTTTGCTCAGGGCTACCTGATGCTGGCCGGAGGCGGCTCGGAAAGTGCCGCATCAGCAAGCTGGAGCAACGAACCCTACGGCTGGTTTGCTGAGCGGGCGGCGGAGGCGGGTGAAGGCCGAATCGTAGTGCTTTCCAACAGCGATACCTCCGTTTGGCTGCCGAACTATTTTTCGAACCTCGGGGCTGCGGAAGTGGTGAACCTCACCATCACCGGAAACAGCGAATCTCAGATTCTGGCTGCGCTCAGCGGTGCCGGCGGGGTTTTCATGAAGGGCGGCGATCAGCGGCATTACATCGATGCCTGGCGCGGGGGAGCCGTTGAGGCGGCCATCCGGGCTGTATTTGAGGGCGGCGGCGTAATCGGCGGCACAAGCGCAGGCGCTATGGTTGCCGGCTCCTACTTCACACGGGGCGGCACCACTTCCGATCAGCTGCTGCGCAACCCCTGGGCGGGTCAGGACACCATGCAGGAAAATTTCCTGAACCTGCTGCCGAACACCATCACCGATACGCACTACTTCGAGCGCGGGCGCCCCGGCCGGCTGATCAGCAAAATGGCGTTTATCGCCACCGAAATGGGCGCGCCCCAAATCACCGGTATCGGCATTGACGACAAAACCGCGGTGATGATTTTCCCGGACGGGCGTCTGCGGGTGAGCGGCACCGGCGGCGTACACGTGCTGCGCAGCACGCCCGAAACCGTATTCGATGCACAGCCCAATCGCGATCTCGGCCTTACCGGCCTCGCGGCGCATCAGCTTACGCACGGCTTCGAAATCGACCTCGACACCGGCGCGCTGCTCGCGCAGCCGGAGGATGCCGAAACCGTTGCCCCCTTCACACAAAGCGGCCCCGATGCCGTGATGCACTTCCGCCGCACGGCCTGGAACTCAGCCTACCTCAACGCCCGCGACGACGACAGCCTGCGCATCCTGCTCGACAGCGGCGAAGTGAGCACCAATGCCCTCATCAATCACAGCGTGCCGGTTAGCACTGTGCCGTTTGAGGGCAGCCTCACCGGCGATCCGGCCTGGATTGAGAGCCTGTTCGCCGGCGACCGGCTCTTCCTCAACATCAGCGCCGAAGAATGGCTTCAGCTCAGCAGCGAGCCGCTGTTTCGGGCGCAGCTCGACGGAAGCAGCACCGAGCTTGAGTTGCTCACCCGGCACCTGCCGGTTATGGGGGAAGGCTACGCCACAAACCTCGCGGCCAATGGTTTCATCGCCTACGACGGCCGCATGATTGTGCGGCCGGGTTCGGCCCTGCTGCCGGGCGTTGTGAGTATTGACAGCACCTACACCACGCAAAGTTTATTCGAAAACTATGCAAGCGCCCCAGGCTGGCTCATGCACAGCTATCAGGCGCATATCGCGCTGAGCGGCACCCGCTACATGCAGCTGAGCTACGACCGCGGCGTGATGCGTTTCGACAATACGCAGGTCTCCACTATCATTATGGATGCACGCGAGGGCTACGTGACGGCCGCGAGCCCGTTTATCGCCTCCGGCTCAAGCAACCGCACACGGAACTCCGCCGCGGTGAGCCACGCGGTGATGAGCGTCGTGCCCGCAGGCGGTTCCTATCAGCTTTACAACTCCGATCCGGTAAGCCTTCCCCCTGCACCTGAAGAAATCCCCGCTTCTTTTCTGATTGAGCGCATCTACCCGAATCCCTTTAATCCCGCAACAACGGTTGTGCTGCAGTCGCAGCAAAGTGCCGATGCCCGGATCGAGGTCTTCAACATGGCGGGTCAGCGGGTGTACGCCGCGGGGCTCCGGCTTCAGCCGGGCGCTACGCAGCATCAGCTGAACCTCAGCCGCCAAAGCAGCGGCATTTACCTTGTGCGTGTACACGCTGCAGGACAAACACAGCAGGCCCGGATTACGCTGATCAAATAATTCGTCAGCGTAAATCCGGTCTCAGGCTGCTGTAGAGAATCTGTTTATTCTGCCTGCCTGATGTGGCGCTCAAAAAAGTTGTAGATACGCAGGTACTGATCGTGCCAGGCTTCCGGGTTTTGGTAGGCGTGCCGCTCGGCAGGGTACATCATCATATCAAAATTCGTGTTTCCGCTTTCGATGAGCACGTTGATGTACTGTGCCGCATCCTGAAACCCCACATTATCATCGATGAGGCCGTGAAGGATAATGACCGGCCTTGTGAGGCTGTCCGCATAGGTGATGGGTGAGCTTCGGTCGTAATGCTCGGGGTTCTCCTCCGGGGTGCCGAGGCGCGGACGCGTGTAGCCGGGGTTGGCATGGTAGTAATTCCGCCAGTTGGTAACCGCGCGCAGGGCTGCCGCAGCGTGAAAGCGTTCGGGCGCGTGGGTTACGGCATAAAGCGCCATGAAACCGCCATAGCTGCCGCCGTAAATCCCGACCCGGTCGAGGTCGAGGTAGCCGTAGGTTTCATCGAGATAATCGAGTCCGTCAATCACGTCGTTGAGCTCGAATTTGCCCATCCAGTTGGTAACGTCTTCGCGGAACTTGCGGCCGTAACCGGTACTGTGCCGGAAATCGACTTCTACAACCACATAACCGGAACGGTTCAGCAGCTGATGGAACATGTACTCGCGCGGATAGCTGCGCGACCAGCCCTGAAACACATTTTGCAGGGAACCCGCACCGTGCACGAACACCACGACGGGATATTTTTGGGTCGGATCGAAATTATGGGGCTTGAGCACATCCATCGAAATCAGCTCGTTGTCGCGGTTGGGGATGCGGTAGTAGTCCGGCACCTGCCACGAAATTTCGTTGAAACGCTCCGGCACGGTTTGCGTGAGCTGTACCTCATCATCGGGGCGGCGAATATCGATCAGGTGAATTTCAGCGGGTTTGTTCCAGCTCGTTTTAAGGTAGGCGATGTAGCGCTGATCGGGGCTCACCTGCCATCCCCAGCGAAATGCCGGTGTGCGTGTTAAGCGGGTACGGTTGCGGGTGTTGATGTTCACGGTGTACAAATTCCGCAGTCCGGGATCCTGCTGAGTAGATGAAAACGCGAGGGTGTTAACTCCGATCCAGTCAACCCAGTCCACTTCGAAATCGCCGCTTGTGATCTGGCTGAGCCGGCTTCCGTTCCCGCGGGACACATAGATGTGGCTGAAACCACTTTGCTCGGAAGTAAAAAACAGCATATCGCCTTCCGGCGCGAAAGCCAGCCTGAGCAACGGGCTGTAAATCCAGCCTTCGGTTGTTTCCTGATGAATGGTTGTGCTTGCGCCTCCCTCAACTCCAAAATCGTAGGATACAATGGTCCGCTCTTTCATGTCATGATCGGTAACATCATACACAAAATAGCGCCCTCCCGGCGAAACAGCGGTGTTGAGTATATAAGATTCGGCTTCGTAAATCTGCGTGATTTCATTATCCCGCAGGTTCACGGCTGAAAGGGTGACCTTAGGCTGCCCGCGACGCGAGCCGCCCGGCAGCACAAACTCCGGTACATATTCCGGAAAGAAAACCTCGCGGTAGTGCGAAGTATCGGTTTGCTGCACCACAATTACGCTGTCGCCCGCTGCCCAGCCCCTGATGAAGAAACCGGGTGCACTACCTGCCCGGCTTGTGTGCTGCGCTACTTCGCCGTTTTCGATGTGGATCGTCCACACATCGCCGGCGTTGGTGAAGGCGAGGCTGCGGCTATCGGCCGACCAGTGCGGCCTGCCGCCAACGCCACGGGCAGAGAAAACCGCGCGGGGCGCTGAGCCGTCCAGGCCCGCCACAAACAGGCTGCGGTCTTTTGTGTAGGCAATAAGCTGCCGGTTTGGCGATACCGCGCTGTTAGCAACGTGGGTGAGGTCATCATCAACCCGCTCCACCAGCGAGCCCGACAGATCTACACGATACTGACTTGTAGCAGCGTAGCTCGAATCATTCCAGCTGAAATGAACATGGTTGCCGATCGGGCTGAAACCAGAAAGGCCGGGCCTTACACCGGGCAGAAAAGGTTCGGCGAAAATAGTGCGCAGCTGAAGGGTGTCGAGGCCGGCATAGGCGGGCGTTTGCTGAGCATGAGCCGGTTTGGGATAGGCAACGACTGCAAAAAGGCAGATGAGCAGAAGGCCGGTAAAGCGAACTAAACCGTTTTGTTTCATAAGAGGGAGGCTTGTGAGTAAAGGGGATTGAAAAACAACGGCGGCAAACACAGCTGACGCCTGAAAATCACAGCCTTCAAAATAACAGATTCAAAAGGATTTTTTCACCCGCTTATTACCTAAACAAACCGCACCGGCAGCAAGCACCGGAAACGGGTGCGCAACTGCCTTTAGCATGCCCTTCGCCCACCAATTTCAAGCCTGCAAACAGGCATACAAGTTTAAACTACTTAGGCCCTGTTTTCGCCGGTTTGTTGGTGCACCCTATGCCCTTATATTTGCGCATCTCAACTGAAAACCCACTTTTTGACTCTATTTGATACGATTATGGAATTACGTGTGACCTCAGAAACCGGCCTGCTTCAGGGCGTGATTACCCACACCCCGGGGCCTGAAGTCTCGCTGGTATCTCCCGAAACCAAAGACCAGCTGCTCTTCGACGACATCATCTACGAGCACGACGCCCGCAACGAACATCTCGATATGCTTCAGGTGATGCGCACCGCGCTGCCTGACCTCAAAATTATTGAAGTGCGTAACCTGATCACCGAAACGCTTGAAAACCCGGATGCCCGCGCCTACCTTGCCGACAGCCTCGTTCGCAATCAGAAAGACGGCAACCTCGCCCCCATCCGCAGTCAGCTTGCCGAGCTGAATGCGGCCGAACTCACTGTCTTCACTATTGAAGGCAGTACGCCATCCATCCCCTCTGTTGAGCTGCTGCCCACCCCCAACCTGCTGTTCACCCGCGACCTTGCAGCCGTTGTGAACGACGTGATTGTGGTCTCGAAAGCAGCCAAAACCGCACGTATCCGCGAATCCCTGATGATGGATACCGTGGTGACCTTCCACCCGATGTATGAGCAAATCCGCAAAAACGCGATTTTCATTTCGGGGGAAGACAGCATCGAAGGCGGCGACATCCTCGTGGTTCGCGACGACCTCGTACTGATCGGCATGAGCGAGCGCACGACCTTCAGCGGGCTCATGCATGCCGCACAGCAGCTCATGGAAAAGGGTATCAAACAGGTGCTCATCATCGATATCCCCAAGAAACGCTCCTCGATGCACCTCGATACGATCTTCACCTTCAGCAACTACAACGAGTGCGTTGTGTTTCCGCCGGCCATCATCGACCGTAAGGACAATGTGGTTTCTTTGGTGAAATCGAACGGTTCCATCATCACAGAGCTTAAACCTAACCTGAAGCACGCGCTGGAAGAAGCCCTCGGGCATGAGGTCACTTTCATCAAGTGCGGCGGCGACGACCCTACAGCGCAGCAGCGTGAGCAGTGGAGCGACGGTGCCAATACCTTCGCACTTGCGCCCGGCGTTATTATCGGATACGAGCGCAACGTGAATACTTTCCGCGAAATGGAAAAGTACGGCTACAGAATTGTTGCCGGTAAAGACTTCGTTAAAAACTACAGCGACGGTTCATTTGACATTTCCACATGCGGGAAAATGGTTATAACTTTTGAAGGCCACGAACTGTGCCGGGGTCGCGGTGGCGCCCGGTGTATGACGCAGCCGTTTTCACGGGCGGTTGTTTAACATTTTAGCACGCAAAAAGCAGGATTTTTGAGCAAACCCGACGATAAAGATGTGGTGTACGTTGACCTCACAGAGGGCATCACACAACCGGAAAACGAAGAAACCGGCAAAAAAGCCATCATCAGACACAGCCTGCTTTTTGTAGCCACCTTTATTTCGGTGGCGAGCATGGGAGGCCTGTTTTTCGTAGGCCATACCGCGCGGGCCGAAAGCATCAGCGATCTGATTCTCTGGGAAGGCGTTTTGTTCGCCTTCCTGCTGCTGCTTTTCCTTGGCGTGCATGAGTTCGGACACTACTTCGCGGCCCGGTATCACCGGGTGAAGGCAAGCCTGCCGTACTTCATACCGCTGCCGCTCATTTCGCCCATCGGAACCCTTGGTGCTGTCATCAAGATCAAGGAGCAGATCAACGATACTATTAAGCTGTACGATATCGGTATTGCGGGTCCGCTGGCCGGTTTTGTGGTGGCACTAGGCATTCTGCTGTACGGCTTCGCAACCCTGCCCGAGCCGGATTTCCTGGCCAATTTCGAGATGCACGATGAAGTTGTGGCCTATGTGCAGCAGCACGGCAGCTTCCCTGACGACCCCCTCGCGCCGGAAGGCTCCGAAATTATCATGTTCGGCGAAACGCTGCTGTACAGCTTTCTCGCCTCCTTTTTCGATAACGCCCCGCCCATGTGGGAAATGTATCACTACCCCTTCCTGCTGGCCGGCTGGCTCGGCCTTTTTTTCACCGCCCTCAACCTGATGCCCGTAGGTCAGCTCGACGGCGGGCACATCCTGTATTCGCTTATCGGCTACCGGAAGCATCAGAAAGTTGCGCGGCTGTTTTTCGGAGCGGTGATTACCATGGCCGGGTTTGCAGCACTCCCGCTGCTGAATCAGCTCGCCGGGCTGTGGCTGCCCGAGCATCTTAACCTCGGCTGGTTCCTGTGGGCGATGCTTTCTTTCCTGCTCATCAGGAAAGCCTACTACCGCGATCCCGTATGGAGCCTGAGCATCTGGAGTGTTTCCCTGCTGATCTCCTCATTCGTTTTTTATTTCACACAGGGCACCAATTTTGGTTCCGGCTTCGGTGTATGGATTATGTTCACGCTGTTTATCGTATATTTCGTGAAGATTGAACATCCCCCCGTTTATTTCGAAAAACCCCTGGGTCGCGGCCGCCGCATCCTCGGCTGGCTTACCATGCTGATCTTTATTTTGTGCATCAGCCCCACGCCAATTTATGTTCTGTAGAGCCGCTGTACGTACATACAACCGGCACTTTTAATCGCGCTTCACTGTTCGCATGTAACTTCTCAACCTTTCATCTAACCTGATTACACTGCTTCTATGCTTCAACCAAGTAAGCTGACCAAAGTATTTGCTACCCTAATTTTTTTACTGACTATAATGAGCGCCTGCTCCGATGCCGGCTCGCAAAACCAGCCGGATGCTGCCGGGCAAAATGCTGTGCCCGATGGGCCTTTGGTGATGCAGGTTCAGTTCCTGGTGGATGAGGACCGCTACGAAGAAGCCCTCGGCAAATTGCGGCAGGAAGATGCAGCCGATCCGGAAATCATGGTGTTGCTCCGCGACACACACCTGCACTTCGGCACCTGGCTGATGTACCACGCCGAAACCATCCACATGACCGAGCGCATGCCCATGGCGCTTTCGCACTTCCGCAGGGTACTCGAGCTCGACCCGCAAAACCGGCAGGCACAGGCGAACATCCGGCAGATTGAGGACATCTACCGTTCGATGAACCGCGACATCCCTCAGGGTGTGGCTGAATAAGCCGGTTCATCGCGCATAGCCGGCGCGCTTTCACATATGCCGGCTGCCCCTTTAAGGCATTTCTGAAAGCCGGACACAAGTCCGGCTTTTTGTTTTATATTTAAGGTTCCGCTTTAGCGGTGTTCCGGAAGCAACGCGCGTCACCAAAAGCCCCAACAAACAGCAATTCCAGAGAGATAAGGCCATGGCCGAACAAAAAAAGACTGTCCCGACGCTTAAAAACAAGAAAGCGTTTTTTGAATTCAACATTGAGAAAACTTTCGAAGCCGGTATTGTGCTGCAGGGCACCGAGGTTAAATCGCTGCGGGCGGGGCATGCGAGCTTCACCGATTCATTTGCCTACATTCATCACGGGGAAGTCTGGCTGAAGGAGTTTTACATCAAGGAATTCGATCAGGGGAGCTACAACAATCATGATACCCGCCGCGAGCGAAAGCTGCTGCTTAACCGGGACGAAATCCGCAAGATTGATACCGCCCTCAGGCAAAAAGGCTACACCCTTGTGCCGCTGAAGGTTTATTTCAAAAAGGGAAAGGCCAAAGTCGAAATCGGGCTGGCGAAGGGGAAGAAGATGTTCGACAAACGGGCTTCCATTGCCGAAAAAGATGTGAAGCGGGAAACCGAGCGGCAGATCAAGCAGCACCTTTAAACCGCATACATACAGCCTGCGGCATCAGTACCGTTCGAAAAACCGACGATTAAGGTCAGCTCAGCTACCCGGGCATTAAACGGAACCCTTTAAAAAGCCTCAGGGTGAAGCAGACGATTGGCTTTATCTGAAATATCCCGGATGATGTCATCCAGTTCTTGAGCCGATTGAACAATTCCGTCCAGCATCTCTTTTTGAGAAATGATTTGAAAATCGGCTGTTTCGATTGCATCGGCCAGGCACATCAGCCTTGAGACAGGTCCCCGAACCACGTGCGACTGCTCCCAGGCTATTTGCCGGAGCACCCTGTTTTGCTCTTCTATAGCCCTGCGGTTATTTTTGCGTTCGGTAATGTCGGAGAAAATAACAAGCAGTGCAGGTGTTTCTACGGAAGGAAGAAAAGCAGCGGTAATTTCAGCATCAATGAAGCTGCCGTCGTTCTTTATCAGGCGCAGTTCATGCGGAAACTTCACCGGCTTTCCGTTAATCATATCAATAATTTTCAGGCTGCCCAAGAGGTAATCATCCGGGTGTACCAGTTCTTTTACATATTTACCCACAACATCTGCCATCCTGCCGGCGCCAAGCAAAACGAGACCCGACGGGTTGATGTAATCGATCTTCATATCCGTAATTACAACCATACCGTTGGGAGCTGCCTGCAAAATATTCATATAACGCTGCTCATTTGCCCGGCTGAGACGTTCGAGACGCTTCTGCGCATCAATATCCTGGAAGGTGCCGTACAGCCGCACGCACTCTCCGTTTTCAAAGGCTGTGGTACCGATTGCCCTTATCCATTTTTCGGTTCCGTCGCCGTCTGTAATCTGCAGTTCCAGATCGTAAGGTTTCCCTTGTAAGATAGCTTCAGAAGCAGCAGCTTCAATCTTATTGCGATGTTCGGGTTTAGTGAAAAACGAAAAAGCCGCCGCAATATCCGGTTGATAATTTTCGGGCATTGCATGAATTTTTTTGGTCATACGGGTCCAAAACAAACGCTCTTCCTTCGGAAAATACTCAAAGCCGCCCACGCGCGAAACTTCACTGATTTGCTCAAGCTGTTCCTTTTGCTTTAGCAGCACCTTCTCATTTTGTTTTAATTCGGTGATATCTGCCGCCGAACCAATTATGAAAACAATACGCCCGTTAATCCGCACCGGCTTAAGTGCTGTAAGCCAGTTCTTTCGGCCGGCTGGCAGCTCAAGCTCCTCTTCGTAAATCAAGGTATCCCCTTTTCGGATACACTTTTGGTAGTTTTTTGATATTTCGGAACCGAATGATTCGCCGAATACTTCCTCAGGGCTTTTATTCCAGAGCACTTCAGGGGTAAGGCCTGTAGTTTCGACATGCGTTTTGTTCGTTCTCATGTAAACAAACCGGCCTTCATTTTCCACACTTATCAGGAAAATGGCAAGGTGATTACTATCAAACAGAACCTCATACTCCGCAAGCAGGTTATCCCGCTCAATTTCTGCTTTAATCCGGCTGCTGATATCTCTAACGAGCATCATCACCCGGTTTTCATCAAATTTCACGCAGCGGCTTTCGAAGTAATATACTTCGCCCTTTAAAGTAAAGGTGTACTCAGCGGCTGATGCCGTATTGCCTTCAAGAGCACCCTTGATAAGGTTAAAAAGTAAAGCGGCTGTATCTGCCGGCATCATTTCAGAAAGCCTGCGACCGAGCACTTCACTTTCGGGCAGCAGGAGGTTTTGCGTTGAGCCCCTTACATCGAGACACCTTCCCTGCCCGTCAAAAAGGAAAACGAGATCGGGAAGTGAACTCACGAGGGTTTCTGAAAATCGTTTCTCCTCCTGAAGGGCGGTCTCATAACTTGTATAGTCGGGCAAACAAGAACGATCAGCGGCTGAGTGTGCCGTAATATGCCCGGGCCCGAGGGGAGCTTCTTTAGATCCGGAGTTTGCTTGCGCTAAAGAACCTTCAGCTAAACCGGTTCCCAACGCTAAAATTTTACTTCCTTCCGCTCCCCTCGCTGGGAGTTTTGAAAACTCCCAGGAGAAACTTCCTGTGCAGCTACCGCCTGTATGCACAGCCCTAAGCCGAACAGCCACTGTATCACCTTCAGTTTCGAGGCATTGTTTTACCGCGTTTTCAAAAAGCGGCTTATCCTGCGGGCTGACAAATTCCGGGAAATACCGCTTTGAAACACCTTTATCGCTTACGCCAAATGCGCTGTTAAACAAAGCGTTGGTTTGCAGCAGTTTTCCGTTTGCCTGAAAAACTACCGCAACTATAGTACGGGAGTTAAATATATATGCTGGCAAATAAAGGTTTTCCGGTACATTAACCATATATATTCCCGATGAAAGTTTAATCAAGGTTCGGGGCTAACCGGTTATCAAACAATAATTGTGAAACCAACACTTCAAGAAGAGCCTGCCTGCAACTTACATCAACAGGTGAGAAAGCTTAGGATGCTGCCTTATCTCTTCTATATCCTGTTTTTTTAGGGCTTTGATTACCATATGAAGCACTTCGGGATAGTCATCTACTTTCAGGCGGTCGGGGATATCAACTGAGGAAGTTACAATGATGACGTGGGTACGTTCAATCTTGTTTTCATCCCTCAGGATTTCGATAAACTCCCAGCCATCCATCTCAGGCATGTAAATATCGAGCAGAACTATGAAATCTTTTCCGCTATCGTAGTTAGCCCGAATGTATTGCAGCGCATCCGGACCGTTGGTAAAAGACTTCGGGCTTGCACAAAGTTTATTTCTAATTAATGATGCTTCATGCAGCATCAGAACTATTCTGTCATCATCAACCAATAGAAATTCGGTCTCTTTTTTATCCATTATCTTCGCTTGTTAGGTATTGAAATACTGCTATCAGAAAATAGTGTTTTAAAGCTTAAAATAAGCAGCTGTTTGCAAAAAACAGCTTAAAATAAAATTATCATCATTCCGCCTTTGGCAGAATTTTTCAACTCACAAACTGCGGCTGAATTCTGAGATATTACAGGGTAGTTTCACGGTAAAAACCGATCCGTTTCCCGGGCTTGACTTAACTGAAAGTGAGCCCTTGTGCAAATCTACTATTTCTTTGCATAAAATAAGGCCAAGTCCGGCACTTTGCTCACCGTTTGTACCGCTTCTGTTGTACCGGGTACCGGGCTCAAAAAGCATCGGTATTTGGTCCTCATCAATGCCAACGCCCTTATCCTGAACTTCGATTACAGCTGAGTTTCCGTCGTCTGTGAGACCTAACCTCAAACTTACTGTTTGGTTCGGATAGCTGAATTTAACAGCATTACTGAGCAGATTTCTGAGCAGGGTTTGCAAGTATTGTTTATCCGCAACAACCTGAATCTGCTGACCGGCTTCAAGATGTATTGCTATTTCTTTCTGTGCGGCAACTTCCCTGAAGAAACTTCTGGTTTCCTCCACCATCTCATTGAGGTTAAGTAAAGCGGCATTAAATGCGACGCCTTCTCGCTGCATACGGGCCCAGTCAACGAGGTTAAGCAGCAGGCTCATCGATTTTTGTGCTGCCTTCTGTATAATTGAAGCAAACTTCAGGGCGGAATCAAAACTTCCTTCCGAAAGGTCTTCATGCAGCAGGTCTGCAAAGCCCTGAATACTCGAAATTGGGGTACGCAAATCATGGCCGATGATTGACAGCAGCTTCAGCTTTTGCTGGTTCAGAACTTCAAGGTCTCTGTTTGCCTTCTTGAGGGTTTCTTCCAGCTTGTGGTGCTGCGTTAAATCAACCAACGATAAAATAAACAAATCCCCAAGTGCGATTGTGCTAAGCTCAAGGTACAGGCTGCTGCCATCGGCACGACGAAAAGTGCTGATGTAGATTTTTGAGCAGCCCGTGTGGCTGCGGGCCTCCTGTTTCAAAACAGCCCAATTCTCCATAGGTTCACCCTCCTTCTCACCGCCCGTTTTTTTCCAAAAAGCAGCCATATCCGAAAGAACATCCGGGTTATACCCGGTAAGTTGTGAGCAGTGGTTGTTCATGTACACAATTCTGTCTTCATCATCCGCAATTAGGAACCCTACGGGCGCATTTCGCACAAGGGTTCTGAACTTGGCCTCGCTGATACTTAGGGCATGCTCTTTGCGCTTTTGGGCATCAATATTCGTAACCGTAATCTTGTAAACCTTAAGGGCATCTGCGTCTGAGTCGGTGAGCACTGTTGCCGAAGCTGAAAGCATCACAAAGGGTTGCTCATACTTACCGTTCAACCTCAAATCGATACTTTGAGCAGGCTGCTGATCTGCTTTTTTTCCCCTGAAAAGGCGATAAACAAACAAATAAAACTGATCCTGGAAATCGGGATGGATATAATCCGTGATGGTATTATGTGCCAGCTCAGCTTTTGAGTAGCCGCAAAGATCACAAAAAGCCTTATTGACATCCAAAATTTCCCGTTCATCCGAAATTATCACATAGCCAACAGGTGCCTGATAAAAGAGTTCGGCATATTTTTTTTCTGAACGGGTGATGGCCTCCTGTGCACGAACCAGCTCCTTGTTTTGAAACTCAAGTTCCTGATGATAAATGGAAATGGTTTCAAGAATATGATCGATTGGCTTATTCCGGAGTTCTTCCAGATTAAGGCCCTTCATAAAACTGACGTTTTCAATTAGCTGCGTTAGTTCCTGTTTTGAATATTCTTTCATTGTTCAACCTCTGTTCTGGAAAAGACAAGCAACCCGCCATGACTGAGTTGACCGTCGTTAAATGTCATAAAACTTATCTTTCCTTCAAAAACAAGCTTGTCTTTATAATATACACTGCTGTTTTCTATTTCGCCGGTTGCCCCGCCGGAAGTCAGAAAAGCCTTAATACTATCGTACTTTCCTCCCAAACCGAACTTCCAGTCAGGATGGGTGAGTACCGACATTACTACATCTTCTGCCATAGCTGAAAAGAGCTTGTTTTGCTGAATAACAGTGAAATCCTGGTCTATAATTAAAGCCGGCGCGCCGAGCGAGTTTAACACTCCCGCTATGGCCAGGCTATAAATTTTCCGCTGGTTCTTTAATTCCTGAAGCCCGGAGATATTTGAAAAAACACCGTCAACCACCGGTTTTGCAGTTTTATCTTCCCTTACAGCAGATTTGAGGCCTGCACTCAGCCGTAGCCAGATATAATGCCCCTGCGCATGCTTAATCCGGAATATTTCTTCCCACTTCTGGTTTTTGCCGGAAAGCATACGCTGTTTTTCATTCTGGAAATCGGGTAAATCCGAAGGGTGCAGCTGCTGCCCGAATGCACTTAAAGTAGCAGGGAATGCATCTCTGGGGTAGCCCAGCATTTGGGGAAGCGGATCATCGGCCTTAAATTCGTCTGTATCCGGGTTCCAGCTCCAGCATGACATCTGCCCGAGCTCCAGGGCACGTGTGAGCTTTCCGGCCACATCCCTGTAGCGTGCCTGTTCTTCCTTTACACGCGTGATTTCCACGAAGGTAAGTAAAATGCCTTCAACTGCGTTGTTTTGCGTACGGTAAGGCCGGGTCCTTACCAAAAACACCCGCTTATCGAGCGCCTGAATTTCGCGGTCACGCGCCTGCAGGGTTTCTGCTACGAAGTTGATGTCGTCGAGCATATCCGGGTAAATATTCATCACCGAAATGTGCGACATGGGCCGCCCGATATCGGTCGGCAGAATATGCGTAATTTCAGCAACAAGCGGGGTAAGCTTACGGATGCAGAGCTTGGTATCCAGGTAAAGCGCTCCGATTTCGGTGTTTTTGAGCAGGTTATTGATGTCGTTATTGGTTTTGGTGAGCTCATCAATTTTGCTCTGATACTCGTAATTTACAGTGAAGAGCTCCTCATTTACCGACTGCAGTTCTTCGTTAGTGCTCTGCAGCTCTTCGTTAGAGGCAATCAGTTCTTCATTGCTCGATTGGAGTTCTTCGTTTGAGGTTTCCAACTCCTCTACAGTAGCCTGCAGGTTTTCTTTCACCTGCTTAAGTTCATTTTGAAGATCGAGCGCGTCTGCTCTCGCGGACAAACGGCTTGCTTTTCCGGCATCGTTGCGACCTGCTGCTTCATTCACACTTCCTGAAGCGGTCTTATCTTTTTCCTGATGTTTCAGCTTAAAAGAAATGACGGCATACTGAGCATCTGAAATATCAACCAACCTGCCCTCAAGCAGTACAACATCCGCTTCAAAACCAGGTATATCAGTGAGTTCTTCGCTGAGCACAAGGCCTTCCCCGTGTTTGCGCATGCGATGCAACAGCGTTGTTATCACAACTGCGAAATCAGGGTTGAGGTTATTAAACAGATTATTTGAAAACCGCCCGGACCTGAAAGAAATAAATCTGCTCACATTATTTATGATGTGAACAATCTGATCATTACTGTCAACGATTATCGAAGCCGGTGCCAGCAGCTCCAGCAGCTTTTCCGTAACCTTATCCATCCTGAACAGGTCGCCGTTGCGCCTCGGGCCTGCTTTCGCAGCGGGCTTATCGCTTTGCATGTAAGTCGGCCGGCTGATACTCTGCATGATGGGTGGGCGGTACCCGTTGCGCACCTTGTAAATTTTCCATTTGGAATCGATAGTATCGTAGCCCTCATGCATGCTGCCGAGTGTTTCGCTGCTGCCCAGAAACAAATATCCTCCGGGGCTGAGGCTGTAAAAAAAGGACGACAGCAAACGGTGCTGCATTTCCGGTTTTATGTATATGAACAGGTTACGGCAGATAAGCAGATCGAGCTTGGAAAACGGCGGATCTTTAAGCAGGTTATGGGTAGCAAAAACAATGGTTTTTCTTATGCTCTCATTCACCTGAAAACCGCTGTCGTGGCGGTGAAAGTACTTGAGCAGCAGCTCGGGGTCCAGATCTGTAACAATGCTGTCAGGATAGTAGCCGGTGCCTGCCTGTTCAAGTGCGGTGCGGTCCACATCTGTGGCAAAAATTTTGAGCTCGCAGTCAATATCGTTTTTCTCAAAATACTCCATGAACAGCATGGCGATTGAATACACTTCCTCACCGGTAGAGCAGCCCGTTGACCAGACCCGCAGGAGTTTTTTTCTGGATAAATCCATTCGATCCAGCACATTCACACGCAGCGATTCAAAGGCTTCAGGATCACGGAAAAAGCCGGTAACACCGATCAGCAGTTCTTTGAACAGCGTTTCCTTTTCCTTGTACGATTCATTCAGGAATATCAGGTACTCCTCAATATTTTCGAAGCGGTTGATGCTCACCCGGCGCTCAAGCCGGCGTACAAGCGTATTTTCTTTGTAGTATGAAAAGTCAATGCCGCAATGTTCCCTGAGAATAAGCGCTACTTTCTGTATGGTGCCAATATTTTGAGTAAGAATATTCTCACTCTTCTTATTGGGTTTGGTGAAGGGGTGTTTAATGTAGTTTACAAGTGCTTCCGGCATTTTCGATGGCTCGAGAATGAAATCGACCAGGCCGGTTGCAATTGAATTGCGGGGCATTCCGTCAAATTTGGCTGATTTTTCATCCTGCACCATTACCATACCGCCGGCTTCTTTGATAGCACGGGTACCGAGGGTTCCGTCGCTGCCAGTGCCGGAAAGAATGATGCCGATTGCGTTTTTCTGTTTTTCAACCGCGAGTGAACGGAAAAAAATATCGACGGGCAGGTTCAGGCTTTTTTTCTGGTTCTGGAGGTCGAGGTACAGATGGTCATGGAAAACCGAGATATTTTTGCGCGGCGGAATCAGGTAGATGTTATCGGGTTTCATCTGCATGCCATCTTCAGCGATGTGAATCGGAATTTTGGTGTGCCGCGCCAGCAGTTCATCCATCAGGCTTTTGTAATCGGGGGAGAGGTGCTGAATAACCACAAAAGCGAGCCCTGAATTTTCGGGCATGTTGGAGAAGAATTCCTGAAGGGCTTCAAGGCCGCCGGCTGAAGCACCAACACCTACAACGACAAGCTCACTGGCCGATTCAACCTTTAACGGGTCTAATTTCCTGCTCAAGCCATCATTTGAAGGGCGTGCGGGTTCCGGGTTTGGTTCCTTACTGGTCATACAATTTTGTACTGGGGGATACAGTGGGGTAATAGCATTTAGGAATCAGATGGTGCCTCAGGGCTTCTGAAAACCGTCTTATCTGTTTTTTCGGCTATTTCATGAATCATATTATCAATTTCAGCCGCTGAATCAGAGAGAAACTCCAGGATTTCTTCTTCAGTAAAGGCTTCAAAATCTCTTTCCCTCAGAAGCGTAATAAGACTCATCATACGCGTAAGAGGGGCACGAACCAAATGGCTTTGCGTCCATGAAATCTGACGAAGCACTTTATTCTGTGATTCAAGGTAACGAAGATAATTGAGACGTTCAGAGATATCAACAACAATGCCGGCAAAAAGCTGCTCTTCCTCGAAAGAGATCAACTGTATGAACGACTCTACCTCATAGGTTGTACCGTCTTTCCGGGTATGAACATTCACGGTTGAGATAACCGATTTTTCGCCCCGAAGCAAAGGAGCAAGCATTTCATCCAGCTGCTTTGTGGTAAAATTGGCTACCTGCATGGCTGTTAGCCCGCTTATCTCATCAGCCTGATAGCCCAGATTCTTAATCGCAGCAGGGTTCATTACTTCAAACCGATAGCTGTTTGGTCTGAAGAGATAAATTTCATTGATTGAACTTTCGAAAATACGGCTGTACCTGAAGATTTCCTGTGCGGCTTCCTTCGTTTCCGTTACATCCCGAACAACGCCCATTACCTGAGAAGGGCCGCAGGGTACGATCCTGGCTTCGAAATATTTTTTTTGACCCTTCATTTCAAGATGATAGGTAAAACGCCCTGCCTCTCCCGTATCAAGGGCACGCTGAATAACCCTGCTACCGGGTTCAGCAACCGATTCCGGCAATACATCCCTTACGGTTTTACCGATAAAGTCGTGGGGACTCAGATATGCTTCCTCCTGATTTCCTGCGCTAAAATCGATGATTTGCAGATCTTTATTGAACAGGAAAACCATATCAGGCAGTGCGGAGAGCATGGCACTGTTACGAAGCAGTACTTCTTTGAGCCTTAGGTCGTTCTTCTTCCGCTGCGTAATATCACGAGCGATACTCATACAGGAAAGCTGATCTTCATAGAACACAAGAGCGGCTTTCACTTCAACATCCTTATTTGTGCCGGCCTTTGTTTTGATGATGGTTTCATAATTCACCACAGCGTTGTCATACAGATCATCACTCCGCTTGCGCAGGTCTGCCCGGGTGAGATGGGGCTCCAGATCAGCGGCGGTCATTTGCCTGAGCTCATCCCTGCTGTACCCGGTAAGGTCTTCTGCTGCACTGTTCATCTCAAGAATAACAGGTAATTCAGCTTCCAGGCTGTAAATTGATATGGCATCTTTATTGGCATTAAACAACAGCCTGTATTTTTCTTCACTATCAGCAAGCCTGGCTTCTGCAGCCTTTTTATCAGATATATCGTTGATGCTTGTAATAAAAAAAGGTTTGCCCTCAATCTGAATAACTCTGGATGACAGAAGACCGGTAAACAGCTCCCCGTTTTTCTTCCGGAACTGAAATTCCATGTTATTCACCGTTTCACCGCGCTCAAGTGCGTTTTTCATGATGTTACGCTCATCTTTATTAGCCCAGATATTGAGGCTGTTGACTCTGTTACTATGCGCATCATCAGGGCTGTAGCCGGTGTACTGTTCAAAGGCGTCATTTACGTCTATAAACCGGCCGGTTTCAGGATCTGTAATAACAATAGCGTACGGGCTCGATTGAAAAGCCATCGAAAATTTCTCTTCACTCTGCACCACTTTATCGAGGGCATCGAGGCGGTACCGGAGGTTTACAAGCAGCTGCATAAGAATGGAGAGCATGCCACGGTGTTCACGCTCAAGCATTAAAGGCCGGTTAACGGTTTCAACTGAGAGAAAACCGGTACAGGATTCGTCCATCATCATGGGGAGGGCGGTAAACCCACGAACCCCGCGCTTATTTAACCACTTTTTGAGCGGGTGATTAGCAGGCAGTAACTGTGCGTCGTGTATAAATACAGTATCCCCGTTTAAATGCTGTTCGTACAGCTCTGCCGGGCATTCACTTACAGCGCCTTCTGAATAAGAACTACTCCTCTTCTTAAAAGCTCTGGTTTTGCCTCCCCGGCATGTTTCTGTAAATGTATCCCCACCTTCTGAGTAAGCAGAAAGGCACAGCCCGTCGGCGTGCAGCATATCGGTGCTTTCATTTAAAACACTGGTAATTACGTTTTTAAGATCCTCTGGCTTAACATTCACGAAGCGGGCAGAAACCGATAACAGAAACGACTGAAGTGCCGTCTGCCGCACCAACGAAGCCTCTGCTTCTTTCAATCGGGTAACATCCTGCTGAATGCCCACAAAATGGGTGAGGTTGTTCTGATCATCAAAAATGGGCGACAGCGCGA
>JAFIET010000027.1 GCA_020832405.1 Balneolales bacterium
GGGATTTGTCTGAAGACTGGCCCGTGATGCTGGCAGGCGGCATCAGCGCGGGGAATGTGCGGCGGGCGGTAAATCTGGTGCAACCGCACGCGGTAGATGTGTCGAGTGGCGTTGAACTGTCGCCGGGCATCAAAGATTTCGACCGGATTGAAGCGCTGATGGAGGAAATGCGCGAAATCTGGGAAGAGCAGGAGGGGATGTGAGCTTTGCGATGAGCAACAAACAAAATTCGGCCAAATCCCTTATTTTATATGTACAGTTACTAAGCAACAAAAATTGGCTTCCCCAGAAACATCAAAATATTCATGAGTATGGATGCAAATTTTGCACAGGTTAAAAGCGCTGCTTTAAAGCTCGGTGAGAACGACCGTGCAGAGCTGGAAAAAAAGCTGCTCTCAAGCCTTGATGTAAATGAAGATGATGATGTCAGGCAGGCCTGGGAAACCGAATTAGAGAATAGAATGAGTGCGGCTGAATCTGGTCAGGTTTCTTATACCGATGGTGAAGAGGTTCATAAAACAGCACGGAAGTTATTTTCTAAGTGACTATCAGTTTACCCTGAAATCAATTTGCCAAACCTTGGTTTTTGGAAAAAAAGAAACCTCTGATTTCATACCGTAATTCTAATACAAAACTCAATAACACAAATCCACAAACACAAAATCGCCCGGACTTTGAATCCGCGGGGAGGAATACATGAGTAAAAAAGGAAAAGTTTTGGTCGCCATGAGTGGCGGCGTCGATTCGTCAGTTGCAGCAGTGATGCTGCGCGAGCAGGGGTACGAGGTGATCGGCATCACCATGAAAACCTGGGACTACACCAGCTCAGGCGGCAAATCGAACAAAGAAACCGGCTGCTGCTCGCTGGAGTCGATGAATGATGCCCGGCAGGTCGCCCTCAAATACGGCTTTCACCATTTCATCGTGGATATCCGCGAGGAGTTCGGCGACTGGGTGATTGACCGTTTCGTGGAAGAATACATGGACGGGCGCACGCCCAACCCCTGCGTGCTCTGTAACACGCACATCAAGTGGACCGCGCTGATGAAGCGTGCCAATCACCTCGGCTGCGATTTCATCGCGACCGGCCACTACGCCAACGTGCGCGAGGAAAACAGCCGCTTTGTGATATCACGCGGCAAGGACTTCAACAAAGATCAGTCGTACGCACTTTGGGGTGTTTCGCAGGAAAACCTGTCGCGCACCATGTTCCCGCTGGGGCAGTTTCACAAGCCGGAAATCCGGAAAATGGCCGAAGAGTTTGGCCTGCTGAACGTAGCCAACAAAAAAGACAGCTATGAAATCTGCTTCGTGCCCGATAACGACTACCGCCGCTTCCTCAAAAAGCGCGTGCCGGGCCTGGAAGAAAAAGTGGATGGCGGACTTTTCGTAGATAAACACGGCAAGGTCGTAGGCAAGCACCGCGGCTATCCGTTTTACACCATTGGTCAGCGCCGCGGACTGCACCTGCCGATGGGCCGGCCGGTTTATGTAACGCACATCAACCCGGAAACCAACACCATCACCATTGGCGATGAAGAAGACCTGCAAAGCACTTACTGCACAGCGAAGCAGATCAACATGGTGAAATACGCGCAGGTGCCGGAAGAAGAAATGCCGGTAACAGCAGCCATCCGCTACAACGACGACGGCGAGCCCGGCTTCCTCACCCAAACCGGAGAAGACGAGCTCACGGTCCGGTTCCCGAGCCCGAGAACGGCCATCACGCCGGGTCAGGCGCTGGTTTGCTACGAAGGCGACGACGTAATCGGCGGCGGCTGGCTTCACAAAGTGAAGATGGACTTCGAATAGTGCACATGGCCCGCGTTCTGCTATTTGCCGATGTGCCGGAAACATACAAGCCGAAAGCTGGTTTTGCCCTCAAAACCATGCTTTCGGCTTTTTTTCGGTATGATGACATCCGGATCGTAAACAAGCTTGCCGCCATACCGGAAGAATCAGACGCCATCCGGCTGTACTATGGTACTGACGCCCGCCGGAAAGATGACCGCTTCGATCTGCGCATTCAGATGGCGGCGAACGCGCCGGCATTTTTTGAAGGCAGAAAGGCGCGAAAGGCTGAGGATGTCATCACCCTAAACTCACCCGAAACAAATCTGCCGCTTCTTTTTGGGGATGCGGAAACAGCAGGAGAGACGCCCGCTGAGGGATACCTGCCCTGGGATGTGGTGGCTTCGGCCTTTTATTTTTTGAGCGACTGGGAAGCCTGGCTGCCCAAACGTCCCGCTGACATGCATGGCCGCCTGCCGTACAGCAGCACGCTTCAGGCAAAGCTGAATCTCGCTGACCGCCCGATTGTGAATGAATATGCAGCGCTGATTATCGGATGTATTACATCTACAAAAAATGTAGATATAAAGCCAAAAATGATTGGTGGACATGGTTTTGCGGCATGTATCACGCACGACTTCGACCGCATCAAAAAACGGTATCGTGGTACTTACGTCCGGGAGTTTTTTGAAATTCCGTTTCTGAATCCGCACGGATTTACTCGTGAAGAGCGGGTCAGGCGTTTCCGGAAGTCTGTTGCTGACCTGCTGCAGCCGGGCGACGGCTATGAGCGATCCATCCTCGGGATGTTTGCATTGGAAGAAGAGCTGGGTATTAAACCGACCGTACTGGTGAAATCCATCCTCGAAAAACACAAAAACGACGCCGCTGATTACCTGAGCTATCCGTTTTTCAACACTATTTTGGAGCGTGTTGGGGAGCTTCGCGGGGAAATCGGGCTGCATGCTTCCTATGAGGCGGGCTATAACGAGCCGCTGTACCATCAGGAAATTCGTCAGCTTGAAGCGCGGGTCGGGCAAAAAATACGCGCTCACCGCTTCCACTACCTCAGGTACCGGCACGAGCGCCTGCCGAGGCTGCTTTCAGCGGCGGGCCTCTTTTGTGACAGCTCGGTAGGGTGGGCAGAGCGCGCCGGATTTCGGGCGGGTTTCACGCATCCATACTTTTTGTTTGACCTCGAACGTAATGCAGCCAGCCCGGTGCTGGAAATTCCGCTGCTGATGATGGAGATGCAGCTTCTCCAAAAAATGCAGCTGAGTCCGCAGCAGGCTCTGGAGCATGCCTGCCGTCAGGCTGATATCGTGCATAGGTACGGAGGGGTCCTTTGCTGGGATTTCCATCACCATGCCCTCGATGATGCAGAAGCGGAAGGAGCCGGCTTTTTATTTGAGCAGGCTTTGAGGTATCTTCATCACCAAAATCCCCGTTATTTAACCCTTCGTGAGGTTTATGAACACATCTGATTCTACCAAACATCTGCTAATCAGCATCTTACTGATTCTTTTATTTGTACCAGCCGCCACGCTTAGTGCACAGCATTTTGAGGGCGAAATTACGTATGAATTTACAGACGTAACAGACGGCAGCACCGATACACTTAATATGCTGGTAGCTGAGAACAGGCTTGTGCTAAGAGGAAATGTGCGTCAATACGTAGATTTCCCGCTTTTTCGGGATACCATCACTATTCGGACAGACCGGAATGACCTGCTGATACATACCGAGACCGCTGTTGCTGCGGTAAATCTCGGTGAATTAAGCACTATTCTGCGGCAGTTCATGAACAATTCCGGAAATGCGCAGCAGCCGCAGACAGCTGACACTGACCGGCTTGCGGAGCGCACTTACCTCACGGAAACAACTGAAACGCGGCGGATTCACGGTATGCGTGCACGAAAGTTCATTCTTCACGACCGTGAAATTGAAAACCGCGAAACACATCTATGGCTCGCTGATGCGGATATCAACTGGGGAGCGTTGCTGCAGCCCGTTAATGATCTGCTGAGTACTTTTGGCGGAGGAACATCTCTCAGCTCCGTGCCCTGGGAGCTGAGTATGACCCCGCTGCTGGCTGAAGATTACGTTGGCGGGGAGCTGCGGGCAAAAGTTGAAGCTACGCAGTTTCAGTCAAGGCGCCTTTCTGCCGATGAAAAAGATATCCCGGAAGGAAAGCAGCAAATTTCGCTCTTCCAGCTGATGATGATGATGCAAAACTGATTTTAAGTTTTGACGCTGCCTTTAAAGCTTATGCTGTATTTTAAGACCGCTCTCAGCAAAACTTGTCAGATACCAAATACATGATTATGATTCCTAAGTCTTCCCGTTTCTTTAAAATATTTGCCCTGCTTTTTTTATTTGCAGGCACAAGCAGCTGTGCATTTATATGGCAGGATGATGGTCTCGACCGCGTACATATTGTCAGCAGTTTTGAGCCTGATTATATACGGGTTGATGAAAGCTTCGAACCCGACCCTGAAGTAAGCGAATTCATTTTAAGCTTTGCTACTGAACTCAACCGGAAAATGAACCGGCGCATTACGGTGAGCCGCGCCGTGATTGAACGGGGGCAGCCCGAGAGTCCGCTGGGAAACCTGACTGCTGATATCCTTCGTTTTATCAGCGGGCGCGAACTGGGCCGGGAAGTTGATATCGCTATTCTGAACCGCGGCGGCCTTCGGATCCCCATCCCCGAAGGCGATATTACGGTTGGTACCATGTTCGAGCTGATGCCCTTTGAGAACTACATCACCCTGCTCCGCTTCGACGGGCGGCAGATCCGTCAGCTGGCAAATGAGCTTGCGATTGAAGGCGGCGAACCGGTAAGCGGGCTGCGTATGCGCATCGACGGCGACCGGGCAACCGATTTGCTTATCAACGACGACCGTGTGCGGCCCGAGCGCATGTACTGGGTGGCAACCAACAACTGGCTGGCCGACGGCGGCGGCCCGCTCCCGACCCTCTGGCAGCCGCTGGAGCGCATCAATACGGAAGTCCTGATTCGTGATGCCTTTATCGAATACCTGAACACACAGCCGTACATCGAACCCAGAACCGACGGAAGAATCCGCAGATAATTTTTGAAAACCATGCTCAACAGAAGAGAATTTTTAAAGCAGATTGCAACCGCCGGAGCCGGACTCGGTCTGATCGGCCTCACGCCGGTACTCAGCTACGGCAACAGAAGGCCCTCGTCGAAGATCATCACCATCATGCACACCAACGACACGCATGCGCGTATTGATCCCTTCCCGATGGGTGCAGGCCGGTTTGAAGGGCTGGGCGGCGCAGCACGCAGAGCGGCGCTGATCAAAAAAATCCGCGAGCAGCAGCCCAATAATCTGCTGCTTGATGCCGGTGATACGTTTCAGGGAACGCCCTACTTCAATTTTTACGGAGGCGCGCTCGATTTTGAACTTATGTCTATGATGGGCTACGATGCCAGCACCATCGGCAATCACGAATTTGACAACCGCGTTGAAGGTTTTGTGGAAGTAGCGCCGAAAGCGAATTTCCCTTTTGTGATTTCCAATTACGACTTTTCAGGAGCGCCTGAAATGGGCGTCTTCACCCGCGAGCTGATGATTAAGGATGTGGACGGTGTTCGTATCGGTATTTTTGGTCTCGGTATCGCCTTCGACGGACTCGTGCTGCCCGGCCTGCACGAAGGCGTGCGGCATATTCGTCCGCAGCTGGTCGCCCGTCAGCTTGTGCGCCGCCTCCGTGTTGATTACGGCTGCGACATGATCATCTGCCTGAGCCATCTCGGCCTTGAGTACAGCAGCTACCGGCCAAGCGATATGGTTATTGCAAATGAAGTGGACGGCATTGATCTCATCATCGGCGGCCATACGCACACCCTGCTCGACGAGCCCCGCATCGTAGAGAAACCCAGCGGCAGGCCTACGGTCATTTCGCAGGTCGGACATGCCGGGGTCGTCCTCGGTCGTTTGGATTTCGAATTTGACCGTACCAACCGCATCCGCCGCGTACTCGTTGCCAATCAGCAGCTTAATCCGGAACTTGATGACTGAATGTGATGGTTGAAGTACATCACAAAACCAACTGCCGGATGTACTGATCCGCTTATTACCCAAAAATTATTCCATGTCTTCGATTAACGTACTGCTGCTTGGCTCAACCGGCTCCATCGGGACGCAGACCCTTGATATCATTCGCGATAACCCGGACCGTTTCACGGTCGCAGGCCTTACAGCCAACAGCAACTGTACGCTGCTTGCCGAGCAGATTGCCGCATTCAGGCCGCCGGTAGCCGTAATTGCCAACGAAGACAAGCGCGAAGAACTGCTGCAAAAGCTGGGAAACCGCGCCCCTGAAACAAAAATTTTAGCCGGTTATGATGAGGTCGTAAACCTCTGCCGCGATCATGCTTACGATGTGCTGCTGAATGCGCTGGTTGGTTTTGCCGGATTCATGCCAACGGTTGAAGCGCTGGAATCGGGGCGAAAAGTAGCCCTGGCCAATAAAGAATCGCTGGTAGTGGGAGGGGAGCTGCTGCAGCGCTACACCCGGAAAGGCATCAGCAGGCTAATACCGGTTGATTCCGAGCACAGCGCCATTCTGCAATGCCTTATTGGTGAAGAAGGCAACCCCGTTGAGAAGCTCCTCATAACAGCAAGCGGTGGTCCCTTCAGAACCCTTCCCCTTGATCAGATGGCTTCTATTACGCCGGAACGAGCGCTGAAGCATCCCAATTGGGCAATGGGGGCAAAAATCACCATCGACTCTGCAACCATGATGAACAAAGGCCTGGAAATTATTGAGGCCTACTGGCTTTATCACCTGCCCATCAATCAGATAGAAGCCGTCATTCATCCGCAGAGCATCATCCATTCGATGGTAACTTTTCAAGACGGCTCAACCAAAGCACAGCTGGGCTATCCGGATATGAAGGTTCCGATTCAGTACGCCCTTACCTGGCCGGGCCGCATCCCCCTTGATACCCCGCGCATGGATTTTTCGACCCTGCGGGAGCTCACTTTTGAGGAAGTCAGTTTTGAGCGGTACCCCTGCCTTAAACTTGCGCTTGATGCCATCGAAACCGGCGGTTTTGCCCCGGCTGTACTCAATGCAGCCAATGAAATTGCCGTTTATCGCTTTCTGAACAGGGAGATTCCGTATATTGGCATTTCCGAAATCGTAAGCAGGGCGCTTGATTACATTCAGCCGGATTCGGCACTGAGCCTGGAGTCGCTAAAATCAGTTGATGCGCAGGCCAGGCAGTTTGCAGGCGAGTTAAAAATTCAATTTTAGGCAGATTTAGGAAGTAAGACGGAAAGTTATTCATCTAAAATAGAAGTATGGAATTTATATCAGGAATAGGCGTGACCATTTTGCTGTTTGTGGCAGCCATTTTCATTCTCGTTCTCGTGCATGAGCTTGGTCATTTTCTTGCAGCAAAGCTTTTTGGGATGCGCGTTGAACAATTTTCGGTTGGCTTTCCGCCCCGCCTGTTCGGGAAAAAAGTGGGAGATACGGATTACTGCATTTCGGCAACCCCGCTGGGGGGCTACGTTAAAATTGCAGGCATGATTGATGAAACCAATGATGGGCGCTTCCTCACAGATGAACCGCAGCCCTGGGAGTTCCGGTCGAAACCGGTTTGGCAGCGTCTTATTGTGATGATCGCCGGGGTTGCCTTTAATGTACTGCTTGCAGCCCTTATTTTTGGAATGCTGTTGTTTTACTATGGCCGCGAAATGATCCCCGCTGAGAATGTGGGCGCCATGTTTATTCCGGAAACTTCCGTTGCCCATGAAATCGGATTTCAGACCGGCGACGCCCTTATTTACATTAACGGTAACCGTCCGGATATGTACCAAAGCGGGAATATGGTGCCCATTGGCGAGCTCACCCGCACCAACCTCACCTTTACCGTGCTGCGCGACGGTGAACAGCATACTATCGAAGCACCTTCCAATTTTCTGGACTACCTCAACCGGAATCCTGAGTTTTTGTTCGTTACTTATGCCATCCCGAGTGAAGTAGCAGCCGTTGTGCCGGGCTCTCCGGCTGAGCAGGCCGGGTTACAGTCCGGAGATAAAGTAGTGGAAATAAACGGAGAGGCTGTAGGCTTTTTCCTGCAGATGTCCCACAAAATCAGGAGCTCTGAAGGGACACTCACGCTTGGGGTGCTTCGGGATGGCGAACTACTTTCACTGGAAGTAACACCAAATCCGGAAACCCGCCTGATTGGCGTAGGGATGATCGATCCTGTGGACTATTTCGGGGTTATTTACCAGAATGTAGGCTTGCTAACGGCACTTGGCGGCGGCTTTCAGGAAACCTGGGATACCACAACCGGTATGCTGAGTGCTTTCGGGATGATGTTCAGGGGTACTATCTCCTTCAAAGATAATCTCGGGGGCCCCGTTGCAATAGCCTCAGTTACGCGTGAAGCTACCGACAGCGGCGGTGTGCGCGGATTCTGGTTTTTGGTCGCTTTCCTGAGCATTTCACTGGCTATTGTTAATATGTTGCCCATTCCCGTACTCGACGGCGGGCACGTTATGTTTCTGCTTTATGAAGCCGTAACCCGCAGGGAGCCAACGGTAAAAGTAAGAATGGCCCTGCAGCAAATAGGCTTAATCTTTATCATTGGCTTGTTTATCTTTGTCACTTTCAACGACATCATGCGCCACATCATCAATTAAGCTTATGTTTGCTAAGGAAGGCTATTCCGTAATTGGCACTGCCATTACTATTTCTGTTGTACTTCTCGTAATCGGGGTTTTTGCAGGCGGTGTAGCTGCTTACATCCTGTACATACTTGCAGTTTTTGTAACTGCATTTACGCTTTACTTTTTCAGAGATCCTTCAAGAACGCCGCCCGCCGGTTTTGAAGACAAGCTGATTGCTCCGGCCGACGGAAAGATCATTTTGCTCACCAAAGGGCTAAAACACGATTTTTTTGACGAGCCCTGCACGCAAATCAGCATTTTCCTTTCACCTCTTGATGTGCATGTAAACCGGGTTCCGGCCAGCGGGAAAATTACGCAAGCCGAATACTACCCCGGAGAATACCTCGTAGCCTGGCACGAAAAAGCCTCCGAGCTGAATGAGCGCTCCGAATTCGGCATGGTTCACCCCTCAGGCGGGAAAGTTTTCTTCCGGCAGATTACCGGTTATATCGCCCGGAGGATCGTTTTTGATTTGAAAGAAGGCGATGAAGTAACCGCAGGGGAAAAGTTCGGAATGATGAAATTCGGCTCACGGATGGATATTCTCGTGCCTGACTCCATGAAACTGATCGTAAAACCCGGCGACCGTACAGTAGCCGGCGAGTCAGTCATGGGAATTTTTAAATCCTGATATCTGTGATTCAGCGAGGCGTAAAAACAAACGTACCCCGAAAACGCCGCATTAAAGGCAGAGGCAAGGAGTTTCGGAAAAAAGCAAATGAACGCTTTCAGGAGCGTATCAAAAAGCCCATTCCGCGCTCCGTTGTGCCGAGCTTTTTTACGCTGATGAACCTGTTTTCAGGTTTTCTGGCCATCCTGATGGTTTTTGAAGGAAAGCTCACCGTTGCCGCATGGCTTATTGTGCTGGCCGCTTTTTTTGATGTGCTCGACGGTTTCATGGCACGGCTCACCAACGGCGACAGCGTTTTCGGTATCGAGCTTGATTCCCTCAGCGATATCGTTTCATTCGGCGTAGCACCCGGCATCCTGATTTACGCATGGCTTTTTTCAGCACCCGCACCCGGGCCGGTAAATATTGCGCTGCCGCTTGTTGCAGCACTTCCTGCGCTATGCGGTGCAATCCGGCTGGCACGCTTTAACATTGATGCCAAAGTAGAGCAAACCTCTTTTTTCAAAGGTCTGCCCATTCCGGCACAGGCCATGATGCTCGTTGCCTTTTTCCTGACCTTCAAAAATAACCTCGAAGTTTTTGAGGTCTTTAAACACGGAGCAAATTCAATTGTCATCCCCGTTATCATAGTGCTGTCCCTGCTGATGGTGAGCACTGTGCCTTTCGATAAGGTGCCGCGCTTCAACAAAGAATACATGCGGCAAAACCGCCCGCTTGTGTTTCTGTTCATCGTTTATGCGCTCACAATCATATTGCTGCAGGAATACGGATTGATGATCGTCTTTACCATTTTCATTCTGCGCGGCCTCATTATGTTTGGTTTTAGTTTTTGGGATGATCTGATGGGGGATGATGAAGTCGCAGAGCAAACGTAGAGCCATCCGCAAAACCCTGATTGTGCAATGATGTGAATAAGGGAATGGCATCTGCGCCTGTCAATCAAACTTAAACAGAGACAATTTCATGATTTCGCTTTTTGTGCTGGATATCGACGGATGCATCACCATGCCGTTCCAAACACCTGACTGGCAAGCACTTACAAAACTTAGGGAGCTAAACGACCGAAGCAGAACCGACCCGACTGTTCCGGCCCTGAGTATCTGCAGCGGAAGGCCGCAGCCTTATGTGGAAGCCGTAGGTCAGTGGCTGGGCATGTACAAGCCGCTCATTTTTGAAAGCGGCGGCGGCATGTTCGATCCCCGTGATGTTTCCCTGCACTGGCCTGATACCCTCACGCCGGAACGGGAAGAAACCATTCAGGAAATACGCACCTGGGTAGGTGAAAACATCATTGCAAAGCAGGAGGGAGCCGTTTCAGAATTTACCAAACGCACCGATGTGGGCATCATCCACAAAGATGAGAAAGCCATCATCGAAATGTACGGCGAGGTCTGCAAAAAAATCGAAACTGACTATCCTGACTTTGAAGTTCACCGCACCGAGATCTCCATCAATATTATCATGAAAGGTGCAAACAAAGGAACTGGTTTGCGCTGGCTGTCGAAGGTCTGCGAGGTACCGCTCCAAAACATGGCGTACATCGGGGACAGCAGCGGGGATATTCCGGCGCTGGAAGTGGCCGGTCATGGGTTTACACCGGCAAACGGCATCAGCCGTCTGAAAGAAATGCCGGGCGTAATTAGCACGAACGGGCAGGCGACCCATGGCGTGATTGAGGCTTACGAGCACATCATCAGGCAAAACAACTCTTAACAACAGATTTTCCTGTTGACTCTGATTGCGGCTCATAGTTTGCTTATATTCCGTCAGGTAAAATGAAAAGCGCTTTTTTAGCGTAAAATCAATCAAATTTAATTCTATTATGAGCACAAACACAGCAACAGAAGGCGTACTGAACGATCAGCGGATTGAAGCTGAATACGATGATCACCTGGGCCTTATCGACATCGATTTTGTAGAACTTTACGTGAACAATGCCAAACAGGCAGCCCATTACTACATCACAAGTTTTGGATACAACGTGGTAGCTTACCGCGGCCTCGAAACGGGTGTCCGCGACCGGGCATCATACCTGCTGGAGCAGGGGAACATCCGCCTCGTACTTACCTCCCCCTTAACGGGCAGCTCCGAAATTGCCGACCACATCCGCACACACGGCGACGGCGTGAAAGACATTGCCATGCTCGTGAAAGACGTTCACAAGGCATACACCGAATGCATCAAACGCGGTGCTGAAAGTGCAATGGAACCGACTGAGTTTACGGACGAAAACGGTACCATCATTATGGCCGGCATCAAAACTTATGGCGACACCATTCATTCTTTCATTGACCGCAGCGGCTACAAAGGCATCTTTTTCCCGGGATTTCAGGAAACGGATTACCCGGTGAAGGGCAATCCCGTTGGTATTGAGTTTGTTGATCACTGCGTCGGAAACGTTGAGCTGGGCAAGATGAATCACTGGGTAAAGTTTTATGAAGACGTTCTCGGCTTCACGCAATACCTGCACTTCGATGATAACGACATCGCGACCGAATATTCTGCGCTGATGTCCAAAGTGATGGCCGGCGGCCGCGGGCGGATTAAGTTCCCGATTAATGAGCCTGCCAAGGGCAAGAAGAAATCACAAATTGAAGAATATCTCGATTTTTACGGAGGCGCAGGCGTACAGCACGTAGCCCTGCTTACCTCTGATATTGTTGATACCGTAACCAAATTGCAGGCCAACGGCGTGCAGTTCCTCAACATCCCGACAACCTACTACAAAACGCTGCTGGATCGCGTAGGCAAAATCGATGAAAATATCGACGACCTCGAGCGCCTCGGCATCCTGGTTGACCGCGATGAGGAAGGCTACCTGCTGCAGATTTTCACCAAGCCGGTTTCGGACCGCCCGACCCTTTTCTACGAAATCATTCAGCGTAAGGGCGCCCGCGGCTTTGGTGTAGGTAACTTCAAGGCGCTGTTCGAGTCTATTGAGCGCGAACAGGCAGTACGCGGAAACCTGTAATTTCAGTTCCGGTACTAAACCATGTAAAGGGGCTGTGAAAAAAGCGCAGCCCCCTTTTCTTACCTGAAGCTATCAACCATCCGATTTTATGTACTACCACAAACTTGGCAAATTCCCGCAAAAAAGGCACACGCAGTTTCGCCGGCCAGACGGGAAGCTCTACACCGAAGAACTTTTTGGAGCAGAAGGGTTCAGCGGAAATTCCTCCCTATTGTATCACAACCATCCGCCCACAACCGTGAAGCGCGTTGAACAGGGCGCTGAAATCAAAATTGAGCCCTGGAAGGAGGGACTCCTCCGCCATCATCATCTCGTCACCAAAGACCTCAAGCCCTGGGGCGACCCCATCAGCGGGCAGATCTGCGTGATGTTCAATGATGATGTGAAGATTTCCCTTTGTCTCCCCAAAGAAGAGATGAAGTATTTCTACCGCAACGGCGAACACGACGAGCTGATTTTCATCCACAAAGGCGAAGGCTACATGCAGTCGCAGTTTGGCAGGCTCCCGTTCAGACCCTTCGATTACATCGTAGTTCCCCGCGGCACAACCTATAAGCTGCATTTCACAACAGACGACAACCGCATGCTCATCTGCGACTCTACCGGTCCGATTGAGTTTCCGAAGCGCTATGTTTCCAAAATGGGACAGTTTATGGAAAACAGCCCGTTTTGCGAGCGCGATATCCGTGTGCCTGAAGAACCTTTGTTTTTTGATGAAGAAGGTGAGTTCGAACTCCGTATCCGCAAGCAGGGGCGGTTCCATCACTATTTCTTTGCTTTCAATCCGCTGGATGTTGTCGGCTGGGACGGTTACCTGTACCCGTACATCTTCAACATGAAAGATTTCGAGCCGATTACAGGTCGTGTGCATCAGCCGCCTCCGGTTCATCAGACCTTCGAAGCACACAACTATGTGGTGTGCTCGTTTTGTCCCCGGAAATACGACTACCACCCGCTGGCGATTCCGGCTCCGTACAATCACTCCAACGTCGATTCCGATGAGGTGCTGTACTATGTGGAAGGCGATTTCATGAGCCGTAAAGGGGTTGAGTTTGCCTCCCTCACACATCATCCGGGAGGCATCCCGCACGGCCCGCATCCCGGTACTGTCGAGAAAAGCATCGGCAAAGAAGCAACAGATGAGTATGCCGTGATGATCGATACCTTCCGGCCGCTGCATCTTACTATGGCGGCTAAAGAAATGGACGACGGACACTACCCGTACTCCTGGATAGCTCACGCCTGACAGGTGTTTTAAGAAAAAAGGCTTCCCGGCCAAAATTACCGGGAAGCCTTTTTTATATTTGTAACTTCCTAAACTTACATCATCTAAAAGTATCTATGGAAATCAATCCGGAAAAACTTACGCAGCAGGAGCGGTACAAGCTTTTAATCGGCTCGGTTATTCCGCGCCCGATCGCTTTGGTATCAACGGCAGATGCGCGCGGCAACAGAAATCTTGCGCCTTTTTCATACTTCACCATTGCCGCCGTAAATCCCATGATTGTGGTCTTTTTCCCGCTCAGGTTTAAAGAAGGAAAGGAGCGTAAAGACACGGTAAAAAATATCTTTGAAACCGGGCAGTTTGTGGTCAATATTGCTTCAGCCGATATAATGGAGCAGCTCAATAATGCTTCAGGCGTTTTTGATAAAGATGCGGATGAGTTTGAAATTACGGGGCTTACCCCGATAAAGTCGTCAATGGTAAAACCTGACGGTGTGCAGGAATGCCGTATCAGAATGGAGTGCGAGCTGTACAAAATGCTGGCAATCGGGGATGAGGGGTCCGGCGGGAGTGATGCCATATTCGGGAAAGTTGTGCATTATTACGCAGACGATGCGCTGATTGAAGACTACAAAATTGATGAATCAAAGCTGAATGCGTTTAGCCGTCTGGGTGGTCTTAAATACGGCCTGATTGGCGATATCAAAGAAATTCCGAGACCATAAAAAAAGCCTGCCCGACACGGGCAGACTTTTTGGGTTAGCACAACTGCAGATGATTAGTTTTTCCAGGTTTCTATTGTTGGACTATGGTTTAAATATATCTGCCTTAAGTGACTACGTACTGTCACCCCCAAAAATTAAAAATAATGACTGACACAACGGCACTCTTACAAAAATACGCTGATCAGCACTGCAGCGAAGAGAGCGATGCTCTTAAATTTATTGCAAAGGCAACCCATGAGGAGCTTCAGTACGCAGACATGCTTTCCGGCAAACAGGTGGCAGGATTACTGAGACTACTGATCCAGACCGGGGGCTTTAAATCCGTGCTTGAAGTCGGGATGTTTACCGGCTATGCAACAACAGCAATGGCGGAAGCACTGCCCGCTGACGGCCATATCACAACCCTGGAGATGAATACTTTATACGCGGGAATCGCCGCCCGCGGATTTAAGGTCGCCGGCGTGGAGGATAAAATCACAGTAATAATGGGAAGCGCCCGTGAGACAGTTCTGAATATTGAAGGAAGTTTTGATCTGATTTTTCTGGATGCTGATAAGCAGTGGTATCCGGAGTACTACAGGGTACTGAAACCCAGACTGAGAAGCGGCGGCTTGCTGGTTTCGGATAATGTTTTCTGGTACGGCGGGGTCCTTGAATTAGAAGACCGAAAGAGCCGGGCGATTCATGCGTTCAATGAGATGCTGCATGAGGATGAGGACATGGAAGTTGTGATGCTTGGAATCCGTGACGGACTGAGCATCGCAAGGAAGCGATAGCCGGCAGACAGCTCTGGATTTGATGTCTTGAAGTGATGGGTTCGGTGCGACGTTATTTGGTTATAAATGTGTTTTATAATATATATTATGTTAAGTAAATAGAGGAAAGACGGAGAAACAGGCAGGTTATAGCTTGTTCCAATCGACCAACCTCTTCCCGCGCTAAACCCTACAAATCCCCTTTTTGGGGCCGGATTACCATTTCTTCCACGCAGGTTCTTGATGATAAGTTGCACAATGTTGCCACTACCCTGCCAACATCAGCTGCATCGGCCAGTCGGTGCGGGTCCACATTAAGACCGTCCCAGCTTGTAGAGAACGTCTGACCCAGAATTATGGAGGTTACCCCTACCGAGGTTTCGAGTGTCGCTTCCCGCAGGCTTTGGATATACCCGTTAAGGGCGTGTTTGGAAACACTGTAGGCGCCGCATCTTGCCTGTCCTTTCTGTGCGGTAACGGAGCAGATAAACACGATTCGCGCTTCCGTGCGGCCCTCTAAAATTTGCATCATAAGCTGTGTTAAGCGTATGGCGCTTAGTGCGTTAACCTCAAACTGCCGCACATAGTCCGGGATAGTACATTCATCCACCGGTTTCGGGAGGAAGTATCCCGCATTGTTAATCAAAGCCCCGCACTGATTTAAGCGTCCGCTTTGGACAAGCGCTTCCACCTCATCTGCTTTGGTGAGGTCGCAGCATTCTGTTTGGGGTCTTTTCCCTGATATTTCGAAACAAAGCTGTGCTGTTTCTGATAGCCCAGCCCCATCTCTCGCGAGCAGAATCAGCGGATTTGGGAGGAGTCGGGCGCACTCAAGCGCAATACTACGGCCGATGCCCCGGCTTGCTCCTGTAATCAGAACGGATGAGTCTTTCGGAACTGCCATTCAGATCAGGGCACGTTTAGAAACTTGTGCGTTTGCAGACTGATTCCCCACTGCGGATTCTTTTTCACATACTCCACAATCAGCGGTATGCTTTTGGGCGTATCCCACTCAGGCTGAAGTAAGAGCCGGGTTCCTTTCGGACATTTGGCCGCGTTTTCTTCAGCCCAGATCAGGTCTTTGTTGGTGAGTACCACCACCTTCAGCTCATCAACATAAGGGTAAACTTCATCCAGCGGTTTTTTAAAGCGTTTGGGCGAAAGCGTTATCCAGTCCAGTATGCCGCTCAGAGGCGAGGAACCGCTTGTTTCGATGTGGATTTCGAGGCCCCGTGCTTTGAGGCTTTTGGTGAGCGGGAGCAGATCGTGCAGCAGCGGCTCTCCGCCGGTTATTACGGCAAAGGGTGCTCTGCTGTCTTTCGCGAGCTCTGCAAGCAGTCCGGTTTTCATGCGGGGGTGCTTGCTTTCATCCCAGCTGTCTTTCACATCGCACCACCAGCACTGCACATCGCAGCCGGCAGTTCGGATAAAATAAGCGGCGCGGCCACTGTGCGCCCCTTCCCCCTGAATGGTATAAAAATGCTCCATTACGGGGTATTCGGTCTGATCAGAGTTTTCGGCAGATCCGATCGTGGCAGGTTGTAGTTCAGCAGGATACATCAGTCGGCGGTATATTCAACCCAGTTGGTTTCTGTTTCCCATACGGTTACGGTAAGCTCAATGCCTTCGGGCAGGCGTTTGATGGTTTCTTTGTGCAGAAATTCGGCAATGCGCTCGGCTGTAGTCGAAACCGTCATCACATCATTTAAAACCGCATGATCAAGCCCGCCCTTTTCGAAGTCGGCAGCTGCCCACTTCAGTTCTTTAAAATCACAAACCATGTCGGGCGTTTTGAGATAGGCCGATGGATTGAGTTTCGTGGACTCAGCGGTCATCCGCACTTTATAGGTGTGCCCGTGCATACGGCCGCATTTTCCGTCGTAGCCTTCAATAAAATGAGCGGAGTCTATTTTAAATTCTGTATTGAGTTTCCAGCGAGGCATATTTTGTTCTTGTAATCTGATTTGGCTTAATTAGGTAAAATAAGCATATTTTACTTTCTTTTCGCCATCAGGCTCCCGATTCGCATAAATCCCTCCACTCTATTGCCTTACCTTCTATCCCTCCTGCTGCCGGCTCTGCTGTTTTCCGGCTTATCAGTTCCCCCGCAAGATGTTGATTCAGATGACCCGGATACGGTCATTATACGCGGACTCTGGCGTTCCGGCGAAATGGCCCGGTTCGAGCTTACAGAAACCGTCCGGATTTTTGAGGAAGGTCAGCTTTCGGGCGAGCGGCAGCAAAGTACGCTGGTTCATGTGGATGTTGCCGCCCGTACGCCCGGTCAGCGCTACGTGCTGATCTGGCAGATGCTTGAGTCCAATGCCGTTTTATTCGGCGACCCCGCCCTTGATCAGTTTATGCACAGCCTGATCGCAGACGGCATTGTGATTGAAACCGACGGCTACGGGGGAATCCGCCAAAGCACAAACATGAGTGATATTTTCGGACACTTCAAAAACGCCGCCCTTGAGCTGGATGAAGCGAATCACTGGACCGGCCGGGAGCCGTTCAGGCAGCAGCTTCAGCTGTATCTGGATGATGAATCCCTCTTTGAATCCCTGCTCATGCGTGACATCCGCTTTATGTTTGGGCTGCACGGGGTTGAGCTGCGGCTGGATCAGGTTTTTGAGTATCAGACCTGGCAGGAAAATCCATGGGGAGCCGCAACGGAGTCAACCGGTCGGCTCTTTATTGAAGATTATGATGAAGCCCGCCAAATTCTGACCGTCGTGAATGAAGTGCGCCTGCCTCAGCCGCTGCCCGAAGGCCATCCGGTTCTTGAGGAAACACAGCGATACGACATTCAGGCACGTACCGGCTGGCTTCAGGAGGTCTGGCTTACCGATGTGATTGATTTTCAGGGCATCAGGCGCGAACGTGAGCTGCATATTCAGAAGGTGCCGTTCTGATGCACACCCATCTTTCAAATTCATAGTTCTGATATGGATACCCTGCAGCTGCTTATTTACATCGCCGACCTTACCGGCGTAGCAGTTTTTGCGATTTCAGGCGCTCTCGCTGCCGGCCGAAAAAGTCTTGACCTGCTTGGGGTGCTCATCATCTCGGTTGTTACAGCCATTGGAGGCGGTACGCTGCGCGATTTGCTTCTGGGTCGGAATCCCGTTTTCTGGATGCTTGACCCGACCTACCTGTACGTGATTTTTGCCGCAGCGGGACTCACCCTCATTTATTCACGCTACAACAAGCCGCCGCTTCGGGCGCTGCTGATTGCCGATGCCTTCGGCCTCGCGCTGTTTGCTATCCTCGGTGCAGGCATTGCCGAGAATGCGGGCGTCTCCTGGATCATCGTCATCATCCTCGGTACCATGAGCGGCGTTGCCGGCGGCATCCTGCGGGACATCATCACCAATGAAATCCCCCTGATTTTGCGCCGCGATTTCTATGCTTCTGCGGCAATTGCCGGCATCATCATTTATCTGCTTGCGAAACAAACCGGGCTCGGCGAGCTAAGCGCTTCCGGTTTGGGATTTTTGGTGGCGGCAGGTTTGCGTCTTGCCGCGATTTTCAAGGGACTCCGCCTGCCGGTTTTTCAGCTGCCCGACGAACCAAGTTAGCAGGACAACTCCCCTACCATTATCTCTGTTTGGCTACAATTCTCTTGTTGAAAATCAATAGTAAAATCAACAGCAGGCCGGTCTGGAAGATAAAAGTCGCGAAAGAGTAAAGATCAAACGGGTTGAACCAGCTGTCGGGTGCGAACACGAAAATGGACTGATACAGCCACCATCCCAGCAAGATAGCGGCTTCGACCGGGATAACGTAGCGGATGAGGAAGGTCCAGAGGCGGTGCACACCCGTTACGGCTTCACCCATACAAAGGATGTCGCTTGTAAATGAATCGGCTCCGTACCGGATGATGGCGATGGCGATAAAAAATCCCGACACCATCAGACCCACACCCCACACAAAGTCCTGGTTTGCAAAAATATCAAGGGAAAGCGCAGATGGAAGGCCGAAAAGGAAACCCAGTGTGCAGACCATGCCGGTTGCTTTGTAGCGTACCCAGCCGCTGTCAACCAGTACTTTGGTTGCCAGCTCAATCATGGCGATGAGGCTGCTGAAGGCCGCAAAAGTGAGGGCAAGGAAAAACAGCACAGCAAACACGCGCCCGCCCGGGATTTCAAGGAAAAGCTGCGGCATCCATATAAAGGTCAGGCCGGTTGAAGCCGGTCCGGAGGTTTGCATTACCTCTACAATCTGTGCCTGTGTCATGCTTGCCCCAAGGATGGCAAAAACGGTCGCAAAAATAGTAACAGCCGCCCAAAGTGAGACCAGATTATTACCGATCCCGGTTTGGAATGCGCTTTTGATGATGCGGTCGCTTTTGCGCATGTAGGCACCATAAGTGAGGATCAGTCCCCATCCTGCTCCGGTATCCCAGGCGTTTTGGGTGAGGGCTTCCAGCCAGATGCGGCCGTTGCCGAGCATGGACCAGTCGGGCGTAAACAGGTAGGTGAGGCCCGCGCCGCTGCCCGGCAGCGTTAAGGCCCGGATTCCTGCAAAGATGAGAATCACCAGCAGGGTCGGCACCAGAACCAGGTTTACCCGCTCAATCATCTTTACCCCTTTGAACACAACCAAACCGGCAAGCATGATGGCTGCGGCATGAAAAAGCGACGGCATCATACTTCCCTGAAAACTGTCCCAAACGGCGTTGGCTGTTTCCATATCAGCCGGAAGCGGTACCAAGAGGGACTGCGCGAGGTAGTACATGGTCCAGCCGGTGACCACACTGTAATAAAACATGATGGCGGTTGCCACAAAGCCGATGAAGCCGCCCATCCATGCAAAGCGCGCGCCCAGCAGTTTGATGAATGAGCCGATAACGCCCCGCCTGCCGTTTCGGCCGATGGCGTATTCGGCGATAATCAGCGGGATTGACCATAGCAGCAGCGAGATCACCCAGGCGAGGATAAATACCCCGGCGCCCTCTTCCCCGCCGTTCTGAGCAGCGATTCGCGGGAAACGCCAGATATTACCCGTGCCGACCGCTATGCCAAGCACGCTTATGATGAGCCCCCATTTCGTAGTAAATCGCTGCAGTGCCTGCTTCGCTTCCGCCATAAGTAGTTGTCAGGTAGTTAGGTTACTGAGAATGCGTGTTTGCGAATCTATGCGTTTCTGATGCATCATGCAATGAGAAATCCGCGGCCTACTCTACAGGTTTGGGTTCGGTCTGCCGCCGTGCTTTTTCTTCCTGCTCGCTCAGCCAGTCAGCAGCGCGCCGGCTAAAGGCCTTGTCGCCCGGCCAGGCAGCAAGGTGCGCCAGAACTTCCGCGGCCTGATCCGTACCGAGCGCAATCATCGCGTCCGTTACCGCTTCCTGATGCAGGTAATTCCAGGAGTAGCCATTCCAATAAGGCGCAATTTGGTCGAAAGCATCATCATAACCGGCGGCGGCGTAGATCCGCATGGCCTCCGCGCTCACGATATAGCTCGAATCTGCGATGGCCTCACGCAGCGTTTGCTGTACGCGCTCATTTTGGGTGAAGGATTCGAGCAGGCGAAGCGCACCCAGCCTGACCTCAACATCCGGCTGACGCCCATGCTGCCAGTGCTGCAAGCCCGTTTGCAGCACATAAAGGCTTTCCGTACCCCGAAGCAGCTGCATGGCTTTGGCCCGGTTCCGGTGGCTGCGGTCGTTGCGCGCAATAAAATTGAGGTCCTCAGAAAACTGCGATACCATCTCCTGCTGACCAATCATTTTCAGGGCTCCGTACCGTACCGCCGGCTCCATGTGCGCCAGCCGCACACGCAACTGCAAGGCCCCAAGCTCCTGCTGCACTTCTGCCAGCTGATATCCGTACGGGTCAAAAATCACATCAACAACCCGCTCTGGTGCCTTAAAATAAAAGGTGTGCTCTTCCTCGAAAAGTTCAACATCAACCCGCTCAAACCCAAGGCCTGCAATAATATCCAGCTGTGCCTTCATGCGGAACAGCGGCTGACGCGTAAGGTCCTGCGTTTGTTTTAGGGTGATGCGCACCTCGGCCTCACCCGTTTCGGGATTGCGGCCGTTTTCGAAGGAAATGCCGAGCTCAGGGTGCCCCGGCTCATAAAACCACTGATCAAAAAACCAGGCCAGGCTTTCGCCATACTCCGTCTCAAAAACGGCCTGCACATCCCGCATATCAACCGCGCTGAACGCGTGTGTGCGGAGCAGGCTTCTGACCGAGGCCCACCAGACTTCATCCCCGACCAGCTCATGCAGCATGCCCAGCACCTGCCCGGCTTTGGCGTAGGTGTGCCGGTCGTACATATCCTCCGGCTCGCGGTACTGATTCCAGATTACGGGCCGCCGGTACATTCGGGCTTCCTCAAAATAATCCTGCTTGTGACGAAAGCTGTGATCAACTCCGGTTTCGTAGCCCATCCGGTCCCGCTTGTAGAGGATTTCAAAATAATTGGCAAAACCTTCGTTAAACGGCAGGTTCGCCCAGTCGCGGGTCGTAACCAGATTGCCAAACCACTGATGCACCAGCTCATGTACGATTAAATCGGTATTGTCGCGGTCCAAAGCACCGCGCTCATCAAACTGCGCGAGGTGATATAGGAAAGTCGCCCCCGTGTTTTCCATCCCCCGTGCAATGAAATCCCGAACGGACACCTGCGCGTAAGCTCCCCAGGGATACGGGTAGTCGAAACGCTCCTCAAAATAGGCCATAATATCCTCAGTTCGGGCATAAATGAGGTCTTTGTACGCGGCATAGCGGGGCTCGGTATGGTAGCTATAGAGGATGTCTCCCTCCCATTTTTCAGTGCTTGCGAAAACGCCGGCCGCGAGCGCAAAGAGATAGGGCGCGTGCGGCTGATCCATACGCCAGTAATCTGTACGCAGCCCGCTTTCAGGATCTGTGACGGCCGAAATCAGAAACCCATTGGAGATGGTCGTCATGGAGTCGGGCACGGTAATCCAAAACTCGCTCGTAGCGCGCTCGGCCGGGTGATCGATGGTCGGCAGCCAGAAGCTGTTGTCCTCGGGCTGACCAAGTGTCCATATTTGCGTCGGGCGCGTCGGATCATTTCCGTCGGGATCAATAAAATATAAGCCTCGTTTTGGCGGGAAAGAGCTGAACTCAACCAGCAGGCTCAGCGTATCGCCGCGTGTAAAATCGTGGTTAAGGTCGATGTTTACGAAGGCGGAGTCCTGCACGAAGCTCAGCTGCTGTTCAGATCCGCTGATACTTACGCGATGCAGGGTTGTGGTTTTGGTGTCCAGTATAAGTTCTCTGCCCCGGGCTTGAAGTTTTTCAAAATGAAGTTCTGTTTTACCCGTCACTGCACGGTTTTCGAAATCAAAACCGAGCCAGGCCGACTGATGCATCAGATTCCAGGTCCGCGGCCTGAGAAACTGAGGCTCCCCTTCCGGAATGATCCAGCTTTCAGTTAATATTTCTTCCTCAGAGCTATCAGCGGAGCCGGCTGAGGACGGGAACAGTCCCCCGGCAGCTGAGCATCCTACCCAAAAAAGAGGAATAAAAAAAAGAAGTAAAACAGAAAAAGGTTTTGGTGCGTTAACGGCTGTTTCGGGAAGTGTGATAAACTTCATAATCGGAGACTGTAAACTAATTTCTGATGGCTTGTAAGTCCATAAAGCTATTCCTATTATTACAAGCTTACAAGTTTTCGATGCAAACTCTGCAAATGAATTCCCGAAACGTATTCGCGCTCTCTTTTCTAATCTCTCATTTATTCTGATTTCTTGATGCAAACGGACCACAAAACCCTTAACCGGATTTTTGCCTTAGTCAGTTTTCTGTTCGCTTTTGTGCTGTACATGCTCACCCTTGCACCAACGGCAAGTTTCTGGGATCCGGCTGAACGGATTGCTACAGCCTATGCCCTACAGATTCCGCATCCGCCCGGCGCCCCGATGTATATGCTGCTTGGCAGGCTTTTTTCCATGTTTATGCCGGTGGAGCATGTAGCTTACTCCATTAATATGATGAGTGCGATTGCTTCAGGCATCACCATCATGCTGCTGTATCTTATTGTTGTTCGGCTCGTGCGCACCTTCACCGCAGGGCACCCCGACAGCTGGGATGCTTCAGCCAAAATAGCCATGTACGGTGGTGCTTTAATTGGTGCCCTCACTTTTGCCGCTACCGACAGCCTCTGGTTCATTTCGGTTGAAGCCGAAACCTATGCGATGTCTCTCACATTTACAGCACTCGTTTTCTGGCTGGCTTTGAAATGGGCTTCTGTTGCCGATGAAAAAGGCAATGAGCGCTGGCTGGTTCTCATCGCCTATCTTGTGGGGATAGCCTTCGGGATTCACCTGCTGAATCTTCTGGCCATTTTTGCTATAGGGTTGATAATCTATTTCCGCAAGTTTGATTTCACGGTTACGGGCTTTCTTGCCGCTTCAGGTCTGTCAGTACTGGCCTTTCTCGTAATCTTCCCCGGTACTATTATTTGGATTCCAAACCTGGCGAACAGTCTGAGTCAGGCTACGGTCGGGTTAATAGGTCCGGGACTTTTCATGTTCGGGGTGATGTCGATTTTGGGTGCCGGAATCTGGTACACACATCAAAAGAAAATGAAGGTCGCCAACTACATTATTGTTGCCTACACAGCCATCATGATCGGCTATTCGAGCTATGCTGTAATTTTTATCCGGTCTATGAGCAACCCTGCGATTGATCAGAATAACCCGGATAACATCGAGCGCTTCACGAGTTTTATAAAGCGCGAGCAGTACGGTTCAGCTCCGCTGCTTACAGGCCGTACTTTTGATAACATGCAGATGGATATCGACCGCAGTAGCGAGGCGTTTTTCCCTCGCAGGCACTCCTCTCAACCGTCGCATCTCGCGGTTTATGCCAACTACTCGAGCGATCTGGATTTCTTCCTGCGTTATCAGCTCGGGCATATGTACTTCCGATACTTTAACTTCAATTTTATAGGCAGGCAGGCCGACATTCAGGATGCCCCTTCTTATTGGGGGGTGTTTAAAGCTGATGAGCGCTTTGCAGATAACCCGGCAAATAACTTTTACTGGTATCTGCCTTTCCTGCTCGGACTTTTCGGTGCAATTTATCATTTCGTGCGCGATTGGAGGCGCGCACTTTCGGTGCTTGCGCTGTTTGTAATGACGGGCATTGCGATTGTCGTTTTCCTAAATCAAACACCTATGCAACCGCGTGAACGGGATTATTCCTATGCGGGCTCTTTCTTTGCCTTCTCTATTTGGATAGGGCTGGGCGCTACAGGCCTGATTGATATGCTTCGGATGGCCGTTCGCAACAACACGGCTTTAATCGGAGCGCTTGTGGTGATGTACCTGCTCGTACCGCTGCGTGTGCTAACGGAAAATTATTTTGACCATGACCGCAGTCAGCGCTATGTAGCACCCGACTACGCCTATAATCTTCTGAATTCAGTTGAGCCGCACAGTATTCTATTCACCAACGGGGATAACGACACCTTCCCGCTCTGGTTCCTGCAGGAAGTGTACGGCATCCGTACCGATGTGCGCATTGTGTGCCTGAGTTTGCTTAACACCTCCTGGTACATCGATCAGGTGAAGAACCGCTGGAATCACGATGCCCCGCCGGTCCGCCTCTCCTACACTGACCGCGAAATACAGAATATCGAAGACAAGTTTCAGTTTGCGCGGGAGTCTGATTTCCACCGCCCCGGTACCGTCCGGATTCCGTTTGACCGTGAGCGCTTTGCGAGAATCATCGCAGATGAGCGTCAGCCGGGGCAGGTCACCATCGACGAGCACATTGCCGCGGGCGTGCCCGTTTGGCCTGAAGACCTTCACAAGCCGGAATTCACCTTCCACATCCCCCTCGAAGAACTCGATGATGAAATCAGCTTCTTCCATCAGGGTCAGGTGCTGTTTTCTGATGGCGAGCGCACCTTCCATTATACCCGCATTCAGGACGACATCGTACTCGACATCATCCGCGAAAACCTTAACGAGCGGCCGATTTACTTCGCCATTACCGTAGCCGGCGATGCCATGCTCGGCATGGAAAACTACCTCCGCCTTGAAGGCAAAGCCTTCCGCGTGATCCCCCAATTCCATGAGGAAGAGTTCGGCCATCTCGATACCCGAATACACGGCGAGCGCCTGAAGCAGTTCCGCCTTCGCAACGTGAATAAGGAAGGCGTGTATTTCGATCAGAACATCCGCCGTATGCTCGATAACTACCGCACGGTCTTTACCCGTCAGGCAAATGCGTACATTTTGCAGGGCGACTCCGGGCGTGCCAATTACTGGCTCACCTGGGGTGAGGAAATCATGCCGTTCCATACCGTTCAGCCTGACCTCACCTCCCTGCTTACTTACGCGCTGCGCTATGCGCAGGCCGAAAACGGAGAAGACGCGACCCGGCTTGCAGATGAATTCCTGCCCGAATTTATGCGTGAGCTCACCCGGGTAGTAGCCGGCATGGATTCCGTTGAAGATGAGCTCGAACGCATAGAAGCCCGCCTTCGTGACCCCGCAATACGCGGAAATGCAGACCGCAGAAACAGGCTCATCGCACGTTCACAACATCTTGAAAATACCCTGCGGCAAAATCACCGCCGGTACACGAGCAACCTCTCCCGCCTGATCGTGATGCAGCAGATTTATTTCCTGGCCGGAGAAGAAGATAAAGCCGTTTCTGTAGCTGATCAGATTGACGCCATCGTAGGTTCGCCAACTAACTTCCCGCGCGACCGTCAGTCGAATGATGAAGCCTTTAGCAGAATTTTTATTTAGTCCGGTATGCGGGTCATCTGAAGTTTTCAAGGTGACCCGCCCTTTGGCTTTAGTGATAAAGCTTCTGTATATTCAGTGTTAAACTAACGTTCAGAACGAATCCGGGGCTGAGTTCAGTTAATGGAACCAACACGGACCCGAACGTTTGATGCATGCGTCCGAAACCAAACCATCATTACCTCATGATACACGACTTTTCTGCTGATCACATAGATGATGTAACAAGAGTGCTCGATAGCGAATACAAAAAAATAGGCGATATCTACCGGTTTATTTTGTATGCTGAAAATTCTGAAATGAAGTCGGTCGTGGAAATTAATATGGGTGTTGAACATGAGGGCAAGCAGGTTAATCTTGTTTCTGTTTATGCGCACAATGTATTTCTTCAGCTTCACAACTGCACCGGATTTGTAGCAAGTGATACCCTGCAGCAGGTTACCTTTTTTGGTAAAACAGGAGGCCAAACCACAGGCCTTATCATTGAGCGGAACGGTTCTGTGAATATGTATGCCAATGTTGACGATACATTGCTGAGCGGCGATTTCACAAAGCTGCCACCGGAAATCATGATGGGTTCCATCGCCCTTTCTTTAACTGAATCCCTTGATTTTGAAGGGTTTTCATTTGATGAGTAAATACCGTTGGCAATAGCTGAGTTTAATTTTTTTAACGAAACAGACCTGCGGCTTCCACTTGATGAAAAAGTAGCGCTGAAAATTACAGGCGCCGTTTTTCAGGGGGAAAATCGCAGTTGTTCCCTTTTGGAGATTGTTTTTGTGGATGATGCTGAAATTCTGCGTATCAATCAGGAGCACCTGCAGCATGATTATGTTACAGACATTATCACCTTCCCCTACCATGAGGGGGAAGAAGACATCGAAGGGACTCTGTTTTGTTGCGCTACTCAAATTATCAGACAGGCAACTGAAGAAAAAATTTTGACAGGCACGGAATTTGCAAGAATACTGATTCATGGCGTGCTGCATTTATGCGGCTATGAAGATGCACAGCCGGCGCAGAAACAGCGCATGACCGAAAAAGAAAATTATTATTTAAATCAGCTTGAATTTACAGTATGAGAACCAACGTAATTGATCTCATTATTGAGATGATCCGGCAGGTAAGGGCCGGTCAGAAGCTCAAAGACATTGATCCAAAGTCTTTCGACGGCTACAACCGTGCGGAAACTTCCGCAGCTTACTCATGGATTCTGCATAAAAGCGACAGGGATAAAATAAGCAAAGAAGCCGGCGTAATTGACGCCCGACGCAACACCCGTATCCTGCACTCTGCAGAGCGGCTGATGCTTTCAACAGAAGCGCAGGGATATCTTATTGAGCTGTTTAACATCGGCGTTATCGATAATTCAGATATGGAAAATATCATCGAACACTGTATGATTACTTCCATGGAAAAAATTGATCTTGAACGGATGAAAGAAATTGTGGCAAGTCTGGTTTTCGGAACCGGCGAAAAAAGCCGACCCAACTCCGTTTTCCTGCGCGGTAACGAGACCATCAACTGAATTTCAGGCCGGAACCAATGCCCCGAAGCACGGGCGAAATCGTTTCCGGAACCCTGCTCATTGTAGAGTCACCGGTACTTGCGGCAGCTGTAAACCGCCTGAAGCTGCCGCAGATTACGGCTTTTGCAACCCGCGGCTTTGCCTGGCTCCCAAAATCAGAACCCGGAACGGGCCGCCTGATTGCAAGAGCAAACCCGGATCTCTCCGGGGTCAGAAAAGCGCTGAAGGAGCTGCATCCGGCTTTTTACGATATCGTAATTGCAGCCGATGCTGACCCAAGCGGGTATTTCATTTCCCGCGCGGTTGCGAAATTTCTGGGGAAACGCGGCGGTATCCGTTTTGGTCAGCTCACCGCGATAAGTGCTGAGGCGCTGCAAAAAACCATTGCATCAGCTCACACGCAGCTTCCCTTTGATGACGAACAGCTCCGGCGCCATTTTTTTATCCGGCAGCAGTACCGTTCATTCTTTTCTGAGCCGCTGCCGCTCATGCTCGCTTTAGGGCTGCTTTCCGGGCCTTTCCCGGCGCAGACCTACATCACCCCAAACAAAAAACACTTCATCCGAAGTCTGAAACCGGCGCTTCAATTGGCTGTAGTTTCCCTTAAGCTCCGGCCTTCACCCGCCGAAGGCCTGTACCCTGCTGTTCCGGCTCCGCCCTCTGCGGCTATTCTCCCCTATGTGCACGGTCAGCGTTTCTCACGGACGCAGGAGCAGCTCAGCAGGCTTTTCTGTTTTCAGGATGATGCCATTGGCCGCACCCTCATCAGCTATCCCCGAACGCAGTCGAACGCCTGGTACCCGGAAACCTGGGATTCGCTGGGTGAACAGCTGCCGCGCACTGAGCCGGGCGCGGTTCAGATTCCGGAACCCATGCGGGCAATCGCTCCGGCCGGCAGCGCACATGAGGCGCTTCACGTGAGCAGCCTCAGCGACAACCCACATCAGATGCGCGCTTTCCTGAAAAAAGAGCTGCTCTTTCTTTATGAGCTGATTTACCGGCATACAAAAGCTGCGGTATGCATCCCTCCTTCTCTAAACAAGAATCAAATCCTGAAGGATGAACAGGAACGCTTATTTTGGACGGACCTGCCTTTTATGAAGGTTGAGGTGATACAGGTGAAGCCGGTTGTGACGCTTCAGCAGTTTATGCAAATGCTGCTCAATACCGGATGGGTTACCGCCGGGAGCCTTGGGGCCGCGACGGATGCGGTACTCGCTTCGGGACACATCACCCTTGAAACCCGGCCGGAACCGCACCTTCGGGTGAATAACAGCGCTTCGGCTCAGGAACTATGCCTTCGGGCGAAACGTACACGCCTGATGATGGAAAACGCTGCCCGCCTGAAATCAGATGCAGCTTTGAGTCCGGCACAGTTCAACAAGCTATGTACCCAATTATTCAGGGATGAAAACTGACAATCCGACTTTTGAATCGGTCTTCCGGAAACATCTTTCCGGCCGGCTCGCTGGTGAGGGCAAGTACGCCTCACCCAAACCCCCGCCCGAAAACACCCCGCCGACGGCGGGCCTGCGCCTGCTTATGGCCGTGCCCTGGCTGCTCGGAATTTTGTTTGCGTTTTCTTTTTGGTGGGATTTCGACGGCATAGTGCTCGAAACCGGCTTTCAGCGCCTGCCGCTTGAAGGCGTGCTGCGCATCGTGAGCGTGAGCGGACTGATCGGCTTCCTCACCAACTGGATCGCCATCAGCATGTTGTTTTACCCGAGGAAGAAGCGGCCGCTGCTGGGTCAGGGCCTCATCCCGGCGCAAAAAGACCGCATCGCGAAACGGCTCTCCGCGGCGGTTGAGCGGGAGCTGATCAACCCCGAGCTGGTGAAAAAGGAATTCGTGGAATCGGGCCTGCTGAACCGCTACACCGACCTGCTAATCTGGGATGTGAAATCTCTGGTTGATGATCCGGGCTTCCGGGAAGACCTCAGCAAGCTGATGCACCGCTACATTACCGAAGCTTTTGCGGACCCGGCCATGAAAGCACGGATCGTGGATGAAGCTGAGCAGGCCGTGCTCGAAAGCGTGCGCGAAAATAGATTTGAGACAACCGCCCTCAAAATGTACCTGTTGGTGCGTGGTAAAACGCTGCGGGAGATGCTGGCTGATGCAGCCGAAAAACTGCCGGCCAAACTGACGCGGGCAACAGAGCCGATTGAGGAGCTGCTCAGCACCATCCCGGCCCGCATGCGCAAAGACCGCGCACAGCTTCAAAACCTCTTCCTGCTGGTGATTAACGGCATTGTGGATAAAATCGAAGTGCAGAAAATTATCGAGACCAACATCAACAGCTATGATGAGTCAAAACTTGAGGCGGTAATCCGCGGCGCTTCCGATACGCAGCTGCGCTACATCAAATACCTGGGCGCGGTGATTGGCTTCGGTGGCGGCTTCGTAATCTGGCAGCCCATGCTCAGCCTTGCCTTTTTGATCACCGCCGGATTTGTGATTTGGCTTGCGGATCGGATTTTAGGCGGAGTCTGAACAGGATTGTCGGGAAAATTACCTGTCTTTTATTCTGATTATTTTTGACCCAAATGGACAAAATGACAAAGCCTGCAGGACAAAACCCGGGCGGGATTGCAACTATAATGAGCCCTGAAGGGGCATTTTAACTGTCACCTGAATTTACCGGATTACTTCGGGTTTACAGGATTTCCGGATGGCGGTGCGAGCCGGAAACGGCAACAACCAAAAGCAAGAGCTTTGCCGTAGGGTTGGAGGTTTTGAACTGTAACGGCTGACCGTGATGTGCACGGCGTTTACCCCAAAAAGCATACGCATGAAATACCACTCCAGCTCTACTCAGGTTTGCAAAATGATTGCTGGTAATTTTTAGCCAGGGGCTTTCACCATATTTTCCGCTTCGGGAAGGCTTAGGGCGGTGAGGATGCCGGCGAGCATGATGAGCGCAAACAGGCCGATGAGCCAGGGTGTGCCGAAGAGGTCGGCGACGAAGCCGAGCACGGCGGAGCTGAGGGTTACGAGGCCGATCAGGGTGTTGCTCACGGCAACGTAGAGCGGCCGGTCCGCCTCGGGGGCGGCATCAACGATGTAGGTTTTGCGGCCGAGGCGGGTGCCGGCCTGCGCCATGCCTCCGATAAAAAAGACAGCCGCAAAAGCCCAGGGCGTCTGCCAGGATTCGGGAAACAGGAGGAAGGAAAGGGCGAGTGCGCAGCCGAGCATGCCGACTGCGCCTCCGGCCGCCATCACCAGGCGGCTTGAGCGGTCGGCGAAGCGCCCCCAAAAATAGCTGCTCAGCACCGAAGCAAGGCTGCTTGCGATCACAAAAATGCCGAGGCTGCTCACCGCTGTGCCGGTCACCTCCCGGGCAAGCAGGGCGTAGAAGGGAATCACCAGCATCACGCTCAGCAACAGGCCGCGGGCCAGCACGAGGCGGGCGAAAAACGGCTGCTCTTTGATGAGCTTCCAGCCGGCTTTGGCTTCCTGCAGGGCGTTGCGCCCGCCGGCGGTTGCGCCGTCTTCTTCCCGGATGAGTGCGAAAAGCAGCGCGGCGCCGAACCAGAGTGCGGCGGCGGTGAGCAGCAGCCACACGTAAAGGGCGATATCCTCCCCTTCACCAAGGTAGCGGTGCAGCACGAAACCCGCGCCGAGCGAGAGGAGTCCGCCGGTTGTGGCCCGAACCGACAGCAGCGTGCCCCGCTTTCCCTTCGGGATGGTTTTAGCCAGCACATCTTTGAAGCTCACCGAGCCAACCCCGCTTGCCAGACTAAAAATAAGCAGCAGCCCGAGTACCGCGATGCCGCCGGCAAGTCCGTCGAGCAGGAAGGCCGCAGCGGCCATCAGCAGCAGGGCGAGCGCCTGAACCGTGCCGGCCCCGACCCAGAACCACTTCCGGCGGGCGAATTTCCGGATGCGTCCCGAGACCGAAAGCTGCGGAATCAGCGAGCCGCCTTTGTGCAGCGGCACCAGAAAACCGCTCAGGCTTGGTGGAGCGCCCATTGCGCCGAGCAGCCACGGCAGCACCAGCGAAGGACTCGCAATCTGCTCGGCAAGCTTGGTTGCGGCGCCGTTCAGGCTGTTGAGCAGAAAGTTTCCCGGAGCCTCGCGGCAGGCACTCTCTGGTATAGCCTCGCAGCTTCGTTCATCCTCTTCCGTGAGGATTTCATATACCCGCTCAACCGTTTTGTTTTGGTGAAGGCTCATCACAAAAATTAATGGGTGATTTCAGTTTAGATCGCAGAACAAAGGTTTGGGAGCTCTTCATCATTCCGGAAGTACATCCATCGAAAAAAAATCACCATTCCACAAATGTGAAGCTGTCGCCGTCGAACAGGCCTTTGTCGCTGAGCTTGAGCGATGGGATCACGAGCAGGGCCATGAAGGAGATGAGCATGTAGGGGGCCTTCAGCGTGCTGCCCATGTCGCGGGCGATGCGTGTGAGCCGCTCGTAGGCTTCGCCCACATCTTCGCCGGGCGCATTGGTCATGATGCCCGCGACCGGCAGCGGCAGCAGGTCTTCCTGCTCGCCATGAACGGCCGCAATGCCGCCTTTGGCTTCCATCACCAGATTTACAACCCGCGCGAGGTCGGCATCGGAAGTACCCACCGCAATAATATTGTGGCAGTCGTGCCCGACCGAGGAGGCAATAGCCCCGTTTTTGATGCCGAAATTCTGAATGAAGGCAACGGCCGGTTTCGCCTGCTGATAGCGGTTCACGACGGCCATTTTCAGGATGTCGTTTTTGAGGTCCGGCTGCACGAGACTGCCGAGTTTGGGCAGTACGCGCATTTCTTTTTGGGTGATAAGCTCCCCGTCGATGGCCTGAATGACCGGAAAAACCGTGGCGGAGCTTTGCTTCTCAAAATCCTCGGGGCTGAGGGCGTAGCTCACAAAGTTGTTCAGGAGTCCGGCCTGCACTTTCGGGAACTGCACCCTGCCGCCGGCAAAAACCTGCTTTCCGTCGATCCAGGTTTCGGTGACGCGGAAATGGGTGAGATCTTCGGAGATGATGAAGTCGGCCGGGTCGCCGGGCTGAAGCAGGCCTGCGGGCAGACCGTAGTGCTGCACCGGGGCAACACAGGCCGCATGAAGCACATCAAACAGCGGATACCCCAGCGCAACGGCCCGTGCCACCAGCTCGTTGATGTGTCCTAACACTAGGTCGTCGGGGTGCTTGTCGTCGGAGCAGAACATCAGCCGGTCGGGATAGTCGTCGAACAGACTGATGAGCGCATCGAAGTTTTTGGCTGCACTTCCTTCCCGAATCAGGATTTTCATTCCGGCTGCGATTTTGTCGAGGGCTTCTTCTTTGGTGAAGCACTCGTGATCGGTCGAAATGCCGGCCGAGACATATTTCCGCGCCTGTTCGCCCTTCAGGCCCGGGGCGTGACCGTCAACCGGTTTGCCGGCTTTCCGGGCGGCCTCGATTTTTTTGAGGACTTCGGCATCATCATACAAAACACCCGGCCAGTTCATCATTTCGGCCAGGTAGTAGATATCGGGCCGGGCGAGCAGCGCTGCGACATCATCGGCATCGAGCACGGCTCCGGCGGTTTCGAACCGGGTTGCGGGCACGCAGGAAGGCGCCCCGAAGCAAAATTTCAGGGGCACGGTTTGGCCGTCTTCAATCATAAAGGTTACCCCTTCGAGTCCGCACACGTTCGCAATTTCGTGCGGATCAGAAACCGTGGCAACGGTTCCGTGCTTCACCGCAAGCCGGGCAAATGCCGAGGGCACCAGCATGGAGCTTTCGATATGGATGTGCGCATCAACGAATCCCGGAAGAATAAACTGTTGCGGCGCAGCGGCTTCCTCTTCGATGTGAGCAATTTTTCCGTGCGCTGTGTGAAGGGTTCCGGGATAAATCCGCCGGCTGATGACATCTACAATCTGACCTGAAATTTTTGACATCTCTGTTTGCTGCTTAAAACGTAGTTGGTTAGGTTGGCTGGGAAGATAGGAAAAGCCGACTGATTTACATGAGTCCGGATGGCTTTCGCTCCGAACATCACCGTTCAGATTTTTCCGGAACCCCTGAGATTTATGAAGGTTAGAAAGTCAGACGCATCCCCTCATCCCCAAAAATTTACCATCATGAAGAAAGCCTTCCCTGCTATCGTGCTGTTATGTTTTTTTCTGCTGCCCTCGGGCGTGCAGGCGCAGGCCTTTGATGAGCGGCCCATGCCGGGTTACATTGGCGACCGCTACTTTTTTGCGGGTCCGGCCTTTGCGCAGGAGCCCGGCAGCATCCGTTACACCAACCTGATGCTGCTCCATAATCAGCTTTCTTTCGGGGTAAATCCCCATCTTCAGCTTGTGGGCAGTTTCACTTTGTTTTCTGTACTGCCGCGGTTTTTCAGGGAGCAGCGGTACAGCAATCCGCTGAGTGTCGGGGTTCAGCTTTCCGCGCCGGGCCTGCCGGACTGGGTGCATCTCTCTCTATCACCTGAACTTACGGCCCTGACCGGAAGCGACTTTTCAGTCACTGACTATCGGGAAAGCTGGTTTTTGACTTTAAGCGGGAAGCTCACGGTCGGAAGCGCAAACCATCATGTCACGCTTGGGCTCACCCGTTTTTTCGGTGATGAATTTGTTGATTATTCAGTGAGAGAGTCGTTCATACTCATAGCCGGGAGCAGCCGGCTTGCCCGGAATGTGCACCTGATTGCAGAAACACGCTTTGACACCACGGCCGGGTCAGACGACATCACGTTGCTTGGCTTTCGCTACTTCATAAGCGGCCCGTTCAGCTTCACCAACGGACTCGCCTGGGCCGAACCCTCGCAGGAACTCATGCCGTTTTTCGGGCTGCATCTGAAGTTTTGAGACGGTAGCGGAGACTGGGGGTTCAAACCAGCAATTTTTCTGCCCACGGCAATTATAATTCGACAGTACAATTTGGGAACAGCATCAATTGAAATTATTTTGAATTTCATCCTTTAATTGAAGTATCATGATTGAAAGTCCGGAAAAAATAAATGCTTTTGCGAATCCATTTGATGAACTGGTGAGCATCATCGGGGAAAGCAACTTAAGTGTAAGTGTAGAAAATCCGCTGGATTTTATCACAGCAGCTTCGGGCGGAATCGGTGCGGGCGTTATTAACAGGTTTGTAGATTACTTTGGCATCACATGCAGGCAAACAGCTGCATTCTTCAATATGTCTGAACAAACTTTAGCTAAGCGTATCAGGCAGGACAAGCCTTTAGAAAAAAATGATGCTGTGCAACTTTTGGAACTTACTCATCTTTTTTTTTTTATCAGCGGTTTTAGAAAACAAAGAGAACTTTATTGGTTGGCTGTATCAGCAAAACATGGCCCTTGGCGGATTAGCACCTGCAGAGCTGCTAAGTGTTCCCGAGGGGATTTCGAAGGTTCGCGACATTTTAGGGCGTATTGAGCACGGGGTTTTCAGCTGATTTTCATGTACGTCTATCGCATCACAAAAAGCCTTAGAGCTGGTGATATTAGCGGTACAGGATCGTCACTTTATCCGGGGAGGTGGAATAAAAAATTCCGCATCGCAAACCGCAGCAATTTCCGTTTCGACAGCCGGCTTCGGAAGTAAAAATTCGTTCGGGCAACTTTTTTGTCCCGAAAATCCTTTAGGTTAGGCATAAGCGGGTCTGCAAAGAGCTGCCGCTCAGTGATTCGCCTTCTTTTTTCTTCCCCTTCTCAAAAATGCTTAGCGTTATGAAAATCCGATTGTTTTTTGGTGTGATGATGAGCGCCCTGCTCGTCCTTTTTTTCGATGCCGGCAGCAGGCTGGTGCTGGCACAGGCCAACGGGGAAACCCTGGTGATTGAAAACGCAGCCGTGCTGAGCATGGCAGGCGATGAGATTACCGAAGGTCAGACGCTCATTATCCGCGACGGCGTCATTCAGTGGATGGGTGATGCGGGTTCGGCCGAAATTCCGGATGATGCGGTGCGTATCGAAGGTCCGCTGTTTGTGATGCCCGGCCTTGCCGAGATGCACGCGCACATCCCGCCGCGCGTGAGGGGGCGTCAGCACATGGAAGATACCCTGGTGCTGTATCTCGCCAACGGCATCACGACCATTCGGGGCATGCTGGGCGAGCCGGCGCATCTCGAGCTGCGGGAGCAGGCCGCGCGGCATGAAATTGTGAGTCCGCGGATTTTCACCTCGGGCCCCTCCTTCAACGGTAACTCTGTAACCTCTGAGGAACAGGGTCGGAAAATGGTGCGGCAGCAGCATGCGGCGGGCTACGACCTGCTCAAGTTTCATCCCGGCCTGAACGTAGCCTTTTTTGATGCGGTAACGGAAGAAGCCAACGCGCTCGGCATGGAGTTCAGCGGGCATATTTCGCATGCGGTCGGGCTTGAGAGAAGCCTTGCGGCGGGCAAGGGCAGCATTGATCACCTCGACCGCTACATGGAGTTTCTGGCCGGCAACCCGGCTGAGCGCGAAGATCCGCCCATCATCTATTTCGGCTACGACCTTGCTTTCGATGCCGATCCGGCCCTGATGCAGCAGGCCGCCCGCCTCACCCGTGAAGCCGGCGTCTGGAACGTGCCGACCAACACCCTGCTCGAAAATGTTTTCAATCCCGAACTCACACCCGAAAGCATGCTGCAGTGGCCGGGTATGGAGTTCATCTCAAAGCCAACGGCTGAAAACTGGGCCAATTTTGTGCGGCAAACCCGGGAAAGCGAAGTGTATGATGCGGAAAAAGCCCGGCAGTTTCTGGCCCTGCGGCTACAGCTCACGCGCACGCTTCACCTCGAAGGCGCCGGTCTGCTGCTCGGTGCCGATGCGCCGCAGATTTTCAATCCGCCGGGATTCTCCCTGCACCGCGAGCTCGAACTGCTCACCCGTGCCGGCCTCTCCCCTTTTGAGGCGCTCGAAACGGGCACGGTAAACGTGGCTGCGTATCTCGGCGAAAGCGAGCAGGCCGGGCGTGTTGCGCCGGGTTTCCGTGCCGATCTTGTGCTGCTGCGCGCTAATCCGCTGCAGCACTTCCCCTTCGGCGATCATATCGAGGGCGTTATCCGTGAAGGACACTACTTCAGCCGGGAAACGCTGGACGAGCTGCTCGACGGCATCCGCGAACGCGCCGGAAACGGCAACTAAAACCGTAGTTCCGCATCCATTCTGCTTTTTCCACATTACCCGACCCCAATGCCTGAAACGGAATCACCTGACGCGCACAACCCCGCTGGACTTCACCCGCCTTTCCCCGGCTGAAATGCATCGGCGGGCGATGGATTTTTACGTGCTGATGAACGCCCGGCGAAGCGTGCGGGCATTTGCCCCGGATGCCATCCCGGATGAGATTTTGGAGCTCGCGATTCGGACAGCGGGAACGGCCCCGTCCGGAGCCAACCTGCAGCCCTGGCATTTTTGCGTGGTCACAAGTCCGGAGGTGCGCCGGGAACTCAGGGCTGCGGTTGAGGCCGAAGAAAAAGAAAACTACGAGCGGCGGTTTTCTGAGGAAATGAAAAATGCCCTCACCCCGCTTCAGACGGATTTCTCAAAACCCTACCTGACCGATGCCCCCGCGCTGATTGTGGTCTTTAAGGAAAACTTCCGCGTAGTTGACGGCATCCGCCGCAAAAATTACTATGTTAATGAATCGGTGGGTATTGCCTGCGGCCTGCTGATCACCGCGTTACATCAGGCCGGTCTTGCTACGGTTACGCACACCCCTAACCCGATGAAATTCCTGAACGACATGCTCGGCCGCCCCGCGAACGAGACCCCGGTGATGGTGCTGCCGGTCGGCTACCCGGCTGAGGGCTGCACCGTGCCGGACAACAAGCGGAAAAAACCGGCCGAAATTATGACCTGGATTTAGGCGGCCCGTTCAGGCTTGGCTCCATCCATCAAAAAAAACAAAATCTTCCGGCCTCCATCCCTCCCCAAATTTTAATTCATAACGGACAGCATCATGGCAAAAAAAGCACTTCTCTTAGGCGCAACCGGACTCATCGGCTCACATCTGCTCGGCTATCTGCTGGATTCTGAGATGTACGACTCCGTCGCTGTTGTAGGGCGGCGTAGCACAGGCGTGAAGCATCCGAAGCTGGTGGAGCACATCTGTGATTTCGCTTCCATTGCGCAGCATCCGGAGCTGTTTGTGTGTGACGATTTCTACAACTGCATGGGCACGACCATCAAGAAAGCGGGCTCGCAGGAAGCGTTTAAAGAGGTTGACCACAACATTCCGCTGGCCGCAGCCAAGCTGGCCCTGGCCGGCGGAGCCAAATCGGCCTGGGTTGTTTCATCCATAGGCGCCGACCCGAAATCATCCATTTTTTACCTCAAAACCAAAGGGGAAGTCGAGAAAGCCTTTGTTGATGCAGGCTTTGACCGGGTGATGCTTTTCCGGCCCGCCGGACTGCTCGGCAAGCGCAACGAAATGCGCATGGGCGAAACCCTGGGCATCGGGTTCATGAAAATCATCTCGCCCCTGCTCATCGGAGGCCTCAAAAAAAACAGACCCATCGAAGCCAAACATGTAGCCTACGTGATGGCGCATCAGCCGGTAAATCATGTGAAGGGCAGCCGGGTTTTTGAAAGCCACGAAATCGAGCAAATTTACGGCAGCATGATGTCCGGTTGCCGGTACATGGAGTAAAGCAAAAGTATTGCTGTTACTCGACCTTGCTTTCAGTTTTCTTTCTTTGGATGATGACCGTGAAGGATTCGTCCGTTTCTTTAAAAACCGGATCCGGAAAACCTTCTTTTTTGAGCAGTCCGACCACAATTTTGCGGATACCTAAGCCTTTGTGTTCAGTCTGTTCATGCGCAAAAGAAACCTTTCAATTTGGGGGCTGTGAAACTACTACGATCAATGATTCAATTTTCATTTTTCATTCAGAGCAACGTAGAAATAAAATGGTTCTCAAGCGGGACTTTCGACCTAACCCCAACACGAAAAAGCAAGGGGCCATCCGCCGATTTGGGATGCCGGGAAAAGCACGAAAGCCAGTGATGTTCACGGAGTTTCCCCAAAAAAAGGATGCCGGAAAAAACAAAGACCGGAATCTCTGCATAGAAAGCCCGGCCTGATGTTTGCAAATCGTGTTACATATTCCGGCGGTATTGTCCGCCGACTTCATATAGCGCACGCGAGATCTGTCCGAGGGAGCAGTACTTGACCGTTTCCATCAGCTCTTCGAAGAGGTTGCCGTTGGTGAGGGCGGCGGTTTTGAGGCGGTCGAGGTACTCAGCCGAAACGGCTTCGTTTCTTGCCTTGAAGGCTTCAAGATTCCGGATCTGCTGCTGCTTTTCATCTTCGGTTGAGCGGATCAGCTCGATTTCCTGCTCTTCCTCCCCGCCTTTCTTGCCGAGGAAGGTGTTCACGCCAATAATGGGCAGCTCGCCGTTGTGTTTCAGGGTTTCGTAGTACAGGCTTTCATCCTGAATTTTGCCCCGCTGATACATGGTTTCCATCGCGCCCAACACGCCGCCCCGTTCGGTGATGCGGTCGAATTCGGTGAGGATGGCTTCCTCAACCAGATCCGTGAGCTCGTCGATGATGAAGGAACCCTGATTCGGGTTTTCGTTTTTGGCCATGCCCAGTTCCTTGTTAATGATGAGCTGAATGGCAAGTGCCCGGCGGACCGACTCTTCCGTCGGGGTGGTGATGGCTTCGTCGTAGGCGTTGGTGTGCAGGGAGTTACAGTTGTCGTAAATCGCAAGCAGCGCCTGAAGGGTCGTGCGGATGTCGTTGAACTGGATTTCCTGCGCATGCAGCGAGCGACCGGACGTCTGAATGTGATACTTCAGCTTTTGCGAGCGGTCGTTTGCGCTGTAGCGGTTTTTCATGGCGATGGCCCAGATGCGCCGGGCAACGCGGCCAATAACGGCGTACTCGGGATCGAGACCGTTGCTGAAGAAAAACGAGAGGTTGTGCGCGAAGTCGTCGATAACGAGGCCGCGGGAGAGGTAATACTCCACAAAAGTAAAGCCGTTGGCCAGGGTGAAGGCCGCCTGCGTTACCGGATTCGCGCCGGCTTCCGCGATATGATAGCCGGAAATGGAGACCGAGTAGTAGTTCCGAACTTTGTTGGTCGTGAAGTATTTCTGTATGTCTCCCATCATCTTAAGGGCGAACTCCGTAGAAAAAATGCAGGTGTTTTGGGCCTGATCTTCTTTGAGGATGTCGGCCTGCACCGTGCCGCGCACGACCTGAAGGGTTGCTGCCTTAATTTTGGCGTAGGTTTCGGCATCAACCAGTTTGTCGCCGGATACGCCGAGGGTTGCGAGTCCGTAGCCGTCGGAATTGCCCGGCAGACTCAGCCCGTATTCGGGTACAGGCATGCCTTTTTCTTCGAAAATGTTTCGGATTTTCTGCTTTGCTTCATCGAGTTTGCCCTGCTCCTTAAGCCAGCTTTCAACCTGCTGATCTATGGCCGTGTTCATAAACATCGCCAGGATCATCGGGGCCGGACCATTAATGGTCATGGAAACAGAGGTCGTCGGTTCGGTGAGCCGGAAGCCGGAGTACAGCTTCTTCATGTCGTCGAGGGTACAGATGCTCACTCCGGAATTGCCGATTTTGCCGTAGATGTCGGGCCGCAGGTCGGGGTCTTCGCCGTAGAGTGTAACCGAATCGAAGGCCGTCGAAAGCCGTGCGGCGGGCAGCCCTTCACTCACATAATGAAAACGTTTGTTGGTCCGCTCCGGCGTGCCTTCACCGGCAAACATACGGGCAGGATCTTCCCCTTCGCGTTTGAACGGGAACACGCCCGCGGTGTAGGGGAAAAATCCGGGTACGTTTTCTTTAAGGGCGAAGCGCAGCCGGTCGCCCCAGCCGCCAAACTGCGGCAATGCAACCCGCGGAATTTTAAGCCCGCTGAGGGAAATCCGGTACATTTCGTTGCGGATTACGCGGTCGCGGACCTTCGTCTCCATCACATTCTGCCGGTACTGCTCCGCCATCTTATCCCAGTTTTTGAGGATGTTGAGCGAGATGGGGTCCAGCTTTGCGCGGAGGTGCTCCCGCATCTCTTCCATGCGCACCATAATCTGATCTTTGTCGGCCGGGTTCCAGTTTTCGAGCTGTGTGATGGTGCCCTCAATTTCATTGAGGCGCGCCGCAGCGTCCGCCTGCCGGGCGGCCCATGCGTGATACTCCCGCACCGATTCTGAAATTTCGGACAGGTACCGGACCCGGTTTCCCGGAATGATGGCCTGCTTGTGCAGGTCGTCCGCGGGCGTGGGGTCAGCAAACAGCCGCGACTTCCAGTCGAGTGCGTAGTGCTTGTTGATGAGCCGCACCAAAGCGCTGAACAGCCGGTTTACGCCCTCATCGTTAAACTGCGCCGCGATGGTCGGGTACACCGGCAGGCTCATCTCGTCGGCATGCCAGAGGTTGTGATTGCGCTTGTACTGCTTGCGGATATCGCGCAGCGCATCCTGTGAACCTTTTTTCTCAAATTTATTGAGCACGATGAGGTCGGCCAGGTCCAGCATGTTGATTTTCTCCAGCTGCGTAGCCGCGCCGTACTCGCTCGTCATCACGTACAGGCTCAGATCGGTGATGTCCACAATTTCCGATTCGCTTTGCCCGATGCCGCTTGTTTCAACCACAATCATATCGAAAGAGGCAGCCTTGCACAGCTCAATGGCGCCGAGAATGGCCTCGCTTGTGGCCCGGTTGGATGCCCGTGTTGCGAGGCTTCGCATGTAAATCCGGTCGTTGTACACCGCATTCATACGGATACGGTCGCCCAGAAGGGCGCCGCCGGTTTTGCGCTTCGACGGATCGATGGAGATGATGGCCATCGTTTTGTCCTCAAATTCGGTGAGGAAACGGCGCACGAGCTCATCGGTGAGGGAGCTTTTTCCGGCCCCGCCCGTACCCGTGATGCCGATTACGGGGATGATTTTCCCGTTTTTCGACTGAAGCACTTCTCTGCCGCCGTTGTAGAGCAGCATGCCGTCTTTGAAATGCATCAGCTGCTCTGCCTTGTTTTCAATCGCGCTGATGCAGCGGCCCAGCACGCGCTTGTTTTTCTGCTTAAGCTGAAGCACATCAATGGTTTCGAGGGATGTGGTTTCGTAGTCGCACTCCTGCATCATCAGGTTAATCATGCCCTGCAGGCCCAGGGTGCGGCCGTCTTCGGGGCTGAAAATCCGGGCAACGCCGTAGTCGTGCAGCTCGCGGATTTCGCGCTCAACAATCACCCCGCCGCCGCCGCCGTACACGCGGATGTGCCCCGCGCCTCTTTCCCGAAGCAGGTCCACCATGTACTTAAAAAACTCAATGTGCCCGCCCTGATACGAGCTGATGGCAATGCCCTGCGCGTCTTCCTGAATGGCGCAGTCCACAATTTCGCCCACGCTGCGGTTGTGCCCCAGGTGAATCACCTCTGCCCCGGTCGTTTGTAAAATGCGGCGCATAATATTGATGGAGGCATCGTGCCCGTCGAACAGGCTCGTTGCCGTCACAAAACGGATTTTGTGCGTAGGATTGTAGCGTTCAGGCTGCTGCCATTCGGTTGCTGCGTTTTGGGTCGGGCTTTGTGTTGCCGGGCTGCTTGTACTCATAAGGGTAGATAAGTTCTTGAAATTCTTTTCTTTGTGCTCCAAAACACTGGAAGCGCTTTTTATGCGC
>JAFIET010000028.1 GCA_020832405.1 Balneolales bacterium
CACAATCCGTCAAAACACAATCTGCCGGGCGCACAGCAGTCTTGTTTTTTTAGGTAGAATTTCGTGAACATCAGTGGCACAAAAGCAGATTACAGCCCAAAATCCCAAGATACAAGCCCGTGGTTTTTGGTTGCGTGAATTAACTCAGCTCACGTATCCAGCTTAGAATTGGCAGCAGTTAACCCTTCAAAAGAATCGGCTGTACATACCCAAAGGTAATACACCCGAAACATGTTCAGGCTGCCGTGTATAGTAAGTACACCGTTTCATAATCCCTGAATCTGAACAAAATTGATTACATTCTTTTAGCCGCTTTAAGTTTTCCGGCGTTTTTGGCCGATGCTGTAACTCAGGTACGCAGCGCTTTCCTCCACTGAGCTGATACCGGACGCAGCTTGGATAGCGCTGTGTCCGGTCCATCAGGCAGGGTCTGTAAGGCTGAAGACTGTGTACCGGTTCCTGCTGTTTCCTGAGCCTGTTCCGTTATAAGCCGCAGTTTTTCACGGCTTGCACCATAGCTCAGATGCAGGAAATTCACAGCCTCATCGCTTAGCGGAATCCGGTACACATTCACCATGGTATGTGCCATTTGCTCAGCCGCTGCCGAGAGGCTGTTGTCGGTTTCCTGCACAAGCCGTTCAAAAAGCTGCTGTTTTTGGACAGCCGTAAGGTCGGGACTCAGCTCGCCAAGATACATGGCTTTGGTAGCGTTCAGATTCCGGCGGATTTCAGGTTTGGAAAGGCCAATCATAGGGTCCAAAATTACAGCTGTTTCAATAACAAGCCTTCGCACAGCTTCACAGCGGTCGTTGTAGCCGGTATCCGGAACTTCCCCCACATGATGTGCTTTAAGGAGCGGAGCAATTCCCCCTTGCCGGAAGTACCAGCTGAGATGGCGTACCAGCTCATCCTTATGTTCGCTGCTAAGGCTCAGGCTTGTTTCATTTACGTCTATGCCGCGGCGGCTCCAGCGGTTTTGGATAAACCGGATTCGATCAGGTTTGCTGCTAAGCCTGTTCCATCCGGATACGGCTGATAAATACCTTTCACGGGTTTTCCCTACATCCGCGTAGCCTTTCACGGCCATTTCATAGAGTTTTAGTCCGTTTTCGAGTACCAGCTTATGGGCTGTCTTCTCATTTTTGCTCATACCTTTAGCATGCATTTGCTCAATGGTTTCACTCAAACGGTCAAGCTCCTGATACAGAAAGCGCGCGAGTTCAGCCGGTGCCAGGCCTTTAGGGATGTTAGTTTCATCACAAACACCGCTCTCACGCAGGTAAGCAGCAAGGGCGAAAATACGGTTAGAACCCTTTGCCTGTGCAATCCTGTAAGCCATGCGGCTGCGTTCAAGGGTATCAAAGGCCTCTGCAACGGCCCAGTTGCCGCGATAGGAGAAAAAAAGCACGGGCAGTTCGCGTCCGCTGATGAGTTCCAGGCAAAGAATCAGAAATTCTTCCGCATCTTTGAGGGTAATCAGATAAGGATCATCCTTCTCAACCGCAGCAAAAATGCGCTGCAGGAAAAAAGGCTCCCGTTCAACTCCCTGCCTCAGACTTGTACCTTTCGTTTGCTCAAAACGCGTGATAAGTATCGCTGCAGTATCCGGTGAATCGGTTTCAAGAAGGCCTGTTTTTTCTGTTATATAGGGCCTGAACCGATTTTGCAAATTATTTACATATGAAAAAAGGCCGGCTTTACGGTAAATGTGCATACGGCTCATAATCAGCCCCGTTTTCCGATCCCCAGTGAGGTCTGTGAAGGCCAGATACGTACCATAGGGAGAGAGCTCAACCCGGCGGATCAGCTGAAGTGCGGCCTCGCGTTTACGCTCGGGCCCTTCATAGGCTTCAATCTGAAGGTTTCTGACGTCAAGAACAAGGGAGCCGATTTCACCTGTAATAAATTTTGAGTCTTGTTCCCGCTGCTGCTGCACATGCCCTCTCGTGCTGTCATATACGAATTTGGCAAGCAGGCCGGTTAATCCCGAAAAAACGGTAAAACTTATGAAGTATATCATCAGCTCGGTTGGCGGCATTTTCCCGTAGCCGATATAATAGCCCAGGGTTAGCCCGATAGCGGTAACCGGGCCGGCTGTCCAGAAAAGCTGCATCAGCGCTTTTGAGAATCGCATCCTGCGTAAGATCCTGAACATGCGGCTGTTCTGCAAAGCAGCGGACTTATTTAACTTAATATCTTTCAACAGCTTCTAAGTTATGTAAAAAAAATGAGTAGTAATTTGGTCTGAATGAATAGGGAATAGAGTTGAATATCCTATTATTCCGGGTAGTAAACTTGTCTCATAAAGCATTATAAAACAATTTCTTGTGGCCGTTAGGTTTGGGCAGTAATTCGGGTATTCCAAACAACGTTTCAGAGTATTTGTTTGAAATCAAAATGTATATACATAAAATTACCTATGTAACACAAATCAATAGTTGAAGGTGGCGTGCTTTTTGGAAAATGTTATTAATTTCTTAGTTTATAATGATTTGAATAATTGGAAGTATTAACGGCAATAATAACGGGATAATTGTTGATAATGATATGAAAGTCTGTTTTGAGACAGATCTATATAAGTGCAATCCTATATTATTTTATAGAAAAAATGCGATTAAATCCGCATAATTGAACAATAAATGATTCGAAAAAAATCAGTTTGATGCTGAATGTTTCGATGGACTAAATGCAAATAATGGAGTACCTATGATTAATAAGCTACTGACCGCTGCCTTGCTGGCAGCTTTCCTGATTCCGTTTACCGGAAACGGAAATTTTCAGGCTGATGCCGCAACACTTACAACAAATGATCAGGATGAGCCCTCCCTTCATATTGGAGGAGCCCTCAGGTTTAACCTGCTGCTACAAAATTACGAAAGTGATATCACTCCAAACAGCGGAACTTTCACACTCGATACCTGGCGACTCAATGCTGTTTATACCAATCCGGGCGGCATCGGTATGAATTTTGAATACCGCTTTTATCCTACTTTCAACACTCATTTCATAAAGCAGGCGTGGCTGCAGTACGATTTTAACCCTCAGACGCAGGCGCAGCTTGGCGTTACACAGGTGCCTTTCGGTAACCTTCAGTATAATTCAAACAACTGGTGGTTCAGCCTTAACTATTACGTTGGCCTTGAGGATGACCATGATATGGGCCTTAAGCTCACCCACCGCACCGATAGCTGGCAGTGGGATGTAGCTTACTTCTTCCAGCCTGAGCCGGCCGGTCCTGCTGGCGGCGAAGCTGCTTTCAACTTTGGCGGCTCCGGGCGATATTCCTACGATGTAATCCCGGATGGCAACCTCAGCCTGCAGGAACGTAATCAATTTAACCTGCGCGGCGCTTATCAGCTGGATAATGGCGAAGTCGGCGCGTCGGTACAATTCGGACAGCTTTATAATGAAGTGCTTGATGAATTCGATACCCGCTACGCGCTCGCTGCACACGCAAGCCTGAATTACGGCAACTTTAATGTAAAGCCGCAGCTTACCTATTACATGATGAACGCCACCGACGACGACGGAAACCAATCGCCCGTTGTTCGCATGGGCGCATACGGATCGCCTTACGATGTGGCAACCGAAGCCCTGATCGGTACACTCGGTCTGGCATATTCCTATGATGTTGACTGGGGCCCTGTAACCAACCTGCTGTTCTACAACGATTTCAGCTACATGGAGAAATATCTCACCGAAGATTTTGATGCAGAGCACGTGATCCAGAACATAACCGGTGTATTGCTCAGTGCCGGTCCGGTTTTTACCTATTTCGATATTGCGCAGGGTTATAACCATCCCTGGCTTACCGATAGCTTTGGCGTAGGGCTCGGGCCAGGCCATGGCGATCTCGGTAATGAAGCGGAGTATAACATCCGTTTCAACATCAACATTGGCTTCTATTTCTAAAGAAATTTCTGCGGGTCCGGTCACAGGCCGGATCCGCTTCTTTTTTATCAGTACCGGTACAGAGGTATTTCCCGAAACCGGATAGCTGCGCAGCTTAATTCTGACAAGCCTGCTGATTAGCCCGAATATCCTGTTTTGCCTGCGAATATAAAGGCACAGGTTCATGACTATCACTTTAAAACGAATAATATGAGCGAGAGTACTACGCCAAAACCAAAGACACCGCTAAAAAAGAAAAAGGATACCTTCTTTACAGCGCTGCACGGGCCGGTTTTTTGGCCTTCGATAATAATAATTTTGATTATGATTGTTGGAACCATCATGCTTGGCGATACAGCCGCAGGCTGGTTCAACACAGCACGTGTTAACATTACCGATTGGGGAAGCTGGCTGTTTGTATTCGGCGTAAATGCCTTCATTGTATTCAGCCTTTATTTTGCTTTTTCAAAATTCGGGAAAATTCGTTTGGGTGGTGAAAAGGCAAAGCCTGATTTCAGCACATCCGCATGGTTTGCGATGCTTTTTAGTGCCGGTATGGGAATCGGTCTGATGTTTTTTGCAGTCGCTGAGCCGATGTGGCACCTGTTGTACCCCCCACATGCGGAAGTAGGGTCTATAGATTCCGTTCGCGATGCTATGGGCGTAACCTTCCTTCACTGGGGGCTGCATGCCTGGGCCATTTATGCGGTTGTAGGCTTGTCGCTGGCTTTTTTTGCGTTCAACCGAAAACTGCCTCTCTCTTTTCGTTCAGTATTTTATCCCTTACTGGGCGATAGAATAAACGGCTGGATTGGTGATGTGATTGACATCCTCGCGGTCCTCGCAACCCTGTTTGGTCTGGCAACTTCGCTGGGCCTTGGTGCTGCACAGGCCGGTGCAGGTATGGAGTTTGTCTTTGGATTCGAAAACACAACCACGCTGCAGGTTATCATTATCGTAGTTGTTACGCTCGTTGCTCTTGTTTCCGTTTTGCTTGGTGTACAGAAAGGGGTTAAGGTACTGAGTGAATTCAATATTCGCCTGGCCGGGCTTTTCCTGCTTGCCATCCTCATATTTGGACCAACGCTGTTTATTCTGGGTACCTTTATACAGAGTACCGGGTACTATTTCCAAAACTTCCTCGAATATGCAACTTGGGTAGAAGCATTTGATGAAGATGGCTCGTTTATGCCAACCTGGACGGTCTTTTACTGGGCCTGGTGGATTTCATGGTCGCCTTATGTGGGCATGTTCATTGCCCGCATTTCCAGAGGCCGTACGATAAGAGAGTTTGTACTCGGCGTGCTGATTGTTCCCACAATGGTTACTTTCCTGTGGATGAGCGGCTTTGGCGGAACGGCAATTTTCCTGGAAACTACCGGGATTGCTGATATTGCCGCTGCTGTGGAAGCCGATCAGACAACATCCCTGTTTATACTGCTTCAGCAGTTTCCTTTGGCCATAGTTACTTCAATTCTGGCAATTATCCTGGTGCTGAGCTTCTTTGTTACTTCATCAGATTCCGGTTCGCTGGTAATCGACGGCCTCACAACAGGCGGAAATATTGATTCCCCGGCTTCGTTACGTGCTTTCTGGGCTTCAGCCGAAGGTTTGGTCGCTGCCATACTACTGATAGGCGGCGGACTCGGGGCCCTGCAGGCCGCATCTATTACTACGGGCTTACCATTTGTGATACTGTTGCTTGTGATGTGTTACAGCCTTAATAAAGGCCTATCAGCAGAATACAAAGAAAATATGGCACGCGATCGCGATAAAGAACGCGAAGACTACCGTACCCTCGTAGCCCGTTTGCTGAAAGAACAACGCGAAAAGAAAACCTCCTAATTTAAAATACCGCGTATTATGGAACTCAAACCCTTAAAAAAATGGGTCGCCTGTATTGATCTCACAAATATGGATCAGGCACTCATTGGCTACATCAATTATCTTGCAACTATTTTTAAACCCGAATCGGTTAAGTTCTTTCATGTTATTCAGTCTTATGATGTTTTTCATGACCTGATTGAAGAATTTCCGGAACTCGAAACCGAAGAAGACCTCAATGAGCTGCTGTCGAAGCAGATTCAGGAAGAGGTAACACAGGGCTTTACCCATGAAGGGGTTGAGCTTCAGGTAGAGATCCGAAAAGGCAGCCCGACCGGCGAAATTATTCGGTACATCGAAAAGCAGCAGCCTGATTTGCTTATTTTGGGAAAAAAGGCCGGATACAAGGGGGAAGGCATCCTCGCGCAGCGCATTGTGAAATATGTACCCTGCTCGGTGCTGTTTGTGCCTGAAACCTCACGGTACACCCTGCAAAACATAACCGTACCGGTTGATTTCTCCGAACAGTCTGAAATCGCGGCCCGCTTTGCGCTCAACCTTGTGAAGCCCGCAGGCGGGCGCGTTATGGCCCAGCACCTGTACGACTATCCCAAGCAGTTCTTCCCCTACATGCCCGACAAGAAAACCATGAAGAAAATGGATGAAGAGCTTGAGGCCAAAAAAGAAGCGTTTCTCAGTAAAATAAAAACACCGGGTGATACGGATCTCGATTTCGAGCTGACTCTCCATAAAGACGGTAAAATGTCGGATACCATCTACGATATGTGCGTTTCAACGCAGTCTGATATGATTGTCGTTTTTGCAAAGGCCCGTAAAAATCTGCTTGCCTTGATGAACGACAAGCTCCCTGATCGGATGGCTTCCTACCCGTTCGGCCTCCCGCTGCTTATTCTGAAAAATAAAGACCGGAATCAAAAGCTGTTCAGTATGTTCCTGAAAAGCTGAGGTTGAGACCCGAAACCCGGTCGCTGTTTTCTTGTCAATAAAGGCCGTATCTGCTTAACAAAACAGGCAGATGCGGCCTTTTTTATTGGTGCGTGAGGATGCAGCTACAGCGCGCATCATCCAAAAAGAAAAACAGAAAAGAATGTGTGTGAAAACGGAGGGCTTAGTTTGCAAGCACTTCAAATGTCAGCTGCCGGTCGGCGATGATGGAATCTGCTTCATCGAGCAGGCTGATGCTGAGCAAATACCTGCCCGGCTGATAACCTGAGGTGTCGATGCTGATGAGGTGGCTGCCCCGGCTTTGTGTGGTTTCGAGCTCAAGCACGGTTGCCTGTGTTCCCGCACTTCCCCGCGCAAACAGGCGGCGCAGCGCCCCCCGGGGCCGTTCGCCCTCAACCTGATAGCGCAGCCGGTATGTTAGCGTGTTGCTGTTTTCCGGGCGGGGCATCAGGTCGAGCCCGTACACTTCAAAAAACAAATCGAGGTCGAAGCCTTCCGGTATAGCCTGCTGCGCAGGTACGTAGAAAGGGATTACATCATCCTGAAACGGAATTTCCTGTTCCTGCTGCGTGAGTTCGTCGTGCAGGTAGCCCATCACAATATCACTGAAACCGGGGCGGTTTGCCGTAACAGGGTTTTGTGCTGACAGCAGTTCGAGCACCCGGCCCGACTCAGCAAGGATGTGCCTTGGCACCTGCCGGAAGCCGGCTGAAGCAGCCGAAGCAAGTTCGGGCTGCGCCGCGTAGGTTTCATTAAACAGGGTAGCGCTAAGCTGGAAAGTTCCGGTGCCGTTCTGAGGGCGTACCAAAAAAGCGGAGCTGCCCGGCAACAGGCGCCCGTCGGGGCCGAAGCGGTCGAACCACACGAGCGGGAAATCGTGCGTGCGGTCGATCAGCTGCCAGGTATCGGTGTAGGTGCTCACGCTGTGGCGCAGGTGATACTCGGGCTCGGTGCCGTTTCCATGCGGGCGAAAGGCATTAAAATCGTTGAGGATGCGCGCGTGCGGCTCGGAGTACACAAGCACAAGTTCGAGCGGTGCCCCGTTTTCATCCATAAATCGGAACTGCCGTGTTTCAAGGGGGATGCTTGCGAAGGTGTCGAATTCAGAGCTCATTTGCGGGGCAAGATTACGGATGGCCGCGAGCTCGTCGGCATAGCGGTACAGCAGGTGCGTATAGCTGGACTCCTGAATCACAGACTGATCGCTCATGAGGCGGTCGTAGTAGTCGTAGTAGATATCCATGAAAGTGTCATCCACGAAACGCAGATCTTTATAAAACGACAGCTGTATGATGGGGCCAACATTAAAATTGAAATCTCCGACCCGCATGCGCCGCTCCCGGAACGCACTCAGCGGAATGAAATCTTCCGGAGAACCCTGCAATCCGAAGGCACGGCTTTGGGCATTAACCCCGAACATAAAGGTAACATTACGCCGGCCGGGCCACTGCCGGTTTTCATATACCCAAACCTCGTACCGGTCAGAGATGCGCTGTGTGAGCACATTTTCGGTGATCAGTTTGGCGAGGTTATCCTTGAAAATTTCATCCTGAATAAAACTTGTGAGGCTTGAGGGGGCATCGCCAAAACCGGAAGAAGGATCGCGTGCACGCTCATTTTCCTGCTGATTAATCATCTCACCTACAAAATGTAGGATGTCGTTTACATTCATCGAAAAGCTGCCCCTTTCGATACGGTCGGCAGGGCCATAGCGAACGTAGATCAGCCCTCGGTCGTCGGTGTCGTAAATGGTTGTGCTGTTTCGGGTGAAGTGCTTCCTTGCGTATGCAATGCGCTCCCAGTGCTCAATCAGGCGCTCGTTCAGGCTTGTGCTTAGCACCGGATCAAGCTGTACGAAAAAACCGCGTATGCCGGTAAGCACCCCTGTTGAGCGCTGCTGAAGCTCAACGCTGAGTTCCGCATACAGCGTTTCGCTCATAATAGGCCTGAGGCGTTCCAGCTCGTCAGCTATGTAGGGATGGAAGCGCCCGATATCGCTTGTTTCGAGCCCCCAGAAGTAAAAGGCACTTGCCAGCGGATAAAGCCGGCTGAGCTGTTCCCTGGTGATGAGCTCGATCGCGGCAACACCAATCCTGAAATCAGCCTCCCCCTGAAGGCTGAGCCGTGCTTTTTCACCTATCCAAAGGTTAATGGCTTCCTCAACCTGACCGGCTTCTGCCAGCGCGCGCCCCTCGAGGTAGGCGTCGCCTTCCGTAGGTACGGCTTGCATTGCCGGTACTATGCCTGCAAAAAACAGGGCACAGGTGAGCAGGAGCGATAGGGGAAGGGTAGCGCTGCGGGGACTCATATGGGCGTAGCAGTTGGTGATGCGGGTAACAAGCAATTGTTTTTTGTTAACAAAAGCCTGTCTGAAAAGTTCATTCGCCTGGAAAATGCTCGTGTAATGTGCCTACTCGAGTACGCTTACAAGTACCGGATAATCTTTCGGAAGTGTGATGGTGATGGGTTCACCGTCACTGCGGCGAAAGCGGAGCTTCCCGGTAAGCATCATGAGTTGCGGGCTGCTGATTTCGTACCGGAAATCGGGCCCGGGGTTTTGGCTCAAAAAGTTGCCTACACGAATGGCGATATCCAGCCGGGTGAACGGCTCTGCCAGCAGCTCTGTGCCGCCGGCAGCACGATCGCCGGCTTCAACCTCAAAGAAAACAGCCGTTGCAGGAAGGGCAAAGGCGTTGGTTGACAGCTCGCTGTGGCGGTCGTAGTGTTCGAAACGGATATCGTCAACCTTAATCCAGCTGCCGCCCGCAATTTCGCCGGGACCGGAAAAGTCAAGCTCCACATGTGCCCCTGTGTAGTTTCGGCTGCTCTCTGAGCTGCAATTCATGAGGGAAAAACTGACGAGAAAAGTCAGCAGAAGCAGGGTAGCATATTTCATAAAGGATGAAAGAAGCATAGTTAGAAATGAAAAGGTGAATTCATGCCAAAATAGAAAATTGTGCCCGTAGCTGCTTGTCTAAAAAATAATTGCTTTGGAAGATGTGATTTGTCGTTCAGGCTGCCGATATTAATCGACTGTTAAAATGAATAATTATTACCTTTAGTGTAAATTTAAAAATTAACGCTCCGTATTTGGCTAACGACTTTAGAATATGACCCATAGAAAGCTGCTGCCGGCCGTCCTTTTATTGTTTGTGTGGATTTGGGCACAATGTACATCATCAGAAAAACATGATTATTATAGTTTTGAATGGCAGGATGAGGATGGGTACCGCTGGGCTGAGCTTCCCGTAAAAAGCGGCCATACCGTCGGGTTTCATTCCGTTAGCTCCGTTTGGAGCGGAGTTGATTTTGTTAACGGGCTCACTCCTGATCAGATCGCAGATAACCGGAATTTGTTAAATGGTTCAGGGGTAGCCGCCGGCGACCTTACCGGTAACGGTTTTCCGGACCTGCTGTTTTTACGATTAGACGGCCCAAACGTGCTGTATGAAAATTTGGGTGCCTTCAGGTTTCAGGATATTACAGAAGGTTCGGGCCTCGCCTTGCCCGATCAGTTTTCAACCGGCGCTTTGGTGGCCGATTTTAACGGGAACGGGTTGAATGATGTCGTCATAACCGCAATCGGAAGTCCGAACCGGCTTTTTTTTAATCAGGGAGGAGGCGTGTTTGAGGAAGCGCCCGGCGGCCTGCCTGCATCCCGAACCTACGGCAGCATGACCGCCGCGGCAGGCGACCTCACCGGAAACGGCGCGCCCGACATCTACATCACCAATTTCAAGGAGCGCTCCGTACGCGATTCCCACTGGGGCCGCAACACCATGCGTCACATTGTGGAAACGCTCGATGACGGCAGTTTCCGGGTAACGGAAGAATTCGAGGGGCATTACAAACTCAGCCTGCGCGGCAATACGCTGGTTTGGTTCGAGCTGGGTGAGCCGGACCTGCTGTACCTAAACGACGGCGCCGGTAATTTCACTAAAATGCCGCTCACCTCCGGCATGTTTCTGGACGAAGACGGAAATCCCGTTACGGAAATCATGCCCGACTGGGGCCTTGATGTTGGCATTCAGGACCTCACCGGTAACGGCCTGCCCGATATTTTTGTGGCCAACGATTTTGAATCGCCCGACCGTATCTGGATCAATCAGGGCGACGGCACCTTTCGCGCCCTGCCGCCGCTCGCCATTCGAAAGAGCAGCCTGTCTGCAATGGCCGTCGCCTTTTCGGACCTTCAGCGAAACGGCCTCACCGATATGTTTGTGGTCGAAATGCTCAGCCGCTCGCATGAGGAGCGTCAGCGGCAGATGAGCACGCTCGCGCCTTCGCAGCAGGAGCCCGGCCTGTACACCGACCGCCCGCAGTTTCTCGGCAACACCCTCTACCTGAACCGCGGCGACAACACCTGGGCCGAAATCGCCGAATATGCCGGCGTGCACCGCTCCGAATGGTCGTGGGGTACGGTTTTTCTGGATGTGAACCTCAACGGCTTCGAAGACATCCTCATCACCAACGGGCACTATTTTGATGTGCAGGATACCGATGCAAATACCATGATAGGGGCAAAGCTGCAGCGCCGCATGATCAGCGGGGAGCGCTACATGCTCGAATATCCGCGCCTGCCCAACCGGAACGCTGCCTTCCGCAACAATGGCGACCTCACCTTCACCGATACCGGCGAAGCGTGGGGCTTCGCGAGCCTCGATATTTCGCACGGCATGGCCCTTGCGGACCTCAACAAGGACGGCTACCCCGATGTGATCATCAACCGGGTTGACGAGCCGGCCCTCATTCTCAAAAACCGCGCGACTCAGCCCCGGATTGCGGTCAGGCTCAGGGGCACATCCCCCAACACCACCGCCATCGGTGCTGTGATTGAGGTGGAAGGCGGCCCCGTGCCGCAGTCGAAATATGTGCGCGGCGGGGGCACTTACCTCTCCACGAGCGAGTACAGCTACACCTTCGCCGCCGGAGAGGCCGAACGCCTGCGCATCCGCGTGCGCTGGCCCGACGGCAGCGAGCGTGTGCTGGATGATGTCCGACCCAACCGCATTTACGAGATAAATCAGCGCGCCGCAGCTGTCGTACCCGCCGCGCCTCAGCCGGAGGCAGAGCCGGTGCAGCCCCTGTTCCGCGATGCGACCTCCGCGCTTGCACACCGGCACACGCAGCAGCGCTACAACGATTTTGAAAGGCAACCGCTGCTGCCCTATCACCTGAGTCAGCACGGGCCGCTCACGGCGGTTATCGAAAATCCGGCGTCTGCCGGCGGTACCCGTATTTTTGTGACGTCCGGTCCGGGCGAAACCCTCAGCGGTTTTTCGGCCCGCCGCGGCGGCGGATGGCGGCAGGATGCCATCACCCTTGCCCCCGACTTTGAGGCCTACGAGAAATCGGCCGTTTCCGGCTGGTACGATGCCGAAGGCCGGCTGCACCTGCTTGTGGCCTATTCCAACTATCAAACCGGCGCCGGTAGTGCGCCTGCTGCCGTGTATTATCAGCTCACCGGAAACCGGGCTGAAACGGTTCAGGTGCTCGAAGGCTTTGGTGCGACCATCGGCGGGATCTTCCTTGCCGATTACAGCGGCAACGGCTACCCCGACCTGCTCCTGACCGGTCGCGTAGAGCCGGGCCGTTACCCCGAAGCGGCCGATTCCCGCCTGTACCTCAACGAGGGCGGCCGCTTCGTGCCGGATGCGCGCAACAATGCGCTGCTCGAAAGCATCGGGCTGGTGCAGGGCGCGGTGTTCAGCGACCTCACCGGCAACGGGCGGCCTGAGCTGCTGCTTGCCCCGCGCTGGGGCGCCCTGCGCGTGCTGGGGCTGGATGCGCAGCGGCAGTTCACCGATATCACGGCTGAGCTGGGGCTCGACTCCGGCAGTGGCTGGTGGAACGGCATCACAACGGGCGACCTCACCGGCAACGGCCGCCCCGATATCGTGGCAACCAACTGGGGCCTGAACCATCTTTACGCCTCTGCGCAGGGTGGCGAAGCGCTTATTTTTTATGAAGATTTTGCGGGCATGGGCACCAATTCCGTGATCGAAAGCTACCGCGATGAAGCCGGGCGCTACCTGCCCCGCCGCAACTTCGAAATGCTCTCGCGGAATCCGCCCTTCATCCGGAATACCGCCCGCACCTTTTCCAACTACGCGCAGATGAGCCTGCCGCTGATTCTCGGCCGGCCGATCGATGCCCTCAACCGCGTGGAAGCCTCGCAGTTTGCGCACATGCTTTTTTTGCAGGATGATGCGGGCCGCTTCCATGCCCGTGCCCTGCCGCCCGAGGCACAATTTGCCCCGGCCTTCGAGGTAATCATCGCCGATTTCACCGGGGATGGCAACGAGGATGTTTTTCTGAGCCAGAACTTTTTTGCGTACATCCCCGAAACCCCGCGCAGCGACGCCGGCCGCGGACTTTTGCTTCAGGGGGATGGCCGCGGAAACCTGAACCCGGTTCCGGGGCAGCTATCGGGCATTCTCGTGTACGGTGAGCAGCGCGGGGCCTCGGCCGCTGACCTCACCGGCGACGGCCGCCTCGACCTGCTCGTTGCCCAAAACGGAGCCGAAACCCGGCTGCTGCTGAATCAGGCTGCCGAGCCCGGCCTGCGCGTGCTGCTCGCAGGCAGCCCGGAAAACCCTGCTGCCATCGGGGCACGCCTCTTTTTGAAATATGAGGACGGCAGCACCGGTCCGCAGCGCGAAGTACGGGCCGCCTCCGGATTTGGCTCGCAGCACGGTTTTGTTCAGGTGATGGGCATCCGGCCCGGCGGCAGCCCGGTGTCGGTACAGGTCATCTGGCCCGATCAGACCCAGACCGAACACCCCCTCCAACCCGGTCAGCGCGAAATCCGCCTGCAACACGGCATCACGCCCTGAAGCCGGTTTGGTTCCGGGATGTGAATTGGAGTCGAACCGGTTTGATTTGCGTTTGCAGAATTTGGATATGCGGTTTGGGATAGATTCGGTCGTGGTTGCGATTTCCGTTTCCGTTTCGGTCGTGGTTGTGAATGCGGTTTCGAAATCGGATTCGAATTCGGAGTCGGATTGAACGCGGTTTTGGATATCGGACTCCGATTTAGGTTGGGGGTTGCGTTTAGAGATGATTCCGGAATCGGTACCGGTTCGAATTCCGGTTCCGATTCCGAATCCGTTTCCGGGTAAAGGCAGGGCATGGCCTGTCTCTATGATGCCACGCCCCACCCCGTAACCTGTTCCGAACGTTCGCCCCATGCCGCTGGTTTTGGTGCGGAAACCCATCCCCCTAAACCACACAGGCATTTTTTGCTATGCCGCTTCTGAACCTGAGCTTGCAGCTGCCTTTGTTGCTGCTGCCGATTTTTATTTCAGCGGCCTTGGCCCTGAATCTGAATTCCAACCCCAACCCGAATCCAAATTCCAGCACCGTGAGCTTTTACAGCAGTGAACCCGCTTCATCATCCCCCAAAGAAACAGCGCCGCAGCAGGAATCTTCCGAAAACGTGCTGATCCGCTTCGGTGATGATGCCCCGCAGTTTTGGCAGGTCGTGAATGACGGGGTGATGGGCGGCATTTCCCAAAGCCGGATTCGTCCGCTGGAAGCCGGCCATGCGGTATTTGAGGGTGTCGTTTCGCTGGAAAACAATGGCGGTTTTGCCTCCATCCGCACCCGCGCAAGCCGCCCGGTTGATCTTTCCGGGTTTGCGGGATTAACCATCCATGCGAAAGGGGACGGCAAAGTGTACTGCCTGCGCATCAAAACGGTGGAGAACGGGCGCGTTACCGATTACGCCTGGGAAGCCCGGTTTACGGCAGGCCCGGAGTGGCAAACGCATCAGCTGTCGTTTGATGATTTCAGGCCGGTGTTCCGCGGCCGGAATCTGCGCGGTGTGCCGCCCCTGCGCAGCGCAGCCATCTTCGAAATCGGCCTCATGATCCGCGATGAACAGCAGGGCCCGTTTGCCCTGGAGGTTATGACGCTTGGGGTGTTTTGAGGGGCATGTATCTACCCATTGTTTTAAATCAATATTTTTCGCTTAATTTTTCTGGATAAATCTGCTTCGGCATCAAGCGAGGCAACCATCTCCCCGCCGGCGTTCGAAAGCCTTGCTAAATCAGCTTTAGGTATCGTCTGCTGATCTGCGAAAACCAGCAGGCTGTCAAAATCAGCCCCGGCCCTTAAAAGCCGTTCCAAAATAATTGTTGTGAGCCGGGCTTTGTCTTTTCCTGAAATACCGAAGAGAAACAAGGGTGAATTTTTGCCCTGAATAAAGTAATCGACAGGATAGTCACCGGAGTTTTCAATTTTTGGATAGAAGTAGTTGCGTTGGATTTTTTCTTCAGAAACAAGTTTTGTCAGGCGTTCTTCCAAATCATCGTAAAAGGTTGATTCGGTTCTGAAGCGGTTGAGAAAGCTAAGGTCTGTCATTTTCGTAAGCCCTTGTCCGAACCTGAAAAGCGTTTTTGAAAGATCGTCTGCAGAGGTATCGGTATATATTTCCCCGTTAGCTTCAAAGAGGTCAAACTCAGCCTTGATTTGTTCAAATAGCCTGCCACGTGTACCTTCCCTGAGTTTAGCAGTATCTGTTTCGTAACTCAGATGCATGAAAGTATGCCCTCTGTCAGTAACACGCAGAATTCCGCCGGGCATTTCTTTAAGGTAGATTTGATAGGCATCTCCGTCTGCAAAGTAAAAGGGGGTTTGCATCGTGATGTGGCCGTTCTGCCTGCTCAGCTTAACCTCAGCGCAAAGCGATTTGCAGAGCGAATCCTGTAGTTTTTCAATATTGAGATTCATGCTATTCAAAAAGGGAAAACTGGGAAGGGGTATCCGGATTAGTGAGTATTCCGGTGATATTACAGTCTTGTACCAAACAATGTAGGGCACCATTTAGTGTAGTAAACCGGTCTGTGATTTTCGCAAATCCTTCCGGCCTCCGGTTACTGTTTATATACTTTTCTGTTGCATAATGAATATGGCACTTATCCTGAAAAGAATCACCCTCCAAATGGTTCTTATGGCGATGACTGGGGCCATTATACCGGCGCAGGGTAAGAGATGCACCGCCGGGGCTTATCCAGGAAATTCCGCATGAAAAATCATGGTGCATCCCTTCGAGCAGGTTTTGCCGTAGGTAAACCATGAAATTCCAACCGCTGCCATCAGTTGCAATTACTATATAGTTTACCTGTTCGGTACTGTCCTGCTGCTTCTTTCTGGTCTGAGGGTTTGTGATCTTTTTGGGACAGTTTATCAGGTCTGAAATTTTATCATCAGTTAAATTTCAAATGGCATAGGATGAAATTCCGGGCAAGTAAAATGACGTACAGTTAGGTTGTTTTCAAAAAGATACGAATCAGTGATCAAAAATTGCTCGTGTTGTGCCTTTGGTTCCCTCCATCCCCCAAACCGCAAAAGCCCGAAACCAAGCGGCTTCAGGCTTTTGAATGGCGGGTTCAGCATACGGAAAACAGTGCCGGGCTTAATGCCGGCCTTGGTTCAGCTGCTGAAGTTGAGCTTCCTCTTCATCCTGATCCTAATCCTAATCCTGCAGGGTTGAGGTGTCGCCGGGGTCTTCGCCGAGGGCTTCGGCTTTGAGGAGGCGGCGCACAATTTTGCCGCTGCGGGTTTTGGGGAGTTCGGTTTTGAAGATGATTTCCGAAGGTGTCGCAATCGGGCCGAGCTCGCGGCGTACGTGATCGCGCAGCACGCCTTTGAGGTGATCTTTGGCTTCAAAGCCGGGCTTGAGTACCACGTAGGCCTGAATGCGCTCGCCTTTCACTTCGTCAGGCAGGCCTACAACGGCCGATTCGGCCACCGACTGATGCGTGAGGAAGGCGCTTTCCACTTCGGCGGTTCCGATGCGGTGTCCGGCTACGTTCATTACATCATCGGCGCGGCCGAGTACGCAGAAATAGCCGTCTTCATCATAAAAGGCCACATCGCCGCTCGTGTAGCAGCCGGGGAAATCTTCCCAGTATTTCTGATAGCGCTCGTCGTTGTTCCAGATGGTGCGCATCATGTAGGGCAGGGGGCGCCGCAGGATGAGCAGGCCGCCTTTGTTCGGGCCTGTTGTTTCGCCGGCGGGTGTTACCACATCGCAGCTTACGCCGGGCAGCGGCTTGCCGACCTTGCCGAGTTTGGCATCAAAAGCCGGCAGGGTGCCGAGTACCGGCGAGGCGACCTCCGTTTGCCACCAGTTATCAACCACGAGGCCGCGGTCTTTCAGGATGTTTTCCTGCGCCCACACATGGGCCTCAGGGTTAAGAGGCTCGCCGGCACAGGCCATCAGCCGCAGGGTCGATACATCATACTTGTCCACAAATTCCTTCCCGAAGCGCATAAACATGCGGATGGCGGTAGGCGCGGTGAACATCACGTTTACCCCAAAGCGCTCCACGATTTTCCAGACCACACCGGGATCGGGGTAGTCGATGCTGCCTTCGCGCGCGAGGATGGTTGCCCCGTTCACCATGGGGCCGTACACAATGTAGCTGTGCCCCACAATCCAGCCGATATCGGAGGTGCTCCAGAAAATATCGGATTCCTTCACATTGTAAAATGCGCGGGTGAGGTAGTAGGTGCCCACCATGTAGCCGCCGTGTACGTGCACCACGCCTTTGGGCGTGCCGGTAGTGCCGCTTGTGTAGAGGATGAACAGCGGGTCTTCGGCGTCCATCTCTTCGGGTTCGCACCACACGGGCTGCGGATCTACGAACTCGTAGTAGTCGAATTCGCGCTCCGAACTGATTTCCAGAAACGGCTCCTGACGCCGGTGCACGACTACGGTTTCCACAAAATCGAGGTCTTCGATGGCGCTGTCCACGATGGATTTCAGCCCGACGCGCTTGCCGCGGCGGTAGGTTACATCGGCATAAATCACGACCTTCGCTTTGCTGTCTTCAATGCGGGACTTCAGCGCCTGAACGCCCATGCCGGCGTACACCACGGAGTGTATGGCGCCAATGCGCGCGCAGGCCAGCATCGACACGATGCCCTGCGGGGTGAGCGGCATGTAGATGATTACGCGGTCACCTTTCTTCACGCCCCGGGATTTGAGGGCGTTGGCCATCTGGCACACGCGCCGCAGCAGGCGGTCGTAGGTCATTACGACCTCTTTGCCGTCTTCAGCGATCCAGATGAGGGCTACTTTCTGCCGCTTCGGGCCTTTCACGTGCCGGTCGAGCGCGTTAATGGTGATGTTGGTTGTGCCGCCGATAAACCATTTGTGGCGGGGCGGCTTAAAATCGAGCACTTTGTTAAAGGGCTTTATCCACTCCAGTTCCCGTGCGATGGCTCCCCAGAAGGCATCGGGGTTTTGGATGGAATGGCGGTAGAGGGAATCATACTCCTGAATAAGGCACTGCTGTAAGAGGCTGTCAGGTGCAGTTAAGGTTCGGGATTCCTGAACGAGGGCTTCAATGGATGACATAAGTGTAACGGGTTGGGTGAGGTTGGAAATAAAAGCGTTTTTCTAAAGCTAATACAGATATTCAATTTAGCAAATTTTCGCTAAAAATAAATTATACGCTTTTACTCACCGCTTGCTTTTTCCATGCCGGGAACGGTTTTTTTGCCTGTTTCTTTAATTTTACCCTCAATTTCATCCACAACGTACGTTTTCTGTGAGATCTCCAGAATGATATTCTCGAATTCTTCAGTGGCGTCTAAAATAGCCTGATGCACGCTCTGCTCGCTCATGAATTCAAAATCTTTTTCAGCATATAAATCCATCAGGCCCTTTAGCCGCGCCAGCGGTGCCCGCACCACATGCGACTGCACCCAGGAGATTTCACGCAGGGTTTTGTTTTGTTTCTCGAGCAGCTCAAGTTGTCTTTTTTGTTGGGTGATATCCTGCAGGGTACCGATTGCATAAGCAATCTCTCCGTTCTCGTTTTCGAAGAATTCGCCATGTTCTTCAATCCAGCGGATTTCACCCTTGCGGTTGATGCGGTACTGAGCAGAAAAAGTTTTTTTTTTGGCTTTTCGTTTAGCTTTTTGGAGCGCCTTCTTCCATGTGTTTTGTAAAATCGGAAGGGCACTCTCCAAGACCGGTTCCAGGGTTTGCTTTAGGGAAAGGGTTTTGGTTTTTTTCAGGCCAAAAATTTCAAAACTTTGCTCAGACCATTTCATCTCATTACTGCTCAGGTCAATGCGCCAGCTGCCGATATTGGCAACCCGCTGTGCTTGTTTGAGATTATAGGTCCGGATTTTGACCTTTTCCTCCAGTGTCTTTTTGATTTCTTCCAGCTCGCGGCGCGTATTGATGTACTGTAGTTTGGTTCTTACGCGCATCTGTACTTCCCGATTGGAAAAGGGCTTTACGATGTAATCAGCTGCACCATGTTCGAAAGCCATTAGTTTGCTTTCGGTGTCTTCCCTGGCGGAAATAAAAATTACCGGAATACCGCTGGTTTTGGGGTTTTCTTTAAGGATTTGGTTAAGCTGAAACCCCGACATGCCGGGCATCATAATATCCAGCAAAATCAAATCAGGCAGGTCAGAGCTTATTTTATTGAGCGCATTTTCCGGGTTGTTAAAAGCGAGAACCCTGTATTCCGGCTGTTTGAGAATATGAGAAAGTAACTTTAAGTTTTCGGCCTGATCATCAACAATGTAAATGGTGTTTTTTCGGGGTGAATCTTTCATCATGAGTTTTGACCATCGTTTCAAAGCTGAGGTTAGGTATTTTTCAGCAGCAATAATTATACTTTCCGGCTGCGAGGCCCGCTCTGTTGATTAAAAAAGTAAGCGAATAAGCTTGTGCCGCCGGTAAGCTAAATCCGGTGCCAAAAACCGAATATAAGTATTTTAATATGAGTTTTATTACCGTGAGAATCAAGACGTTGAAAAGGCAGGTGTTAAAGCTCTCTTTCTATCTCATCAACAATGTAGGTTTTCCTGGAAATGTCAAGGATTACATTTTCGAATTCGTCAGCAGCTTTTTCAATTTCAGCCAGAATCTGTTCTTCGGTCATAATTTCAAAATCTTTTTCTTTATACAGATCCATAAGGCCTTTCATGCGTGCGAGCGGTGCCCGAACCACATGCGATTGTACCCACGAAATCTGCCGCAGGGTTTCGTTTTGTTTCTTAACGGCCTGGAAATATTTGGTCTGTTTGGTGATATCCATGGTAAAAGCTGCAAACAGGGATTCCCCCTCGTACTCAAAAAGCTGCAGGTGTACAAATACATCATATAAAGAACCGTCTTTACGGATATGGCGCGCAGAGAAAGGCAGTAGTTTCTCAGTGCCGTAAAGCAGGGGTTTTACCAGTTTTTCGAATTTACCAAGATCGTACCCATCTTTGATATTGTAGGCGGTAAACTGCTGAAGCTCCTGCTGCGAGTAGCCAAGGTTGCGCAGGGCGGCATTGTTGGCACTGATAAAGCGATAGGTTTTACTGTCAAAAAAGTAAATTTCGTTGAGGGACTCTTCAACCACAAACTCCAGGCGGCGGCTGTTGCGCTCTCCTTCTTTTTGGGAAGTTATATCACGAACGATAATCAGAATTTCGTGTCTGCCGTAGGGCACAAGGCGGGCTTCGTAATAAAATTTAGATCCCTGAATATTAATATCATAGGATAGCTGCTGTGGCTCCTGCGTGCGGTGCGTGAGCATAATTTTTTCTTCAAGCGTACCTGCTACCCCGCGCGGCAAAATCTGATAAATGGGCTTGCCAACAAATTCATCGGGAGGCATAAGCAGGGCGTCATCATCTTTGGCGTAATATTCGGTAATACGCAGATCGAGACCTATTACAAACATCAGGTCGGGGTTGGCCTGCAGCACGGCAGTTGTGCGTTCCAAAGCCTGACGTTCCTGCTGCTCCGCTTTACGGAGTTCGGTTATTTCGGTAATGATTGCGCATAAGCCGGTTACTTCCTCTTTGGAATTGATAACCGGAAATTTGACGGAGATGAAATAGCGTGCATCTTCCCCCAAGCCGAGTTTTTCTTCTGTCTCTATGGTTATCTTATTCTGAACCACTTTGTTGTCGTTGGCAATGAAGTCTTCAGCGGTTTCAGGCTCGAAAAGGTCGTTGTCGTTTTTACCGATTACCTGTTGCCGGTTTAAACCGGTAACCTCCTCCCATTTTTTATTTACGGTATGATAAATGCCCGCCTTATTTTTAACGGCAATAAGAGAACCGCTGTTTTCGAAAATATCGGTAAGAAATTGCTGCCGGTCGTTGAGGGCATAAATGAGGTCTGTTTTGGCATAGGTGTTAACCAGCATGCCGGTAAAAAGCGTAAGCAGACCTACTTCATCATCAGTTTGAGAATGGGGATGCTCAAGCCATTGCAGGTTCAGGAAGCCTCTACAGGAATTGTTCAGTATCAGCGGCACGCTCATGAAGCTTTTTACTTTGCTAAGGCCCGGCACAAAGAAAATTTTTTCGTCGGGGTTTAAGCGGTCAAGATCGTCTATAACAACCCAGCTTCCGTACCGGTGCTTGTTTGCCAGGGCAGAGAAGTGCCGCAGCGGGTAGGGATCATGCAGCTTAACTTCCGAATTAAAGCCGGTTTGGTACCAATGGTGGGTTTTCGTGCAGCTTTCCTGTTTGAAATCGTAAGCATATAGCTCAAAACGGGAAGCACCTATAAACTCGCCGAGTTCCTGCAACGAGCGGTTGATCAGCTCATCTTCTTCGCCGGGCATTGAAGCGATAAAGCGGTTTGCAATACGCACAAAGAGCTGCTGCAGCTGCGATTGCCGCTGCAGCGTGTACAGGGTTTCCCGCTGCCGGGTGATATCCTGAACCGAGCCCCAAAAGGCAACGCATTCCCCGTTTTGATGCAGCCCCTTGCCAATGGTTCGCACCCATTTCTCCTCGCCGGCTGCCGTGCGCAGCTTTAGCTCCAGGTCGTAGGGGGTGCCGTCGGCAATACAGGCCGAAACGGCTTTTTCGACCCTGCTGCGGCTCTGGCTTTCATCTTCAGCGTAAAGCTCTATAAGCCCTGAAACTTCTGCTGAAACACCCGGCTCAACACCCATGATTTGTGCTGCTACTTCATTAAGGTTTGCTTTTCCTTTTTCCAAATCAACCTCCCAAAAACCAATTGCGGCAAGTTGCCCGAACTGCTCTGTACGGGAGTTGGTTTGCTTAAGCTTAAGGCTTTGCTCTTTAATTGCCGTGATATCGCTGAAGGTTGTGTACACCTGCCAGGGTTTTGCCTCACCGGGCCGGAACTGCGGGCGGGCACTGATTTTAATCCATACCCGTTTTTCTTTTTCGGGGTGAAAGACACCCATCTCAACATTTTCAACCATTTTGCCGGTACGCAGGGTTACCATGGCCGGATGCTCTTCGCCGGGGAAGGGCGTTCCGTCGGCTTTTACGGCATGCCAGCGTGGATCGGTCGAGGCGCGGCCCTGCATCTGATCCAAACTCAGGCCCAGCAGCCGTTCTGCCGCCGGGTTAGCCTTTGTGATGTATCCGTCTGCATTCTGATAGACTACACCTTCTGCCATCGATTCATACAGATAAGAAAACTCGTTTTCAGTATGCTGAAGCTGTTCGAGCTGAGCTTTCCGCTGTGAAATATTAAGAATAATATCCGCCAGCATAAACGGGATGTTCAGCTCGTAGCTGTAAAAGTCGCCCGCCTCTCCGCCGGCTTCAAAACCCAGAAACCCAATAAGCCGGTCTTCTGCTATCAGTGGAATCACAAGGCTTTTGATCCGTTCATTGTGTTCAAGCCAGCTGCCGGGAGCCGTCAGGGTGATTGTTTCTCCCCTAAGCAGCTGCATTTGCGCATTGTGGCCGGCGCGGTCAAAGCCCGTATCCTCAAGGGTTCGGTGCGCTGTTTCCCAGTTTCCGTTTGGTTTCTGCTGCCAGGTATGCCAGAAGCTCAGCGTTTGGGCGGCTGTGTCTTCGTCCGTTTTCAGGCCGGCAATGAAACTGCGTTCAACCCCCAGTGCCTTGCTTACCAGCGCCAGCGCCTGATTCATACCCGTATCGAGCTGCTCCGGAGGCATGTTTATAAAGCGGGCTGAAAGCTCGGAGAGCAGCTTCAGCTGATCCTGCTGCTGCCGGTGCCGGTTAGAAGCGAGCGTGCGTTCCGTAATGTCAATGAGGGAAAATATATAGTTGGAAGGGTGCGAAATATGCCTGAACTCAGCATATACATCACCGCCGTTTTTGCATCTGATCCTGAAATCAACATTCGGAAGCTGCCTGTTTGTTATAAGAGCTTCACCGGGTTTCGCTTTTTCCCAGCGTTCAGCGATTTCATTGCGGTAGCTTTCGTTGGGGTAAGCAAGCTCGCGCCATTCGCTTAGCGTGCTGAAATCCTGCTTTGTGTAGCCGGTGAACTCAGTGAACTTCTTGTTGAGCTGTACCAGCTGTTCGCTGTTGTCAAATACGATAATGGGAAGCGGAATCTGATCGAATAGCGAATGCAGATTCTGTTCGTAGAGATTCGACCGGGTGATGTAGTCGTAAACTTCCGTAACGTCGAGTACAAAACCATCTGTCTGGTACGGGCTGCCGTCAGCATGCCGGCGGGTTTTGGCCTGTTCAAACAGGACACGCGTTTCTCCGCTCGGGCGCTTAATCCGGTGCAGCAACTCATATGGGATGTTTTTGGTAAGGTGCTCTTCAAACCTTTGGCGTACCTGTTCCCGGTCGTCTTCATGGAGAGCATTAAAAAAGCTATGGTAGTCAGGCGAAGGTACATTTTTAGGCAGACCAAACATTTCATACACCTCATCAGACCAGTTTAGCTTTCCGCTTTTCACGTCAAATTGCCAGGTACCTGATCGGGTTGCGGTAAGCAGCTGACCGAAACTGCTGAAAGGGGAGGGCTGTGCTTCTGATTTATGCATCCGGGCTTTTTGTGCTTCATCCTGCTTTTCAACCGGCTCGCCCGGGAAAACCAGCAGCCTGTAAGCTGCAGCCTGATCGGGCCCGGCTTCCTGCGCAACAGGCTCTAATTCGGCCTTATGGGTGTAAGTCGTACCGCCGCGTGTAAACTCAAGCAAAAAAAAGGCAGAAGCCTGTTTGTCTGCGGTTTGTGCTAAAGAGCAAAGCTGTGCCTGAAGTGTCCGGAAGCCATTCTCTCCGAGGAGTTCGCTCACCTCCGCCCCGGCTCCTCCATGTTTTATAGCGGAATCCAGACCCGCATACCGGCGGAAACAGTCGTTAATGCCGGCAACAACCATGTCTGCATCAAAGTAAAGAATGCCAAGATGATTGCTGGAAAAGAAAGGGAAAGTATGAATGACTTGACTCATGAAACTTGCAAAGGTTTAGTATAGTAGCATTTGGTGTATGCGATATTAGAAGCAGACGTTATTTGTGTGCCATGCTCGTTTGGTTGGAGTTCCAAACTACGTTTCGGTACGTATTATTTTCTGTGTATATAGCCCAATATGCAGTAAGTATTTAAACTTAATAAAAACAACAATTAAGTAATTTATGCTTAATATGTATTCTTAGCAACAGCCAAGTGTATTTTTTGTAAATATAATTGAGGGTCTGGCCCTGTTTCTGGTTTTATAAAATGGAGAAGCAGTAACCTTTTGGGCGGAGACCAGGCAGATTAAGAGAGCAGCAAATTTTGTATATTATCTGCTTGTTTAATTCTTAGTTAAAACAATCAGCACGGAGTGCCGTGCTGAGGTTCCGATTCATTCAAACTCATTTCTCCCTTTATGTTACCAGAAATATTTTCTTTCCGCTCCAGCCTGCTTTTTGCAATTGCAGCAGCCTTTACCTTCGCCGCCTGCAGCGGGGAAACCGAAACCGTACCTGCTGAAGATCAGGCCGCACAAGAGCAAACCTATGAAGTGCGCGGCTTTTTTGTGGAAGTGGATGATGCCGGGCAGATTATCACCATCCTGCACGAAGAAATCCCTGAGGTGATGCGGTCGATGCAGATGCGCATGATTCTGGAAAACGCGGCCGATGCAGAGAACCTTGAGCGCGGTGATATGGTCTCGTTTACGATGGTTCGTATCGGTAATTCCTGGTATGTACGTAATGTGCAGCCCCTGCCGGAAGATACCGAGCTTGAGATCGCAGATGAATTGAAGGAGCGGGCACGGATTTAATCCGGTTTTTCGCCTTAAATCTTAAATCGGCTTGCAGGGCAGTGTTTTTGCTGCTTTGCAAGCCTTTTTTGTTTTATACCAGGGTGATGCGTGCAGTGCCCTGCGCTGCGTGCCTTGCCGGTATAGCTTTGGCAGGGCCCGCGGGCATGGTTCGCGCCGCATCGGTGCAGCCGAAACCTGCTGCGCTAATCTGTTGTTAGGGCAACAGAGATCGCCCTTGGCTTTTGCCGCATACAAGCGCATTTTGGGCGCAGTATTTCAGGAGCGGCCGAGGAAGTGCGTCTTGCCCTTAACGTCATCGAAGGAGGAAGCTATGATGAGGCTTTCGAAGCCGTAGCGGTTGTTGATGGTGTCGCGGGCGCGGAAGAGGTTCCTGAGTTTTTCATCTTCCCGAAAAAAAAGCTCAAGCTGACCGCTGGCATCGAGGTCGAGCGTGCTCACGCCAAAGCCGCGGATGCGCTGCCCGTGCCGCAGGTAGTGCCGCACAACCGGCATGAACGCATTCAGGGCTGCGTCTGTAACGTACTGATCGAGGTTCGTGAGCCCGGAGGTGGCAAAAACGACCTGCACCCCGCGCCAGCTTTCATCCTGAAAGCGCAGGTAGCCCGAAAACCGCCTTGCCCGCCGGTCGTAGCCCCGCATGCGGTAACACAGCTGCCGTACCGATTTGGTGATTTCACCCCGCACCTGCTCCGGATCGGTGGTCCATTGCGAGAAGGTGTGCATGTAGCTTACCTCATCCGGCACATGCTCAGGGGCGTCGGCAACGATGGCGCGGTCGAGGCCGCACACGGTTTCCCAGAGCATGCGGCCGAAGTAGGCTCCGAAAAGCTTCTGAAAGGTGCCGCTGCCCTGCTGCACGGCCTCAGCTATGGTGCGCAGCCCGGCCTGTTCGAGGCGGGCAAACCGGCGGCTGCCAATGCCCCACACTTCATCGAGCTGCAGCGGGTGGATGAGCCGCCGCTCGGCGGCCTCGTCGGTCACTATTGTAAGCCCGTTAGGTTTCACCAGGTCGGAGGCCAGCTTGGCGTAGGTCTTTGACCGTGCGATGCCCAGTGAGCAAAACAGCGCCGTTGCCTCGTGTATATCGCGCTTGATGCGCTGCGCATAGCGCCGCAGTTTTTCGTCAGACTGCCGGATCATGAAGGTGAGGTCGAGGAAGTATTCGTCCATCGAGTAGGCTTCTACGTCGGCGGCGTAGCTGTCGAGCACTTCGCGGATTTGCCGGCTGATGGCCTGATATTTTTCATAGTGCACCTGCATGAACACCACGTACGGGCAAAGCTGCACGGCCTCGAAGGCGCTCATGCCGGTTTTGATGCCAAACTTGCGGGCTTCATAGCTTGAGGTTGCTACGATGCCGCGGGCCGTGCCGTCGGGTTTGCGCCAGCCGCCAACCACCAGCGGCAGCCCCTGCAGGTCGTACGAAACCTGCTCCACCTGCGCGTAAAAGCAGTTCATATCGAGATGGAGGTACAGCCGCGGTTTGGCCCGCACATGCCGCTGCTCTGCCGAAATGGTGTTGTACAGGGTTATGCGGTGCACGTTCCTGGTGAGGTCGTATGCGCCGGGGTCGAGCTTCTTCATGCACCCAAATTACATATATTGCACATATTCCGATGTAAAACTTTCGGGCGCGTAACCGGCATTTCGGTGTAAGCTTCCCTCCGTTGTCACCCTTTGTTCCTTAACTGCTTTACTATCAGATGCTTGAGCCGGGCAGGGGATGTCACGTGAAAAATTGGCACTGCAGGCTGACGATTTATCGGGCGTGTTGCGGCTTGTGGTATATGTGTGTAATATGTGCAAAAGCCAACACAGACCTAAACAAAAAGCGTTTTATGCAAGTTGCCAAGCTGGAAAAAATCAATGTTATAGCTGCGTATGCCGGCTTCCGGACGGATACGCTTACCCGGGCTATTACGCCGATCCGGTTTATGCTTGCAAACGGCGACCGGCATCAGGTGGCGGAGGTTAAGCGCTCGTACTCGGAGCGGGTGGGCGATTCGCTGCACGTGCATTTCGTGGTGAAGACCAAAGAGAACCGCTATTTCGATATCGTGTACGACAGCAAGCGCATCACCTGGATGCTGGTGGTTGAGCTGGAGGAAGCCTTGTTTACCGCGCAGGGCATGGCGTGAGAACCATGTATGGCCCGCCGGTTTTTCGGCAGGTTCGGAGGTTTGGTAATTTGATGATTTGAAGGCTGATGCTCAGGTGATGTTTTCACACAAAAAAGTTCGTGCAGGCTTTGGATGTTTAATTGAGGTGATGGCGGTGCCGGGTGTGCAGCTGTGCTGTTTGGCCGGGAGTTCTGCTGCTGCGTGCTGGCAGTCCCGGTACAAAAAAAGCCCCGCTGCAGGTCCTTGTTTTGCGGACCTTGCAGCGGGGCTTGATTTGTTTACGCTGCCCCGTTTTGTTTCGGGGCTTTAAGTTTTGCCTATCGCTGAATCGGCACGAGGCGCAGCACGCGGCCGTTGCTTTCATCGATGATGTAGAGGAAGCCGTCCGGGGCGAAGCGTACGTCGCGGATCCGGGCGAGGCCGGGCACGAGGCGCTCCTGATGTACGGCGCGCTCATTTTCGAGATCAACTACGATGCGGTTGAGGTGGCGGCCGGCAAGGGCACCGCTGAATACGTTGCCGTTCCAGCCGGGGTAGCGCGCACTGTTGTGCACGATGGCCATGCCTGAGGGCGCGATGGAGGGGGTCCAGTGGTGCAGGGGCTGCTCCATACCAACGGCAGCGGTATCCTGACTGATGGGGGAGCCGTCGTAATCAACCCCGTGGGTGATTACGGGCCAGCCGTAGTTGCGGCCACGGCGCAGGATGTTGATTTCATCGCCGCCGCGGGCGCCGTGCTCGTGCGACCACACTTCGCCGGTTACTGGATGCACGACCATGCCCTGAATGTTACGGTTGCCCAGGGTAAAGATTTCGGGCATGCCGCCGTCAACGTTTACGAAGGGGTTGTCGCGGGGTACGCGGCCGTCGTCATAGATTCGCATAGATTTGCCCGCGTGATTGGTTACGAGCTGTGCGTTTTCCATTACGCCGCGGTCGCCGATGGCGAAGTAGAGGAAGCCGTCGGCATCGAATACGATGCGGCTGCCAAAGTGGAAGGGGCGGGCGGTGTTCGGGTGCCCGCGGAAAATTTCTTCAAAATCGTGAAGCATGTACCCGTCAAGGCGTCCGCGGCCTATGGCGGTGTTGGAAGTGCCGGCCTGTGAGTAGGAGTAGGCCAGGTAAACCAGCTGATTGTTGATAAAATCGGGGTGCAGGGCTACATCGAGCAGACCGCCCTGATTGCGGTTAAATACGGTTGGCGTACCGCCGATAACCTGCGGGCTGAGCTGCCCGTTTTCGACTATGCGAAGGCTCCCGCCTTTTTCGGTGATAAGCACGCGCCCGTCGGGCAGGAATGCCAGTGCCCAAGCGTCGCTGAGGCCATCAACAACGGTTTCGAGCCAAAAAGTGACCTCTTCTGATTGAAAGACGTTACCGGTAATTTCTCCGGTCGGGAAGTAGAAGTCGTCTGGCAGGTGCTGAGCTTTTGCTTCAGCTGTGAAAAAAGCGACTATCACGGTTAAAAATGCCGCTATCAGTACAGTGGAGTTAAATCTCATAATCAAATAGGTGAGCGTGTTAAGGGTTTAAATTGATGAGGCACATAAATACAATCTAACAAATTAGCGGATAATTTACCTGAGATTATGAGATGCCGCGGGCAGTGTTTGGGTGTACGGGCCGGGGTTTGTGGAGCCGGGGGCTTTCGGGGTGAGCGATGGGGTTTGGGATGCAGTGCCGACGGGCTCCCCTGTGTATGCGGGGCCTGTCGGGCGGCTGAACGGGTTTGGCAACGGCGGCAGGTTGTGAATGGAAAAACATCCCCCGATAAAAAAATAAAAAAGCCCGGCTGCCATTTGGCAACCGGGCTTTTGAAAATTCAGATCAGATTGTTTACTGAACTTTTAATTTTTCTCAGCGGCTTAATTGGTTTCGCCGTCGCGGTTGTAGTCGTATCCATTAGCGTTGCTCATGATCTGAGCTACGATGGTGAGCAGGATACCGTAAACTACTTTTGAAGAAACGTCGGCGATGGTGTAGGTGAGCTGACGACCAACTACAGCTGCCTCAGCGGCAAGACCTGTGAGCGAGGGCTCGAGTCCTGGCGGGATGAGGTATGGCATCAGGTAGGCGCCAGGGTAGAGCATCCATGACCAGAAGAAAACAACCCAGATGTAATTCATGTAACGGGCTGCATCAGCAGGAATTCCTTCAGAACCTTCAGCGATAACTTTCTTCATGGTGATAAGGATATCAATGAAGAAAACCGTAGAAATGGTACCCCAAACTACGAACAGGGTGAAGTTGGTTACTTCGTAGTACTGACCAATGTAACCGGTGAGAATCATGAGTGTACCGGAAATCCAGAAGCGGTTACGCACAGAAGAAAAGCTGCTCTTTGTGAGTGTTACAACAAACAGGATTTGGAAAAGAAGCATGGGTACGTCAATCAACCAGTTCAGGTAACGGTAACCGTTATTGAACAGCGCAGCGCCGTCGGCCAGGAAGTAGCGGCCCTGATCGGTATCAAAGGCAAAAGCATTTACCCAGTTCTGAGCCTGAATGAAGAGCAGGAGCCCTGCTGATACCATTACCACAACCGAAAGAACGGCTGTTGTGCGGTACTTTGGCTGTACGGTTTTAATGGTGAGAATGAAATAGATGAGCGCTGCAAACATCACAGCATACCCCACCGTTAGTACGTGTGCTACCATTTGGAACGACATTTCGGACAGTCCGTTTTCGAGACCGACGTAGTTCTCAAAGGTAGCATTACCTAGTCTTTCTGTAGCTTGCATAGTCAGAGAGTTAGATTATTAGTGAATTGAGCCACAAAACGATGTATCGTTTTGGTGTTTTGCTTAGCGTTTTGTGGTTAGGTATTGCGCATAACATGACCCTTATGCATTTCGTTTGGCTAAACGTCTATTTTTCTTTAAAAAACTTTCCGTTTGGGTCTAAGTGTATGTGCAGCAATGTTTTGTTGAAAGCGCTTTTTTTGTGGTTCTAAATATCAGATTAACAGTGTTTTGCCAATTGTACTGTGTTCCCGAATCTGTAGTGATATGGTGCCCATAGACTTAAATATTAAGCAAACGATTGAAGCCCCGGCAGGTGTTTGGCTGAAACAGCTATCTGTACTTAACCCTGATTAATATGATTGATGCAAAAAAGGATTTACATCAGAATTTGGATGAAATTTTTGGGTGGTTGCGGCGTGCTGCGGCTGATGTACGCTCCCCTTTCCGGCAGCCGGTGCTATCAACTGTTGATGCCAATTTATTGCCGCACAGCCGGATACTTGTGCTTCGCGAGGTGAGTACGGAGGGTTATCTGATTTTTTTTACGGATGCGCGCACACCTAAAGTTGAAGCGCTCAGGCAAAACCCGCGGGCATCGCTGCTGTTTTGGGATCCGCGGAAGCAGGTGCAGATTAGCATGCAGGCTAACGGCATTATTCTGGAGGATGATGCCCGCCTTGCCGGATACCGTGCCCGTGTGAAGGGCCGCGCGCAGCAGTCGTACACGACCTCACTGCCGCCCGGTACCGCCGTTGATGCGCCCGAAGCCGCCCGGAGCTGCACCGATTTTGAAACCACAAATTATTTTACCGTGCTGGAATTCCGGCCGGTTTCGCTCACGGTGCTTGAGCTGGGCCCGGAACATCTTCGTTTTAAAGCAGTGAAAACGGCCGATGGCTGGCAGGCAAACTGGGTTGTGCCTTAGGCAGAGCGCTTTTATTCAGGCAAGGGCGATGCCTGTGCCGTCCTCAGCGCTGCCCGAAAAAAAGGTGCTGTTGCTGCCTCACAACTATTTGCGGCCGCCCCTGGTGCTCGCTGATTTCGCCCACAGCACAAACATAACCCCGCCCGAACTCCTGCTGCGGGGGCTGCGGCCAGCGATGGTAATCGCGCTCCCAGATTACGGCGGTGAAGCTTTGGTTTGGGTGAGGTGCACCAAAATTGAGGAATACGGGGTTGCCGGCAATTTCACCGGCGAGCCGGGCCTGTGCAACCTCCCCGCAAACCTGCGCGCGCTGCCCGATGTGCGCCGCCGCCTCGGTGTAGTGAAGCTCTGCCAGCGGCAGCTGACCCGCATCGGGGCGAATTACGCGTGAAAGCAGCAGGCTGCCAATCATAACGACAGCAAGTAAAGGGATGGCATAGATCAGGTATTTCCGAAGGGTACGCATGGTGAGCTTTGGTTTGATCGGGGGGGATGGAGGAGCCGTTAAATTAATGGACGGCACTAAAATATATTTCCTCAAAAAGGGGACTTTTCGGCGGGCTTCTGCGCAGAACCTGGCCTGATGAACAGGTCTGCAAAATCGAATACGAAGGTTTGTATTTTAATTGCAAAAGCGCTACCATATCATCATAAAGTAATATAGTTTTTAATCACTCCCACCGGAGGAAACCTTATGTATTCCGAAAACGGAACCCTGACCGCTGAGCCGGATTATCAGAAGATGCTTGCGGAGCGGCTGGCGCAGCCGGAAACCGCCAAGGCGCTGATTGGCCTGCTCGACCGCATCGACACGGTCGAGACCGCGCTGAGTGCCGCGGAAGAAGTGCTCACGAAATTGCCCGAAATCGTACATTCGATGCAGGAAGAGTCGCGCATGCAGACCCGCCTGCGCGAAATGAACGTGCTGTTCGATAAGCTTTCCCAGCCTGAAGTGATGCGCGCACTGGGTGGCATTATCGATAAAGCCGAAGTGCTGGAAACAGCGGTTTCGGCCATTGAAATGCTCACCGAAAAAGCCCCCGAGCTGATCGACTCCATGCAGCATGAGGCCAAATTCGGCGGCACGCTTTCCGAGTTGTCGCGGCTCACCGGCCTGCTGTCTGACCCCGACACCATGCGCAACATCACAACCGTGGTGGAAAACCTCGATACCATTGCAACGCTCACGAGCGCGCTGGGTGAAGCGGAGCGCAAACTGCCGGAGCTGTTCGAATCTTTCAACAGCGAGAGCGACCTGGGTAAGACCATCCATCAATACCTGATGCTGGGTCAGAAATTTGCCGACGACCGCGTGATCAACAACCTCAACAATCTGGTCGATAAAATTGAGAACCTCGATGCGGTGCTCAATATTCTGGATGAGGTGGTGCGCAACAACCCCGAGCTGAAAGAGCCCAACAGCGTAACCGCCCGCAACATCAACGAGCTGTTCGAACTGCTCACCAAATCTATGAAAGATGAGGAAGCCACGATTCTGGAAACGGCCCGGGGCGGCATCGCAATCCTGGCGGAGGTGAACCGCATCCTGCTGTCGCCGAAAATGCAGGTCATCATCCGCGGCATTACGAGTGCGATGGAGTATGATAAAGATGATGTGCCCGAAGTAGGCCCGATTAAGCTCATCAAAATGCTTTCCGATAAAAACACGCGCAAAACGCTGGGCCTTACCTCGCTGCTTGCCCACGAAATTGGCGGTCAGCTGGATTACCTCGACTGCCACCGTGTTCGCGATTTTGATTCTAAACATCCTAAAAAATAAACAATTATGAGTACCTACACCGAACATGAAGTTGTAGTAGTAGGCGGCGGAACCGGCGGCATTATGGTTGCCGCACAGCTGCTGCGCAAAGACAAAGAGCTGGATGTGGTGATCATTGAGCCCTCTGATGTGCACTACTATCAGCCGGCCTGGACCCTCGTGGGCGCCGGCACTTTCGAAAATAAAGAAACAAAGCGGCCCATGGCCGACTGCATTCCGCCACGGGCGAAATGGCTGAAGGACAGCGTCGCAAGTTTTGAGCCTGATAAAAACCGCCTCACAACGGCCGGCGGAAAAGTGGTGAGCTACCGCTTTCTGGTGCTTGCACCCGGCATTCAGATCAACTGGGATGCCGTGAAAGGCCTGCCCGAAGCCCTGAATAAAAACGGCGTGTGCAGCAATTACGACTACCACATGGCGCCCTACACCTGGAAGGTGCTTCAGTCAACCAAGAAGGGGAAGGTGCTGTTTTCGCAGCCCAACACGCCGATTAAGTGCGGCGGCGCACCGCAGAAAATCATGTACCTGGCCGATGAGGCCTTCCGCAGAGCAGGCGTGCGGCAGGATGTGGACATTCACTTTTTCTCGCCCGGTACCGTGGTGTTCGGCGTGGAGGTTTTTGCCAAAACGCTCAAAAAGGTGATTAAAGAGAAAAACATCGATTTCCACCTCGGGCATAATCTCGTTGAGGTGAAGGGTGATGAGGGCATTGCAGTGTTCGATGTTACCGGCGAAGACGGCAAGTTTACGAAGAAGGAAGTGGAATTCAGCATGTTCCATGTGGTTCCGCCGATGAGCGCGCCTGACTTCATCCGGAACAGTCCGCTCGCCATGGCAGAGGGTCCGCTGAAGGGCTGGATTGATGTTGACCATCACACTCTGCAGCACAACAGTTTTGCCAATGTGTTCGCCGTAGGCGATGCAGCCGCGCTGCCGACCGCTAAAACCGGATCGGCCATCCGCAAGCAGGCGCCCGTAGTAGTCGAAAACCTGCTGCGCATCCGTGAGGCCATGCTCACCGAAGCCGAGCCCGATGCCCTCAACAACAGCTATAACGGCTACAGCTCGTGTCCGCTGGTGACCGGCTACGGCAAAATGGTGCTGGCCGAGTTCGACTATCAGAATCAGCCTGATCCTACGTTCCCGTTTGATCAGAGCGAGGAGCGCTACGACATGTACGTGCTCAAAAAATGGGGCCTGCCCTGGATGTACTGGAACCTGATGCTGAAAGGAAAGGCCTGAGATTCGGGGTTTAATGTTTTGAGTTCCCTTTTTGGAAATGTTCTAAACTGGAAAAGCCGCTTAGCTGCATGTGTTGCAGCGGGCGGCTTTTTTGATTTTCCCGAAGGTTTCAGTTGCCGGATTTTACCGGTCTTTGGAATGTGATATTGAACAGAAGGTGATTTCAGGGCACGCGGCGGAATGCGGCGAAAGAAAAAGAACTTGTTTTTTCACATTTAGGGAAACGCTGTGCAGGGTTTTCTGCCTGCGGGCTTTTGATTGGTATTGATGCTGCAATAGCCTTAATTTGGAATCAAAAATTTGCACATAGCCCCTAATCCATATAAACAATACCATGATTTTCATTGAGAACGAAGGAATCACCGACCCCCGCATCAACCTTGCACTTGAAGAGTACGCCCTCAAAAATTTTCGGGAAGGCCAGGATTTTCTGCTGTTTTACATCAATGAGCCTTCCATCATAATCGGGCGGAATCAGAACACTCTGGAAGAGATAAACCACGAGTACGTGGAGCAGAACGGTATTCACGTGGTGCGGCGGATGAGCGGCGGCGGTGCGGTGTACCACGATTTGGGGAACCTGAACTTCAGCTTCATCACCGATTACGACATGAAGAGCCTGAACAACTTCGCCAAGTTTACCGGCCCGGTGATAAAGGTGCTGCGGGCGATGGGCGTTGATGCCGAACTCAGCGGCCGGAACGACATCCTTGCTGAGGGCCGCAAAATTTCGGGCAACGCGCAGTACTCCACCACCAAGCGCATGTTCAGCCACGGCACCCTGCTGTTCGATACCGAGCTGGGGGAGGTCGCCAATGCCCTGAACGTGAAGATGAGCAAAATTCAGTCAAAGGGGCACAAATCGGTGCGCAGCCGTGTGGCCAACATCAGCGAGTTTCTGAAGGAGCCGATCACGACCACGGAATTTCGCGCGCGCCTGCTCAAAGGTCTGTTCGATGAGCGGGATGATTTCGAAACCTACCGCCTTACCGAAGCCGAGTGGAAGGGCGTGCATGAGCTGCGCGACCAGAAGTACGGCAACTGGGACTGGAACTACGGCCGCTCCCCGAAATTCAACATACAGCGGGAGCGCCGCTTCCCGGTCGGGGAAATTGACCTGCGCCTGCAGGTTGAAAAAGGCGTCATCGAGGAAATAACCATTTTCGGCGATTTTTTCGGTAAAGATCCGGTAGCCGAACTGCAGGAGCTGCTCACCGGCATCCGCTACGACAAGGCCGCTATCACCGAAGCCCTCGCCGAAACGGAAATAAGCCGCTTCTTCGGGGATGTCTCCAAAGCCGACTTCATCGAGCTGCTCTACGGCGCCGATGAAGATGCGGGCTCACAATAATTCCGATTTTCTGAATTCCCTCCCTCCATGAAACCTCTCGCTTCCTGCACGAACGGCCTGCGCCAGAGCGGCATCCGTGCCGTAACACAGCTTGTAAACCAGTATGGCGGCATCAATATGGGGCAGGGTATCTGCGACCTGCCCGCCCCGGATGCGGTAAAGCAGGGCGCCATCGATGCCATCACCGGCGATCAGTCGGTGTACAGCTACCACAGCGGCATTTCGGAACTGCGGCAGCGCACCCTGCAAAAATTTCAGCGCTTCAACAAGATTCCGTGCAGCAGCGAAGAAGAAGTGATGATCACCAACGGCTCTACCGGCGCCTTTGTGGCGGCCTGCCTTGCCCTGCTTGAGCCGGGCGATGAAGTGATTCAGTTCGAGCCGTTTTACGGCTACCATGTGCAGCTGCTGAAGGTGCTGGGCTTCAAACCGGTTTTTGTGCCGCTCAGCGGCAGCAGCTGGGAGCCGGATTTCGATTCGCTTCGCGCGGCCATCACGCCGCGGACCAAAGCCGTGCTGGTCACCAATCCCGGAAATCCGAACGGGAAGGTGTGGCAGGAGGGCGAGCTGATGCAGCTGCTTGCGGTGCTGCAGGAACACGACCTGTGGGCCTTCACCGACGAGGTGTACGAGTACATGACCTACGACGGCAACCGGCATCTTTCGCTGGCTTCGCTGCCGGGCGGCTGGGAGCGCACCATCACCATGTCGAGCTTTTCCAAAACCTACAACATGACGGGCTGGCGCCTCGGGAGTGCGGTTGCGCCGGCGCACATCATCGAAAAAATGGGCCTCATCAACGACCTGATTTACATCTGTCCGCCAACGCCCCTACAGCACGGCCTTGCCAAAGCCTTTGATTTACCCGAAAGCTACTTCACGCAGCTCGCCGCCGACTACGACCGCAAGCGCAGCCTTTTCTGTGATGCGCTTCGCGCGGCCGGTTTCAGCTTTGAAGCCCCGCAGGGCGCCTACTACGTTTTCGCAAGCTTCGAGCCCCTGCACCGCGCGGGCATCCCCGGTTTCGAAAATGATGAGGCTGCCTGCCATACGCTGATTAAGCAGACCGGCATCGGCACGGTGCCGGGCCGGTCGTTTTTCTCCGACCCCGGGCGCGGCCGCTTCCACCTCCGCTTCTGCTACGCCAAAGAATACCCGGTACTCGAGCGCGCCTGTGCGGCAATGCGGGCGTTCGGGGAAAAGCATGGCGTAAATCGCTGAAGCTTTCGTGAGGGCTTCTATCCCCGAGAATTTCTTTTCGCCTGAACGGATTTCAGGTATCGGAATCGGGTCGGGCAGGGGACACATCCATCGTTAAAAAACAGCTTTCTGAATAAGCCCGCGCAGCTTTTCGAGCTATGCGCTGATGTCTGCGGCAAGCGCTTTGGGCAGCTGCCCGAGCTTGCTTTCGATTTCAGCGATGCAGTCGCCGGCTTGTGCGTGGTGGAATTTGTTGTAAGGGTGAAGGCTTTCAGCTCGTTTTCGGATAGCTGCATTTCCGGATGGTAGAGACGGATTTTTGAAATCGCTCCTTAGAGATGCCTAACCCTCCTCTCTGTTGCGGATTGGTTGAACGTCCGGTCACCGCAGGGGCGTGAGCGCCTGAGTATAAGGCAGGAAGAGGAAGGCGTCGTAGCGGCGGGGGAGGTCGGTATTCACGTAATTCTGGACGGCGTCGTTTTCCGGGTTGTACACCACGCCAACCGCCCGGTGTGGTACGGTACTGCTGAAAACATCACGGGCAGCATCATTACGCAGCGGGAACCAAATCGCGCCCATGCCCAGGCTATAGAGTCCGGCTTCGAGGCTGCCGGGCTGTGCATCGGGCATTTCGACCACCTGCATCGGGCCCTCCCACTCGAAACCCACGTTCACGCTGCCTGAAAAGGTACCGAATCCGAGTGCGAACACCTCCTCATCGCCGAAAGCGGTGCGCGTGAGCTGACCGATGTTGTGCATCCCCGCGCTGCCCATATCCGTTGCGCGGGCGTCGCCGATGTGGGTGTTGTGCGCCCAGCCGATGCCGCGTGCTTCCTCCCCGTAAAAATCGAGCAGCCGGGCGAAGGTCTGCTTAAAGTTGGCTGCCCGCTCGTTCCATGACTGAGGCCCCCGGAACAGCATCCCGCGCAGGTGAAGATCGGCCTGACGAAAAACCTGTGCGTGCTGTATCAGGTTGAGCCAGGCATCTTCGCTGAAGTCATCCGGGCGCGCCGTGTTTTCGAGTTGTTGCACAAGTTCCAGGATGTCACGCCCGCAGTGTTCGCCGGTATTGGCCACCGTTTGCAGATAGGCGCGGCTGTCGCCCCGGAACCGGTTGATGCACTGTGTTGCGACCCGCATCGAGGTGCGCAGCTCCCCTTCAAAGCGGTCGGACTGCTCCCGCAGGAAGCGCACCGATTCCGGCCAGCCGTACACATCTATCCCGTAAAAGCCAACCTTTTGGGCGCCTTCCGGGAGGGCGTCGTTCCGGGCGCGCAGCCACTCAACCAGTTCAAGCGTTTCCACGTTGTTCCACAACCAAAACGGCCAGCGGGTGAAATGCCCGAGGGCTTCCCGCGCGGAGGCCGGGGCACCGGGCAGCTGTTTGATGTATTTGTTAACCTGCCAGGCGGCATCCCAGTCGCCTTCAACGGCGATGAAATTGTAGCCGTGCTCTTCAATCAGAATTTTGCTGAGGGCTGCCCGGAGCCGGTAGTATTCGGAGGTGCCGTGTGTGGATTCGCCCAGCAGCACAGCCCGCCTGCCGGCCGCTTTTGAGGCAATTGCTGGTAGGCTTTCCTCGGAAAAACTCAGGAACAGCTCTGCTGAACGTTCAGCCTGAGACGAAACGCCTTCATCGGAAGTATTGGTTGACAGCCCGACCCCTGATATACCCAAAGGAAAAAACAGCAGAAGCAAAACAAAAAACAAAAAAAGCTTATGGGATTGATGTGACATAAGAGCGTAGTTCAGGTGGTTTTAGGAGGAGCGGCAAGCCCGTCAGTTTTTACCGGGTGATCAGTGAAAATGCAATAATGAAACAAAATAGCATTTCCAGGCAAAAACTATAGCGAAATTGAAAGACGCATTTGTGACACGCGGAATCTGAGTATTTAATCGTTGTCACGCGCTTCAAGCTCACGCAATCCCTGCTGAAGTAACTTCCCTTTTTTAGTCAGACGGTACCTTTGAGAAGAGCTTTGTGGCTTATCGGGCATAACTAATTCGATAAGACCCAGCCTCAAGGCTTCATTTAGGTAGGATGTCCTGAAGTTTTTCTTATCAGTGAGCTTTAGCAGCTCCTGTAGCTCAGCTCTCGTTTTCTCTCCTTGCAGTACCAGAATAAGGGCATTAACATGGGGGGTAGCTTGAGGGGTAGCTTGGGGGGTGTCTTCGGTTAGGAATATCCCATTCGAATATCTTAATTGTTCCCGAAAGGCCTTGCCTATTTCGGTGAGTTTGTACTTTTGTAATGGGCTTTGTGGCTTGTCTGGAATGCTCATTTCGATGAATCGGTGCTTCAGAGCCTCATTAATATATAAAGTTCTAAAGCTTTTCCGGTCGCTGAGCCGTAATTGCTTTTGTATTTCAGATCTGGTTTTCTCTCCATCCAGTACCATAATTAAAGCTTTAACCTGGGGGGTAGCTTGGGGGGTTACTTGGGGGGAGACATGAGGGGCAACCCGCTCGATAGTACTTTCAACACCAACAATTGTGTCCTCTTCTTCACCGAGAAGCCAGGCATTTGGGAAGGTCATTCTTAGAAAATTTTCAGTGAACCTGAAGCATTTTTTTGAATACTTTTCAAGGATACGCGGAATCCCTGAGCCGAGGTGCTCGACAAGTTCCAGGTCTTTAAAAATCCGCATGATTTCCTGATTACGGGGGATAGAAAATCCTTCAAAAAATTCATTCTGGTTTAGGGCTTCAGGAAGGCTGCCGGCAGAAGTGATTTCAATGCGGTCGTCGAATATTTCGAACTTTGGCGGAATTTCCCGGGTGTAGTCGTTGTGAACTATTGCATTGATAACGGCTTCACGTATTGCAACCGGATTCCAAAGCCTGGTATCAATTCTCGTTGTTGAGGTAATCCGGCTTCGGGTAGCGTTTTCGAGTTCGATTTTGTCCAGAACCTGCTTGGTTGCTTTTATGAGGCAGCAATATCCGTATTCATTGTTTTCAAGAAGGTGAGTACGGCTTGTACCCATGTACTTGGCTACCTTAACGGAGAGGCTGTTACTATCTGATAACAAAAAGCCTGCATAATTGTAACGGCCATCTTTTGTTAAAAGGCCCAGATTTCCAGCAAACTTAGCGTTTAGCTTTTTGCCGGATTCCTCATAGTAAATTCGAAGCTGTTCAAATTTAAGCGACTGCCGGTTTGACTCAATCTGTCCGATTGAGTTTCTGATGCGGCTTGCAAAAAGGTTTTCGATCATTCGGGAGGGCATCGGCTCCGAAGCAGAGCCGATGCGTATGAAGCACCCTTTTTCTGACATACCTGATTTTTTAAGGTAATATGGCTTCTCCGGACCACTGGCAACAATAATTTTTAAGACCCATTTACCGTCTCTTTCTTCCTGAATGATATCAAATAAACCCAGGCTTACAGGCTGAATATTGCTTTTCAGACGGTCTTTAATAGTAAGCTGCATGGCGTCAGGGTTGTCTATTCCTGCAATGCTGCCGTCATCATTGATGCCAATGTAGATAATTCCCCCTTCACGGTAGTTTAGAAAAGCAACAACTTCTTTTTCGAGTGAATCTGTAAGGGTGCGTTTTAGTTCTATCCGGTTTGATTCTTTCATAGGCGGATATTTACTTGAATAAAGTTCGGGTTGATATAATGTAAGCAAGCTGAAACGGTGATGCAGAAGCAATCATAAATGAGAAGCAAAAAAAAACCTTCGGGAATTTATAATTTCCGAAGGTTTAGGCAAAAAGTGTACAAAAAAGTGCTTAGTACTTCACAGAGCACCCGTACGGCCGTGTAGTCGGGATGGCAACCGGCTCGCCGGCCATGGCAGCATCGAGGGCGGCTACGAGGAAGTTGTCGGCTTCGGCGATGGTATCGGGGTTGGCACTTGGCACGCTGTCGATGGCGCCGTCGTACAGCAGAATGCCGTCGGGGTCGATCACGAACATGTGCGGGGTTGTGCGCGCATTGTAGGCACGGCCTACGATACCGGGCTCATCAATCAGGATGGCGTGCTGTGCAGAGTTATGGGTTGCCATGGCCTGCCGTGCCTGTTCCTGTGTGAGGTGCCCTTGTTCGCCTTCGCGGGAGGAAATGATGGAGAGCCAAACTACGCCCTCATCGGCATAATGGCGCTGCAGGCGCTGCATCTCACCGGCGTTATAAAACTTGCGCACAAACGGACAGTCGTGGTTCAGCCACTCGAGCACCACAAAGCTGCCGCGGAAATCAGACAGGCTTACTTCTTCACCGTTCTGATTTACAAGGGTGAACTCAGGGGCGGCTTCGCCAATCGGCGGAGATTGCGGGTTTTCGCCGGTACCGGCAAAAAGTTCGCTGAACAGCCCTGTAAAGAGCAGGATCGCTATGATGTAAGCTAACTTTTTCATAAGGTTAGGGATTTGTTTATGATTGATTTATGGGTGGTGAGATTCTACGTGAAACGCCTGTTTCCCGTTTTCCGTGCCGTGTACCAAAAGGCCTTTTATGCTCCGGGGCGCCGTGTGTGCATAGCGGGAGAGGCGCAGCTGCATCCAAAGGGCATCATCGGCGGTTTCGACCTGCTGCGGCGCGGTGTTATCTACGAGATCATCGGCTATGGGGTAAAACCGCAGGGTGTCGGTATCCGGGCTGAAGTTTCGGGCGAGTGCGCCTTCGAGGCGGAGGATGATGTGGCCGTTATCGGTTGTGAAGGCTGGTTGGAGGTCGTGCTGCTCTGCGGGCAGTTTGTCCCGAAACCGGGCAAAGATCTGCGCATCAGCCGACGGGCTTTGTCCTGAAGCCGTTACTTCGAGGCTGATGCTGTGCTGCTCAAAAGCCGGCAGGCAGATGGCTTCGCAAACCAGATATTCGAGCCGGGCTTCGAGGGTGTAGCTGCCCGGAACCACATCAGCCGAAACAAAGAGCGGCTGCATCAGCAGGGTTTCATCTTTATAGCCGTAGGTGATCAGGTGACCTTCTTCGAAGGTGCCGGGGTAGGGCCAGTGGATTTCGCCGGTGCTGAAACCTTCGGGCAGCTGCCAAGAAATCCGCGCGGCAAGCCCGGAGTCGCCCGGGTTGCGCCAGTAGGTGTGCCAGCCCTGCTCGATATCGAAATGAAAGCCGAGGGTGGTTGACTCACCGGCGCTGAGGTCTGTGTGCTCGGCAATCAGCGTTACATCCACATGATCGGAGCCGGGGCTTGGCTGCGCAAAACTGCTTGTTTGAACAACAAAAAAGGAAATAAAAACGAATAGGAAAAACTTCATGCCGGGCGTCGGTTTTTTGATGAATGATGGTTCCTATATATACAAAAACAAATGCCCGTGTGAAACACCGCTGCGAATGCCTTTACATTTTGTGGCAAATCTTTGAAAATCAGGTGCTTCGATTTGGGGGGGGCACCGGGGAAAAAAAAGCACGGGCTTATCCGCAGGATTGGGGGTTTTGAAATGCCACGAAAGACCGTGATGCTCACGGAGTTCCACCCAAAAAAAAGAAAAGCTACTTATTT
>JAFIET010000135.1 GCA_020832405.1 Balneolales bacterium
AGCAGGGAGCGGCGCAGGTTTTTTTTGAAAGTCGCGTCGCGCTCCATGAACTTGGCCGTGCTTTCGAAAATTTCGGCAATGTTACCGGAGGTGGTTGCTACGCCCAGCATGTAGGCGGCAAAAGTGCCGAACACATCGGCATGTTTGTGATAAACCTCTCTGCCCTCGCGGCCGTCCTGCAGGTCTTTTTGGATCTGCCGGATAACCTCGCGCATGCGCGGGTTTGCGGTATCTTCGATCAGCAGGGTGAGGATTTCGTCGAAGGGCAGCTTCTGCTTAAGCAGGTCGGCAGACAGCCGGATGAAGGTAACGACCTCTTCAGCCGGAACGCCGGGCTTGTATAAAACAAGTTTGGACTTCACCTTGATATCGGTAAAGCCCAGTCGCTTGAGTGCGGCCTCTACATCTTCTTTGGCGTAGGCATCCTGCTCGCCCTCTACCCAGGTGGCGCCGGCGCGGCGGCCTTTGTAGAGCCAGGTTTTCTTCTCAAGCAGCTTTTCGAGTTTGATACCGCGTTTACGCACAATCACCTCGGCCTTCTTCTTTGCCTCCTGCTTAGAGGGGACATCGAACTCGGCCTGAACCGTGCGGCCGTTTGGGGCCAGTCCTATGAATTTGAATTGTGACATTGTGCGGTGCCTTTGCTTGCGCTTGTGCTGCTGCTAATGCCGCCCGTGGCATGGAGGTGAGAAGAGGAGAACGTCGGCGGCGAAATCAGTCCTATTAGGGGAAGATGTTAGGATACTGCGGTGTTGCGGTGAAGCGTGAAACGAAAAGGCCGGCCAGATGGCCGGCCTTTTGTTGGGTTTCTTTAACTTTGCTAAATAGATTTAGCGATTTTTTTATTCAGCAGCAGCTTGAAGTGAACCTATAGCCACGTTTGATCTCGTAACTGTACCAATAAAATACGCACCTGCTATAGATGGTGCCGTGCCATAACTTGAATCCGATGATGGGTATGCACGTACCAAAAACTGCGTTTCGCTTGAACCTTCCTGAATTACGTATGTACCATTGATATTGTGGGCAGTTAAACCATCTTCTGATATTGATTCTGCCGGGAAAGTAATATCTCTGAAGGTTATACCCTCAAAAGAGTTGCCACCACCGCCCAACATATCAGGTCTTATATACCAACCTTGTGCAGAGGTTCCAATTTGAGCTAAGTCTTGTCTTACCGCATCTTGATTCGCTTGTTCTGCACTGGTTCCGAAAATGTTAATCGCAACTACCGTTGCAATACCTACAATAATCGTGACCAAAATTACGAGTAATAATTGTTGTTGTCCCATGACCGTGTCCTTTTATTAAGTGTTAACCCTTGCTTCTGCGGTATTCGCCGGGTTCAGAAACCGGGGCATATTGTGTAAGTCCATTATTAGCGAAGGGAAAGGGTTAGGTGGGTTAAGTAGTTTCCCTTGCTCGCTTTTATATCATGTTTTTTTAATATTTGTTTCAATAGAGAATCTAACATTAAGGTTATATTTATTTTTTGTCGCGTATAGTATTGTTAATAATTAATTTATAAATACAAAATTGCCCGACTAAAACTGTTTATTCCCCTACCTAACTCCATTTCAGAGTTATTACCTAACATGACTTTATCAAGGTTAACTACGTACTTTTCAACTATATTCCAGTGAAACAGACCCCCTGCCGCGCTTCTCACCGATATTAAGTTATATACATAAGTATTTATACTTATTAAATTAAGGTTTCAGGAATTCAGCTTTAGTCAGTCGCACGAGCGGCACCAAAACCCTTCTTCAGTAACAGTTGTGATTATGAGTCTGAGCATGCTGCGGGTTTAATTGCACCGGCTTTCTTACCTTTAGGGAAGATCATCTTCCTTCAAATTCAACCCTGCACTGCACAGCAAGGCAAGCATGTACACCATCATCGAGACAGACAGCTGGAAACGCCGCCCGGTTTTTGAGCTGTACCGCAACTACGCACAGCCGGAATTCAACCTTACCGGTCAGATTGAGGTCACCGGGCTTTACCACAGCTGCAGGGCTTCCGGCATCCCTTTCAGCACGGCCCTGCTCTACCATTCGGTGCAGACGGCCAACGCCATCCCCGAATTCCGGCTGCGGCTTGCCGGTGATGAAGTGCGCCTGTACGATTTCCTGCACTGCGGCTGCACCGATCTCGATGCGGAGGAAAACCTGCGGTTCGTGTACTACACCTTTCAGCCGGGTGAAGACCTCGCAGGCTTTGCTGCCCGCTACCCCAAAGGCAGCAGCGCGGCGCGTTCGGTTACGCCGGGCACAAGCACCGACCGCGATCTCGAGCTTGACCTGCTGTTCCACACCATCATCCCCTGGTTTCAGTTTACGGGCCTGCGTCATCCGCGCAACGAATCCGACGGCGTAGGCAGCATCCCCCGTATCGCTTTCGGCAAATTCGCGCCCGATGCCAGCGGCCGCCTCATGATGCCTGCCTCCGTTGAAGCCCATCACGGGCTGATGGACGGCCTGCACGTGAGCCGCTACTTCACACAGCTCGAAGCCCGCACCCGCTAAAGCATAGCAGCGGCCAAGGTCAGCAAACCCGGCACCGAGCTTTGAAGGCGCCGCGGCTTTGATACCTTTCCAAGTCGGCTTATATTAATGTAACCGCTTACATCGTTTGTGAAGCGATTCGGATATTGCTCCGTTTTCAGCTGTTTGATTTCAAAACCACCAATTTGTCACCACGCCGGACTGTGCGACAGCAGTCCGGCCCAAGCCAATACGTGCATGAAAATTTCCATTCTGTTATTTAGCCTGCTGCTGCTATGGCCGGGCAGCGGGTTTCAGCCTGCGCTGGTTTCCGCACAGCAAACGGGTACGAGTTTTACCCTCAGCAGCGATCAGGGTACGCATGTGCTCACCTTTTACAGCGACGCCATCGCCGAAGTAAGCTTCTTCCCCGAAGGCCGCTCTGCCGCTGACTACCGGCCTTCCGAGGCCGTTGTGATGCAGCCCCTGCCCGTTGCCGTAAGGCAGCTTTCTGAGGGCGGCGTGCAGCAGTTCATTACTGCCGGACTCACCGTCACCTTTCGCGAAGATACCGGCCGTTTCGCATTCTACTACCGCGGCCGGCACCTGCTGCGTGAGCAGGGCGGCTTTCAGCCGGAAGAAAACGAAGAGGGCTTCCGGGTCGATTTCCTCATCAGCGAGCACGAAACACTCATGGGCGGCGGCTCCCGCGCCCTCGGCATGAACCGCCGGGGTCACCGCCTCGAGCTCTACAACCGCGCCCACTACGGCTACGAAACGCGGTCTGACCTCATCAACTTCACCCTGCCCGTAGTGATGTCGTCCGAGCGCTACCTCCTCCACTTCGACAACCCCACCACCGGCTGGCTCGACCTCGACAGCCGGAACGACCACACCATCGGCTTTGAGGCCTTCTCCGGCCGCAAAACCTATCACGTGGTAGCCGGGGAAACCTGGGCGGACATCATCCAAAATTACACCCGCCTCACCGGTCTGCAGCCGCTGCCGCCGCGCTGGGCCCTGGGCAACTTCTCGAGCCGCTTCGGCTACCGCAATCAGCAGGAAGTGCTCGATACCATCCGCAAATTCCGCGAGCTCGAAGTTCCGGTTGATGCCGTCATTATCGATCTGTACTGGTTCGGCGCAGACATGCTCGGCCACATGGGTACCCTCGACTGGGACCGCGAAAACTGGCCCGATCCCGCCGCAATGGTGCAGGAGCTGGAAGAAATGGATGTGCGCACCGTGCTCATCACCGAGCCCTTCATTCTTACCACCTCCGGCCGCTGGGAGGAAGCCGTGCGCGAAAACGTGGTCGTTAGCGACTCCCTCGGAAACCCGGCGACCTGGGATTTTTTCTTCGGAAATACGAGTCTGGTGAACATCACCAAGCCCGAAGCCGCCGACTGGTTTTGGGGCATTTACCGGCACCTGATGAACACCTACGGCATACACGGCTGGTGGGGCGATCTGGGTGAGCCGGAAGTGCACCCCGACTGGGTGATGCACCACATCGGGCGCGCACGCGAAGTGCACAACATTTACGGACACCGCTGGGGCCAAATGGTGCACGAAGGTCACCTGCGCGACTTCCCCGACATGCGGCCCTTTAACCTGATGCGGGCCGGTTACGCGGGCTCGCAGCGGTTCGGGATGATCCCCTGGACCGGAGATGTGAGCCGGAACTGGGGCGGCCTGAAGCCGCAGCCGGAAATCGCACTGCAAATGGGGATGCAGGGTCTGGCCTACATCCACTCCGATCTGGGCGGCTTTGCCTGGCCGAATAAGGACCCGGAACTGTACGTCCGCTGGATGCAGTACGGCGTGTTCCAGCCCATCTATCGCCCGCACGCGCAGGACGACGTGCCCTCCGAGCCGGTTTTCTGGGATGAGCACACCGTAAACCTCAGCCGCACCGCCATCGAACTCCGCTACCGGCTGATGCCCTATATTTACACCATGGCCTTCGAAAACAGCACAACCGGCATGCCGCTTATGCGTCCGCTGTTTTTTGAGGAGCCGGACAACTTCAAATTTTACCACATCGCCAACAGCTACCTGTTTGGTCCGGATCTGCTCGTCGCCCCGGTGCTGCGGGAAGGCGCCGAATTCGTGACCCTTCACGCGCCGGCGACCGCCAACTGGTACGAGCTGCACACCGGCGAGAAAGCGGAAGGCGGACGCATCCATCAGATTGCCACGGCGGAAGACCGCATCCCGGTCTTTGCCCGCGGCGGCTCGGTGATTGCCATGGCCGACCTCGCCCAAAGTATGAATACCTACAGCGTAGCACACCTGAGCCTGCACTACTTCCACTGCGAAGCCGCCGAAGCCGGCCGCACCCTGA
>JAFIET010000029.1 GCA_020832405.1 Balneolales bacterium
GCCGATACCGGCGAAGTAATGGGCTGCGCGCTGAAGGCGCACACAAGCTGCATGTTTGGCACGGCAAAGTCTGGATGCTATCTGGGGATGGGCCCAGAGCTGAGCGGCCGGCGCCTGCTGTGTCCGCTGCCGTTTCCGGAGCATCTGCTGAGGCAGACCGGCAGCCCCGTGCTCCGAAGCCTTTCCCCCGGGGACAAACCCGAAATTGAGCAGCGTCTGCAGCAGCTGATGCAGGGCAAAACGGTTCATCACAAATATCAGAACGGAAACGTGTATGTGCTGGGCGGCTCGCCGGGCCTCACCGGCGCGGTAATTATGGCAGCGAAAGCGGCCTGGAGCACGGGCTGCGGCTCGGTTCAGGTTTTCACGACAGCGGAGGTGTCGCCCGCTTACGACGCGCACTTTGTGGACATCACCCGGAAGATTATCCCCGGCGACGGCAGCGGGCTTTTTAAAGCTGATGCGGTGCGCCCGGTTGCCGAAGTGCTGGAAAAGCGCCCCGGCGTGCTGGTGCTTGGCCCCGGTTTGGGGACCCATCCCGAAACGGCCTCGGCTGTGCGGCAGCTGCTGAGGCTTGTGAAGGTACCCGTTGTGCTCGATGCCGACGGCTTCCGCGCCCTCGCCGGTCATACCGCGAAACTGCCCGAAAGCCTGCGCCTCATAGTTACGCCGCACCCTGGAGAGCAGGAGCAGCTGCATGGTTTCCGGACGGCGGCGCCAGATCAGCTGCTCGAGGCCCTGGACAGTTTTCCGTGTTCAGAGCACATGGTGTACCTTGCTAAGGGGAGTCCGGCTCTCGCCGGCACCAAAAACGAGATCAGCATAACGGCCTACGACCTGCGGCGCTTTGCACGAACAGGTTTCGGCGATGTGCTCGCGGGCCTGATTGCCGGGATGCTGAGTCAGATTCCTGATACAGCCCTAAACCCCGGCCTGATGCTCGATGTGTGCAGGCTTGCCCTGCTCGAAAGTTATGAGCGGCTTGGCAGGCAGGTGAAGCCTTCAGCGGGAGGTATGCTTTGAAACTGCACGAATTTCTTAAGCAGATATCACCTGTGTTGCCCCTGTTGCTGTTTGGATGGATGATTCTCGCAATGTATTTAACCCTGTTTCCGGGGGATATGCTGGTTTCAGCGGCCCGCTGGGGAAATCCCAAACTCGGGCACGTAATTTTGTTCGGGGGATGGACCTTCCTTTTTGGTATGAACATGATGGTTTTTTTTAACAAACCCCGTTTCCCTGTTTTTCTGATGATCCTTATAGGAATTATTTTTGGGGCAATAGTTGAATTGATGCAGTTTGCGATGCCTTACGGGCGTAGCGGAATGGTGTCAGATATAGGATATAATGCTGTAGGTGCGTCGCTTGCCGGACTTATGCTTTGGTTTTACCGCTCTAAATTTATTCCCGCAGAATCACTAAATCCAAAAAAAACAGATTCAAATTAGAGCATGTATCGCTTCTGTTCAGCTGCTTAATCTATTAATCACATGCGGATAATGCTGTTTAATAAGAGCTTATGAGCGGTTTTTTTATTCTGAAATAATCAGGCATTATTTGTGTTTTGATAAATATGCAGTATATTCAACGACGTTTACTCAACTAACTCTATCGAATTGTCATGGGTCCAAAGAAAAAACCGGAAAAAGATTTACGCAAAGATTATCAGATTACACTGCAAAGCAGTCTTGTAATTGCTCTTCTTGTTGCGGTCGGCTTGTTTAAATTCAATGTCGATTTCGGCGGCGAGTTTGTAATTGAGCAGATTGACCGAATTGAGCTCGAAATTGAAGACATCATTCAAACTGAAATAATCGAGACTCCTCCGCCCCCGCCGCGTCCGCCGGTTCCCATTGAAGTACCAGACGATGCCATCATCGATGATGATCTTCTCGATATGGATGCCTTCCTTGATATGGACGCCGGTTTCGACGCACCACCACCACCACCACCGCCAGCAGATGATTTCGAAGACGAAATCTTCGTAGTTGTGGAAAACATGCCCGAAATGATCGGCGGTCAGGCTGCCCTCTATGACGCACTTCGTTACCCCGATATGGCACGACGTGCAGGAATCGAAGGCCGGGTAATTATTCAGTTTATCGTGGATGAGCAGGGCCGGGTTCAAAGCCCGCAGGTAGTCCGCAGCGCTGGTGCCGGTGGCCTCGACGAAGCTGCTGTTGCAGCTATCTCACAGATGCGCTTCACACCGGGTATGCAGCGTGGTCGTCCGGTACGCGTACAGATGACGCAGCCGGTTATTTTCCGCCTTCAGTAATTTCCTTATCTGACCAACAAAAAAAGCTGCTTCCGAAAGGAAGCAGCTTTTTTTATGCCATGAAGCCGAAGAAGCTGTGTTTAGGATAGAGAGGGAAGCTGAAAAGCCGAACTCAGCCGGGCCGAAGGGTGCAGCTGCGACACAGCCGGCCGTTTCAGCTCAGGTTTCCTTCATCAAAAATAGAAGCGAAGCGGTTTAGTACTTCTTTCAGGTTTTCGAATCCGGCAATTTCACGGGCGCGCTTCAGCTCAATCCAGCAGACTTTTGTGATGCCTTCGTCAGTTTGGGGACTGAACTTTTTGGCGTTCGTCTGCATGGCGTACCACCAGGTTGTTTTCTCGAAATCGCCCCATTTGTCGGTGTATTGGTGCAGCGTTGTTCCAAGCTCCGCTTTTATTTTGGGCAGGGGGCACCCGGTCTCTTCCGACACTTCCCGCGCGGCACATTCCGGGATGCTTTCGCCTTTGTCGAGCTTGCCCTTGGGCAAATCCCAGACGTCGTTGCGGTAAATCATGAGGACGTGCGGTTTTCCGTCGATCTGCGTGAATACAACGCCACCGGCTGCGGTAACGGGCTTGTAAACGGTTTCGGACATAAGCTCAGTTTTCTTCTGTTTTGCCGGGAAAACCGATATCGCTGTCCGCTTTTTTTGCCTCTTCTTCAGCAACAAGCGTGCTGAGCTTCCCGCTTAATTTTGTGTAGAGGCTTTCCAGGTATTCACTTGTATCGCTGTTGAGGTTGCCGCTCGTGTAGGCCCGCAACATTTGAAGGGTATCGACTGCGAAACGGGCCGACTTCAGGTCCACTTCTTTCTGATTGTGTACGGGGTTGGGCAGCTCGCCCATGTTCATCGAAGCGATTTTTTCGTACTGCTGAAGCAGCATCATAAACAGCAGCATGTGCTTTTTTTCTTCAGGCAGTTCTTTTAGAGGGAGTTCCATACAGCTTTGAAGCTTAATTTTGTATTTTAAAAAGTTTACCGGAAAGCGGGACCCCGGGCCGGTTCCGCTCAGCAATTAATTAATTTGAATGTGAATATACCGATTTGCAGCAAGTGATGCCCGAATGGCTGCAGTCCGGTTTTAACGATCCTTAATTCTATATGATAACAATTAAACCTTTCCGCGCCTGGCGGCCTGAACCCCAACAAGCAGCACGTGTAGCCTGCGTACCGTATGATGTAATCAATGCGGAGGAGGCAAGGAGCCTTGCCGGGGGGCTGCCCGAAAGTTTTCTGCATGTTATCAGGCCGGAAATAAATTTCACAGAAAGTATTGACGAGCACGCCGACGAAGTTTATGCGGCCGGTGCTGAAAAACTTAAAGAGATGTGCAGCAGCGGGTTACTTATTCAGGAAGCAGAGCCGGCACTGTATGTGTACCGGCTTGTCTGGAAGGGCCGCTCGCAAACAGGGCTTTTTACCTGCGTGAGCGTTGCCGATTATGATGCTGACCTCATCCTCAAGCATGAACTCACCCGGCCTGATAAAGAAGACGACCGCACACGCCACATCCGGGAGCAGCAGGCGCACGCCGAGCCGGTGATGCTCAGCTGCCACGAAACCGACGAAATCACGGCCCTGCTCGCGGCGGCGGAATCTGCCGAACCGCTCTTCGACTTCACCGCGCCAGACGGCGTGCAGCACACCATCTGGAAGCAGCCGGCAGCCGGCGAACTGTACCGGGCGTTTTCGGCACTGCCGGCGCTGTATGTAGCCGACGGGCATCACCGGTGCAAAAGTGCCTCACGGCTCGTTGAGCACATGCGGGAAACCAACCCAAACCACACCGGCGAAGAAGAATACAATTTTTTCCCGGCTGTGATTTTCCCCAAGAATCAGATGGAGATCCTGCCCTATAACCGCGTAATCCACAAAGCGGATGCGGCCGCTTTTGAGCACTTCCGTTCTGAGATGAAGCTGAAGCCGACCGATAATCCGGTTCCCGGCAAAAAGGGCGATGTTTGCGTTTATTACAGGGGAAGCTGGTACACCTTCACCCTGCCGCAGCCGGGAGCTGCTGACCCCGTGAGCCTGCTGGATGCCGCCCGTTTGCAGCAGTTTGTCTTTGAGCCTTATTTCGGAATCGGTAACCCGCGCACCGACGCCAATATTTCCTTTATCGGAGGAATCCGCGGCACGGCAGAGCTTGAAAAGCTTGTTGACAGCGGTAAAGCCGCGCTGGGCTTCAGTGTGTACCCGACCGGGATGCAGGAGCTGATGGATGTTTCCGATGCAGGCCTGCTCATGCCGCCAAAGTCGACCTGGTTCGAGCCCAAGCTGCGCTCCGGCCTGCTCGTACATCTGTTTTAGGCTTCGTCATCCCCCGACGGGAGAAAAAAGCCGGGGAAAACCGGACAGCCCGGACCCGGCATCTTTACTTATTATTTGACACAGAACACATCACCCTACAAAAATATTTAAACCAAGCTATGACACGCGCACACAATTTTAGTGCAGGACCCGCCGTGCTTCCGCTGGAAGTACTGAAGGAAGCACAACAGGAATTTCTGGATTTTGCCGGCTCCGGCTCGTCCGTAATCGAGCTCAGCCACCGCGGCCCCGAATATGTGGAAGTTGACCGTCAGGCGCAGGAACGCCTCAAACGCATTTTGGGCCTGGGCGAAGACTTCGAAATTCTCTTTTTACAGGGCGGTGCAAGCCATCAGTTTATGATGGTGCCATTCAACTTTTTGGGCACCTCCCAAACCGCCGATTACATCAACACCGGCACCTGGTCGAAAAAAGCAATCAAGGAAGCCAAACTGTTTGGGCGTGTAAATGTGGCCTATTCATCAGAAGAGCTGAATTTCAGCCGCGTACCCGAGAGCAGCGAACTGAAGCTCACGCCTGAGGCTGAGTACGTGCACTTCACGTCTAACAACACCATTTTTGGTACGCAGTTTCGCAAAGAGCCCGAAACCAATGGCGTGCCCCTGGTTTGTGACGCCTCCTCAGACTTCCTGAGCCGTCCGCTGGACGTAAGCCGGTACGGCCTCATTTACGCCGGTGCGCAGAAAAATGCGGGCCCTGCGGGACTCACCATCGTGATCGTCCGGAAAGACTTTCTCGCAAAAGGCAAAAAGGAAGGCATCCCAACCATTCTGAACTACAACACCCATGTGGGCACTATGTTCAACACGCCGCCGGTTTTCGGGGTGTACATGTTCAACAAGGTACTGGCCTGGATTGAAGCAAACGGCGGTCTTGCCGCGATGGAAGCCCGCAATGCGGCTAAAGCAAAGCTGCTCTATGATGAGATTGATGCCGACGACTTCTACATGGGCACGACTGAAGCTGCATCGCGCTCGCACATGAACGTTACTTTCCGCCTGAAGGATGAAAGCCTGACCAAGACGTTCCTCGCCGAAGCAGAGAGCCGCAACCTCAAGGGCCTGAAAGGGCACCGCAGCGTGGGCGGCTTCCGGGCAAGCATCTACAATGCCTGCGAGCCGGAAAGCGTGGAAGCCCTCACAGCCTTCATGAAGGAATTCCGCCGGTAAATCCGAAACGGATTTTTAGGGATGAGATGACATAAAAAGCCCCGGAACCACTGGTCCCGGGGCTTTTTTGGTATTAATGAAAATGCGGGGTTACTCAGAAGCGGTAGGTGAAGCGCGCGTAGAAATCACTGATTTTACGGCTTTCTGATGCCGTGACCGGTTTGTAGAGATCCGTGCGGTAACGGATGCGCCACTCGAAATTGAGGGTGCTGCTGATGATGAAACGGTGCCGGAATTCGGCCATGGTTGTGTTTCCGCTGAAGCTTGAAGATACCAGCCAGTGCGGCTCGGTTTCGCCGTAGAGCACCCCAAACAAATGGCGCGGCAGCACTTCGTTGGCGTAGGCCGAAACCTGCCAGCCCGTAGCGGCACCGCCGATAAAGGTGCGGTCGCTGCTGATGCCGCCTGTTACGGTTTCAACCTTTGGCGCATTGGGTACGATACCCAGCTCGCCCCCGGCCCAGAATTCACCCTGAGCAGGACTCAGCGGCAGGCGCATCATCGCGCGCCCGGTGATGGCGGTATAGCCCTTTAGGGAACCGCCTTCAGAGATCACATCTGAAGTATGGGAGACGCTCAGCTCGCGCTGTACCCAAAGTCCGTTGGTGTTGCGGTGCTCAGCATTAAAAAACCACGAAAGCCGCGCGCCGTCGGGCTGAAAGCTCATGGGGCTTCGTGCGGCGTGTGTGCTGCCCTTAGTACCGTTTCGGCTCAGGATACCGTGAAGCCGCCAGTTTGGGTGCACATCCCAGCGCAGCCAGAGCCCGTCGGTGTGTGAAATACTGAGGTTCGCAGCGTAGTAACGGTCAAGTCCTTTGGGGATGAAACCCGCCAGTGCGAAACGCCCCTGAAAGCGCCCTGCCCGCAGCTGTAGTTTTGGGGTGATGCTGTAAGAGGCGAAAATCTCATCGAAGGTAGCGGTACCGGCCGGATAGCTGCCGCTGCCGGGGGTGTGATCCTGAAAAACAAAGCTGAAATCTCCCTGATTATCTGCTACCCGAACGGCGAGCCGCGCCTGCAGGTAAAAGTCGGGGGTAAAGGTGAGCCGGCTGCCGAGGTGCAGCCGCGCATTGATTGCAGAAACATTCCCGCTGCTGCCGTCCCTTTCCGTTGTAGAAACGGTGGTGAAAACGGGTCTGAAGGCGCCGTAAACCTGAAGCTGCGGATTAAATGCCGGGGAGTCCGAACCGGTGCTGCCGGTCTGTGCCTGAGAAATAAGCGGCGTGAAAAGAAGGACAGTTAAAGAAAGGAAAAACAAAATTTTGGGAATCATGGCCTTTTGTATAATCAAAAATCAAAATGAGAAAATAAATCTAACCTCAAGGTAAGGATTTGCGCCAGGAATTATTATCAAAAAAAAAGCCGCCTCTGCAAAGCAGAGGCGGCCGGAAAATTAAGCTTGAGAAGAACCCTTATTCAGGATTTACGTTCTCAGCCTGAAGTCCTTTGGAGCTTTGTGTTACATTCATTGTAACGTATTGACCTTCCTTAAGGGTTTTGAAGCCTGGAAGATTGATAGCGCTATGATGTACAAAGACATCCGGGCCGTTTTCTTGTTCGATAAATCCAAAGCCTTTATCATCGTTAAACCATTTAACGCGGCCGGATACTTGTTCTGCTGACATAATTACTAAAATTTGTGTTGTAAAATATTGCGGATACAATCTTGAAGCATACTCTGTACATTTATACATCTTAAGCGTTACAAAATTGCTTACCTAAATTACTCTTTTTATGGTCTAAAACAAAAAGTATTTGAGCTCCTGCCGCTAAAGCAACTAAAAACATCTATTAAAGCAGTTGGGAGCGGTATTTGCAATATGATTATTATATTTTTGGACTCCAAAAAGAGGTTTGTCAGGTGAACGTTTTGGGAATGCGGGCGTCTAAAGTGGCGTAATCAGATAACATTTCTCATCCTTCAACAGGAGTTAAGCTATGAAACGAACAATCATTTTAAGTGTAGCCGCCGCCGTTTTGGTACTCTTTGCCGGTTTTGCTGATCTCAGTGCGCAGCAGCGCGGTCAGTCGGCTCAGTCAGGTAACCGTGGTGCCGACATTCATACTATGGCACTGATTTACGGCAACGAAATTAACCTCACCGAACAGCAGCAGGCTGAGATTGCCCGCATTCGCGTTGATTTCCGCCGCGATATGCAGCAGCAGCGCTCTGAGTTTGCCGGTCGGCAGAACCGCCGTGCCCAGGCAGACAACCGCGCCGCTATGGCGGAAAGACGTACCGATATGCGCACCCGGATCGAAGCAGTACTAACCCCGGCTCAGCTCGAACAGATCGCACAAATCCGCAGTGAGCGCATGGATAACCGGCAGGCACAGCAGGATCTGATGCGCACCGCCTACATTGAGGCCGTTGCAGAGGATATGGGGCTTGACGATGCCAAAACCCGGCAGCTTGTAGAAATTCATGCAAACTTCCGCGAGGAAATGGCACCCGTACGCGAAGCCATGCAGAATGCCATGCGCACACAGGCAGAAATGAGCGAAACACGGCAGCAGCGGCAGCGCCTGCAGGTACACCGCGAGCAGCTGAATGAACAAATCCGGGAAGTACTTAGCGAAGAAGAATTCGCGCAGTGGACCGAAGAATGGAATCAGCTGATGCCGCAAAACAGGCAGAATATGCAGGGCCGCGTTGACCGGCAGCAGCGGCCGGATGCCCCGGCAGAGCGCAACCGCCGGAACAACCGCTAAGCTTTATTCAGTACCTTAAGCCCGGGGAATCCGGCAGGCCATTGCCCGCCGGATTCCTCCTTTTAAGTTTCAGCCAACTTTCCTCATTTCGTTTTCCCCCACCAGCCGTGTCCGTGCAAACCAGCCCTCAGCAGCAGCTCGATGATCAGCTCGAAGAGCTGTATCCCCGTATTGAGCGGTCAGTTCGGGCATATACCCTGGGCTCGGGGCTTGATTCGCAGGATCTCACACAAGAAGTGTTTCTCAAGGCGGTTCGCAACATCGGAAGTTTCGGAGGCGACGCCGCCCTGTACACCTGGCTTTTCAGAATTGCGCGCAACACCTGCATCGACGCCATGCGGCGGCTGCGCACCCGGCGGCGCTACCACACCGACACGGAAATGGATGAAAGCCGCCTCGATGCCGATGAAGACACCGACCCCGTAAACAGCCGCGAATCTGTAAGAATGGTGCAGCAGGCTATCGCCAAGCTCGATCTCGAATACCGCGATTTAATTGTGATGCGCGAAATCGAAGGCCTGCCCGTAGCCGATATCGCCGCTATAACCGGGCTCAAAGACGGAACCGTAAAAAGCCGGCTCTTCCGGGCGCGGCTGATGCTCAAAGAATTGTTAACCAAAGCAGGATATGAACATGACACGTGAACAACTTCAAGCCCTGATGTTTGACTGCCTCGAACACGACTGCAGCCCGCAGCAGCTGCAGCAGCTCGAACAGGCTCTGAACGCCTTCCCCGATCTGAAGGCCGAATGGCTGGCCCTTCAGCAGGATGCGGCACTGCCGGCACTCAGTGAGGCCTTCCCGCTTCACGCGGCGCCGGAGGAAAACATCCGCGAGATCCGGGCAGCGCTGGGTACCGATTTCACCGCGGTTGTGATTTCCTGGTTCCCCAAATACATGGCTGCCGCTGCCGCCATGATGGTGGTACTCGCCGGCGCATGGCTGCTATCGCCGCAGACCTTCGATTTCGACGAAGACCACATCACCGACTGGATTTACCAGCAGGATGAGCGTCAGCTTTTCCATCAGGAGCAGCTGCTCGTTTCCGAATTCCCGTTTTACTTCAATCAGTCCGATAATGACTAATACCACCCTCAAAGCCGCCCTTTCTTTCATCGGGCTTTTCGTTGCCGGTGTGGTGAGCGGCTATTTCCTGGCCGTTGTGAGCGGGGCCTCAACCGGCCTTCCTGCACAGCCGCCCGTTACTGCCGAAGCGCCGCGCCCTGACGTGCGAACCCCGGACGGCGAGTTCACTCCGGAGTTGCAGGCCCGTATCCGCGAAATGCAGGATCACATGATCACCAACCTCAACCTGAGCGAAGAGCAGCAGCAGCCCCTGTTCGAAATGATCCGCTACAACCACTACGAGCGCCGCAGCATGATGCAACAGAGCCGGCAGCAGTTTCGTGAATTGATGGATCAGCACGATGCTGCCTTCCATGAGCAGCTCCTTACCGTACTCGACGAGAGGCAGATTGTAATCTGGGATTCGCTCTACTCCCGCGAAGCCCAAATGAGGCGGCAGCAACAGCAGCAGCGGGGTCAGGGGCAGGGTGCAGGCTCGGATGGCGGCCGGGGCAGGAGTCAAAACTAAGCGTGTTTCAGAAGCAGGCCGCAGCCCGGCCACATCAGTGAGGGCACCACAGCCATCACAGCAAACATCCCTCACCATCCATCACAAAAATCTCAGCCTTCCGCCTCAGTCCGCATCTTTTGGCATTCGCACTTCACCCCGTAATTCACGCACAGCTCGTGATCAGGCGGGGCCGAAAAACGGGCCTTGCAGCAGGCGCGCCCGTGATGGATCATCAGGTGGCTCAGGTCAGTCCAGTTTTCGCGGGGGAAAAGCGCCATCAGGTCGCGCTCAATTTTTTCAGGATTGTTGTGCCGGCTCAGTCCGAAGCGGTTTGAAAACCGCCGCACATGCGTATCAACAACCACCCCAACATTTATCCCGAACGCGTTCCCAAGCACCACATTCGCCGTTTTCCGGGCGGCCCCGCGCATGGTCAGCAGCTCATCCATCGTCTGCGGCACCTCACCTCCAAACTGATCCCGCACGGTTATGGCGGTCTCCTTAACGGACTTCGCCTTGTTCCGGTAAAATCCGGTCGGGCGCACGGCCTCCTCCAGCTCCTCAAGGCTCGCTTCCGCAAATGCATCCACCGTCGGGTAGTCGCGGAACAGCTTTTCGGTAACCATATTCACCCGCACATCGGTGCACTGCGCGCTCAGAATGGTGGCAATCAGCAGCTCAAACGCGTTGCTGTAGTTGAGCTCACAGTGCGGGTTCGGGTAGTAAGTGTAGAGCTTGTTCAGAATTTCGAGGGCCCGGGCTTTCTGCTGCGCCGTTTTCCGGGGCAGCTTCATGCCGCGTGTGGAGGTCGGATCTTCGGGGATGACGGGTTTCTTGCTTGCTGCCATAAAATGTGCGTTGCGCTGTATTTTGAAAAAATAAGGTGATGTGTTTTTTACAGGGTGATGCGCACCTTGCCCCGAATAAACGCCGGGGTTTAGCGCCTTCCGATCGGACTGTTGCGCCTTTCGAGGCGGTCAAAGCCCGGCAGGGCCTGGAACAGGCTCCGCATTTGGGAGTCGTTCACCCGGAGCGAAAACAGGAAGAATTTGAAATCCCCGAAGGGATTCCACTCGAAACTCATGGTCCAGCAGTGAAGGTTCCGGTCAACGCCGAAACGGGAGGGCGTGAGGTCTTTCTGAATGAAATCGTAGCCGAGCGAGGTCCGTATGCGCCAGCCGTCGGTGAGCTGAATCATGATGTTGTCGGCATTGAGCACCGCTGAGCGCACCTGATTGTTGAAGTTCACGAAGCGCCAGGAGTACGTAAACCGCAGCGAGGCCGACCAGGGCACGCGGAAGTCCGGCACGGGGTCCTGATTAAAGCCGGGATCTATGCCGCGGAACATGGTCTGATCGAAGGCGTCGTAGAACCGGGGGTAGTACATGGGGCCGGGCCTTATCTGCGGCCCCCCGCCGCGCCCGCCGCCGCTCACCGTAGTGCTCGCGTTGATGTTGTACCTGGTGAGGCGCGCAAAGCGCCCGCTGTTTTCCCACAGGTATTCGTTGATGGCCACCCCGAGGGAATCCTGCGCATAGAAGTTGAAAGCCGCCCCCGCGTTGATGCGGATGTTTTGCAGGATGTTGGAGGAAAAGGTGAGGTTGAGTTCGCTCAGGCGGAACTGCTCAGCCGCAAAGTTGTAGCTGAGGGATGCGTTGAGGTTGTCGATGAGGCGCAGGTTGCGTTCGTTGCGTTCGCCGAGGGAGTCGCGGCGCACCTGCTTGGTTTCCAGAATGTTGGACAGCGAAAAGCTGATGGCCCGCTGCTCACCCGCCCCGGGACCGCCCAGTACACCGCGCTCAAAAATAGAATAGCGGCGGGTGTTGCCCAGCGTATCGGTTTCAACTTCGCGGAAATAGCCCCAGAAATCCGAAGAAAAATCCGGCTGATAGGTGAAGGTTACCGACGGCCGCATGGTGTGCCGGAAGCGTTCAAAACTTCCGATCCGCGCTTCCGAAACCCCGTAAACAGCCGTGTTGAAACTCATAGAAGTGCTGAAGGTGCGCGCGGCCGTAAATCCCTGCTCGATGCGGTCTTCTACCCGGTTGGTTTCGGGGTTGAAGTCTTTCCGGATGGTGTCGGGGTACCAGAACTCGTTGATTCGCCCGCCCGCGGTGATGTTCAGAAACTCGCTTGTGGTAAGCTGCGTGCTGAGCTCGGCCCGCTGACTTAGCCCGTAGCGCACATGGCCAAGTTCACCGGTTGCCTCGCGGAATTTGGAGGGAGAAAACAGCGCTTCAAACCAATTGATGTCTGAAATCGGCTCTCCCTGACTGTCGCGTAGGGGCGTAAAATTGAAGCGGGATGAAAACTGCCCGCCGTAGGAAAGGCTCAGCGTTTCGTACCAGCGCTGATCGCTTCCGCCGCGCCGCCGTTCAAACGGGTTGAAGCGCCGGAAGCTGTAGTTCGCATTCGGCCCCTGAAACTGCACCTGATTGGTGGCGAAGTTCTGCGACTGCTGCATCGAAACGCCCAGGGTGTACAGCCCGTCAGGGTGCCGGTAGTTGAAACTCGCCCGCGAGCTTGTTGAAGTTTCGGCCCGTTCGTTGATGTCGTAGCTGTTGCGCCGGAAGTAATCGGCCGTACGCAGGTTGATGTTGGCCGAGAGGTTCGCAAAGGGGTTGATAGTCTGCTGATGGTTGATTTCCAGCCGCCGGTTAATGGTTCTGGAAAAATCCGGGTCGGTGCTTTCGAGGCCGCGCTCGCGCGAGTAGCCGATGCGCACGGAGCCGGTGTAGCTGCTGCGCAGGGCGTAGTTGGTGGTGCCGTCGGCGAAGAAGGTGCCGCTCGTGTACACGTTGGCCCGCACACTGCCCGTGAGGTAGTCGTTGAAGTACTGAAACCAGCCCACGTTTTCGATGCCGAGCCCGCGCGTTGACTGATCCTGAAGTACGAGGCTGGGCTCGAGCAGACCGCTGCGCCGCTGCTGAAGCCGCGAGGGCAGGTACCCGAACGGAAAGATGACGGGGTAGGGGATGTCGAGCAGGTACAGCTGCGCCCCCACGAAAAAGACTTCTTCCTCATCCACCATTTTCATCCGTCTTGCCCTGATGTAGTAGTGCGGATGGTCGAGATCGCAGCTGGAGAAAATGGCATCCTCAATAAAAACAACGTGCGGGGTAGGCGCTTTTACGGCAGTACCGGTGAGGGTGCCCTGATCGATACCGACGCGGGCTACATCAAACTTGCCCTGCTCTGTAACGAAGTTGAACATGATGCGCCGGCTCGTGATTTCATCGCCGTCGCGGGTGAGGGTGGGGATGCTGAGCGTATCAACCGGTGCGGCGAACGGACCCTGCCGCGTAATCCAGCGGCGGAACAGGGCGGAGGCGTCGGTGGTATCGACCGGCAGGCGCCGGGCTTCGGCCGTAGCCAGGTTTTTCTCAAGGTCGAGGGTGATGGCGCCGGCCGTGAGCCGCCCCGAGGGATGCGCAACGCGCGCGTTGCCGTAAAGATCGGCCGTGCGCCTGCCGTCGAGCCGGATCACCAGCGAATCGCGGGCTGTGAAGCTGATTACATCGGTGAGGCCGCCTTCCTGCCCGGCTGCGCTTGCCTGCTGAGCCGGAGCCGGAGCTGAGCCGGGGGCGCCGTCGAAATCGGGATTGGTGATGAAGTCCGGCCGGCCGTCGGGGGCCGCCGCCGCCGGTAGCGTATCAGGCAGTGCCGGGGCTTCGGGCGGAGGGAGGGAGTCGGGCACGGCCGCAGCAGTGGTGTCGGCCGGCGCAAAGCGGAAATGGGTTGTAGCGCCGTAGGCCGGATCAGGCCCGGCGGGCATCATCCCGATAACAAAAATCCCTGAAACAAACAGGCTTAGCAAAAAAAGGAGCGCTGCGGGTACAGCGCTCCGAATGGGGACCTGATTTTGAGAAACCGGCGGCAAGGGTAAGGATTTTGGCGTTAAAACTTTCATGAGCCGGTAATGTTTTGGCAGGCGGTCCGCGTCAGTACACGGGCCGCAAAATCCGGTACCTCAATTCGGCTGTACATGCCCCGGCACTGACTGTAAGGCCAAAGCCTGCAGGGCGGTGGCGCTGCTGTTTTCAGCCGGGATATGAAAAGCTGTTGACGCACAAAAAATCAGGAATGCTGCTTTAGAGATTTTCGAGGGCCAGGGTGCCGGCACCGAGCAGGGCCGCTTCATTGCCCAGCAGCTCCGGGATTACTTCAAAATCGCTTCGGAAAGGCGGCATCAGCCGTTCCATCGCCGCCTGAAAGCAGGGCTTGAGGATGTGATCGCCGGCCTGTGCTACGCCGCCGCTGATCACAATTTTCCGGATATCGAGGGTGTGCACGTAGTTCACAATGGCGTAACCGAGCTTGCGGCCGGCATCAGCCAGAATATCGCGCGCCAGCTGATCGCCCCGGTTGGCTGCTTCGCTGAGCTGCCGCGGCGTCATTGCCTCAAAATTTCCGGCATAGGTTTTATACAGTTCGCTCTCCGGATTCTTGCGGATTTGGTCAGCCGCGCGCTGACTCAGGAACCGCTGCCCGAGATAGGCTTCGATGGCACCGGGCACCGTGCTGTTGCAGGCCGCGCCGGCGTAGTCGATAGAAACGTGCCCGAGCTCAGCCGCCGCGCCGGTGGCACCGCGGAAAATCTTGTTGTTAAAAATGATGCCGCCGCCCACGCCGGTGCCAAGCGTAATCATAATGAAGTGGTCGTAAGGCTTGCCCGAGCCAAAACGCGCTGAACCAAGCGCCATCAGGTTGGCGTCGTTTTCCACAAGTGCATCGAGGCCGGTTCGTTTTTTCATTTCGGCAGCAAGCGGAACCACGTTCCAGCCCTTGAGGTTGGGCGGATTTTGCACAGACTTACGGTCGAGGCTTATCATGCCCGGGGCACCAATGCCCACACCCAAAATGGTTCCCTCTGCATCGAGCTGCACTTCTTTGATGAGGCCCGCCATGCGGTCGAGCGTAGCCTCAAGCCCCGTGTCGGCTTCAGTCGGGATGGATACTTGTTTCAAAACACCTTTTTCGGGGTGTACAATGCCGGCCTTCATATTCGTGCCGCCAAGGTCAAAGCCAATGGATACGTTCATAAAAGGATATTATTTGGGTTGATGAAGGGAGTAAGTAAGGGCGCGGGTCGTTCGCTTAGCGCCTTTCCCTGAACTCATAAATGACCTCGCCGGGCTTGCGCATGCCGTACTCTTCGCGGGCTATGCGCTCAAGCTGTGCGGGGTCGTTTTCCAGGGCCTCAATTTTTTCTTCCAGTATTTTGGTTTCAGCCTGCAGCAGCTCAGTCTGCTGTTTCAGATCGCTGTATTGTTTTTGAAGCTGATATCGGGTTAACAGGCTGTGATCATCAAAAAAACCAATCCAAATGAGCACAAAGCCGGCCAGCAGAAACAGCAGGAAGCGGCTTTTCCATTGAAGGGGGTTGAAAACGGGTTTCATGGAGGGAAGGATTTTTAGAGGTTCACGGCCTTCTAAAATAGGGCTTAGTCGTATATTGTGAAAGCTGCGGTTTTGCCGCCGAGGCGCTCATTTTGTGCCATTTTGCCGAAATTTCCACAAAACCGGAAATCTGTACCGCTTCCCTTTTCTCTCAAAGCCTGCTTTATGATGCTGCGTCCCTTTTCTGCGCCCCGCCCCGCTTTCCGGGCCCCATCTCGCTGTGCCGGCGGCCTGACCGGAACCATGGACCGGTCTGTGAGGCCTTCCTCCGAAAACCCGGCACGCTCAGCTTTTTTTTCTTTTCGGGGGATGTGTTTCCGGCTGCTTCTGCTGCTGTTGCTCGTTGCAGTGTTTCCGGCTGCGGCCCTCTCCGTTCACCGGAACAGCGCCCCGGCCGATACTTCCACCGTGGAGTGGATGCAGTTTTTTTTCAACATGCCGGCCGATACGAGCCTCTCCCGAAACGGCACCCGGGTAAACGACAGCCACGACCTCATCGGCACGCTCACCGATCTGATTGAGGCCGCCCGCTACAGCGTGGATGTGGCCGTCTATGATTTTCAGAATCCGCGGGTGGGTCAGGCGCTGGCTGATGCCCGTGCGCGCGGGCTCCGGGTGCGGGTTATCATCGATCAGGGCAACCGCGACCGCCGAGCCGACCTTACCGACAGCCTGTGGGAAATGCTGCGCGAAGGGGATGTAATTGTGATGGACGATAACGGAACGGTGTACTGGCCCGACGGCCGGATTGAGCGGAACCGCATCCCCGGTTCCACGAGTTTTATGCATCACAAATTCGCCGTGATTGATGCGCAAAGCCCCGACCCTGATGACTTCTACACCTGGGCCGGTTCGATGAACCTCACCTACACCGGCCCCTACAACACCAACGTGACCTACGTGATAAAAGACAGCGGCATAACCCGGGCGTTTGAGGAGGAATTCAACATCATGTGGGGCAGCGAGGGCGCGCTGCCCGACCCTGCCCGTGCCCGCTTTAAGCGGCACAAGCCGAACGTTTCGCGGAATCAGCACTGGGTGGGCGATACGCCCGTGGAGCTGTATTTCTCGCCCATGAACAGCGCGCGCACCAAGCCGGGCATCAGCGACCGCGTGGTTGAGCTGGTTGAAAACGCCCGTTACGACCTCGCATTTATGGCGTTTTCCATAACGCCGGGCATTCCGATCAGTCAGGCCATCTGGGCGCGGAGTGCGCAGGCCGATGTAACGCTGAGCGGGGTGATCGACCGCGCTTTTTTTGGCCGCTACCGCGCGCAGGGCGAAATCTGGACCGTGCCCGAGGCCCGCATGTTTGGCCGCAGCGTGCTGCCCGGCCGCGAGCTGCGCAAGCTGCACCACAAAACCCTGCTGATCGACGCCTTCTCCGACGCCCCCGATGCGGTGCCCGTTGTGGTTACCGGCTCCTACAATTTCTCTGCCGCCGCTGAATTTGCGAATGATGAGTTCATGCTCATCATTCACTGCGGGCTTGTGGCCAATCAGTTTGTGCAGGAGTTTGCCGGCGTGAAGGCCCGTGCCCGGGGCGAGGCCGAGCCGCCGGTGCCGGCTATGAGCCCCGACGCATGGTACCGCGTGGCCTCCGTAACCGACGGGCAGCTGTTCGAAGTTGAGCTCACACCGAATTTTCGGTACCCCGTAAGCCTGATCGGTGTTGATGCCCCGCGCCTTTTTGCGGGCGCGGCAGACAGCTCGCACTATCATGCCGGTGCTTCTGCTGCGTTTTTGAACAACCTGCTTTCGGGGAAAGAAGTGCGGTTGGAGGGCCCTTACGGCGGGGTTCCGGAAAACCGCTTCAGCCGGTTTCATGCGTATGTAACGGCGCGGGATTCAGCCGGCAACGAAATTTCGGTTAACCGGGAAATGCTGCTGAACGGCATGGCGGCCTACAGCCGGTTCAACGTGCAGCATCCGGATTCTGCAGCGGCATGGCGGGCAGTAGCCGAACAGGCTGAGCGGGCCGGCCTTAACCTGTGGGCGCAGCCCGAGAAAATCGGCACCCGTGTGGGCCGCGCTACTGAGGACCTCTCGGCGCGGGTGCGGTCAGCGCCGGACTTCCCCATTAACCTGAACACTGCCCCGCTTGAGGATCTCGTGCTGCTGCCCATGATCGGCCCGGCCCGCGCACAGGCCATTATCGACCACCGAAACGCACACGGACCCTTTACTGAACTCGACCACCTGCAGCGCATCCGCGGTATTGGTCCGGCTATTGTGGAGCGCATCAGCGTTTTTGTGGTGCTGGAGTGATCCGCCCGGAAGTTGGCACGCGTAAGGCACGGATTTTGGGAGACCGGACTGCTGACTGTTGACCGCAGACCGGAGACCGCTGACGGCTGTCCGCACAGTGCGCGCCTTCTCTTTTGACCGCTGCCTATCCCCTAAAAAGCACGGAACCTGCCGTAGGTTTGGGATTTTTCACAAGCACGAAAAACAGTGATGCCCACGGAGTTCACCCCCAAAAAAAAGCACGCACCGGTGAGATGCGTGCTTCCGTTTTGTGAGGTTGTTCTGAGATTTCCGGGAGGTTGGGCTTAGCGCGGAATGCCGGATGTGAGTTCGGAAACCCGCAGCTCGCCTGAGACGATTGCGCCGTTTTGGTATGTGCCTACCCAAACGTCGTACTGCCCGGTGCGCGGGTTATCGAAGCGGACGAAGGGGTTCAGGGTATTTGAGGTAGCGTCGTCGTTGCAGTGCCAGCTTCCGTCGGGTGCGTTGATGATGAGGGTGGTGTCGTTATCAGTATTGTCGGCCACGAAGAAGAAGTGCAGCAGCGAGGAGCTGCCATCCCAATGGAGGCGGAAATCGGGGGCGGTTGACGCATAGCCTACGCAGCCGCTGCCGAGGCTGAGGTTCCAGACATCGTTGAAGCCGCCGGCATTTATGCGCACGCGGTGCGGGTCGGGCGTGAAGCCCGCCTGCAGGTTCGCGGTACCGAAGTGCGGGCTGAGGGTCCAGTCGAGGCCGGTAGAAACGGGCTCTTCATAGTCATCATAATAGAAATCGTCCTCAAAATCATCGTGATACTGAAACTCTTCGATGTAGCCTTCGGAGATTTCGAGGCGTCCGTGCACCGGATTCCCGGGGTTGAAAGTGCCGAGCCAGACCTGATAACGTCCGTTAGCGGGGTTGAGGATGTTGACTCCGGGGTTGAGGTTGCCGGGATGGACGTCGTCGTTGCAGAAAAAGAAGCCAGCCGGGTCGCGCACGAGCATGGTTGCGTCGCCGCCTTGTGCGCCGGCACGGAAGAAGAACTGAAGCTGATTGCCGCCACCGCTCCAATCGAGCTCTACGCTCGGGGGTGATGAGACAAAACCTACACAGTTGTTGTCGGTTTCGTCCTCAAGGCTGATGGTGCCGCCTCCTGACGCCTGTACCGAATGCGGATCGGGCAGGAAACCGGAGCGCAGGCTCACACTTCCGAAGGCCGGGCGGGCGCTGAGGCGCAGCTGTGCGGGGCTTGCGGTGAAGCGGAACGTGGCCTGATCTTCCTCAAACTGATCGCCGGCTGTGTCGAGCTCGGTAATCAGCAGTTTGCCGTCAATGAATTCTCCGTCGCGGTAGGTGCCCACCCAAATGTCGTAGCGGCCTTCGGAAGGATTAAAGAAAGTGATGCCGGGATTGAGGGTGCCGGAGCTTTCATCGTCGTTGCAGTACCAGCTGCCGTCGGGCGCGTTGATGATGAGGGTGGTATCGCCGGAATTGTCGGGCTGGAACCGGAAGGTTACGTAGCTGCTGCTGCCGCTCCAGAACAGCTGTGCATCGGGCCGCTGATCGGCATGGCCGATGCAGTCGCTGCCGAGGTAGGATACATCAACCGAGCCGCCGGCGGTGATCTGCACGGTGTGGGGGGTCGGGTGTAAATCCTGCCCGAAGCCTGTGGGTGCCAAAGTGCGGTTCGCCGTTTATATTGAGGGCAAGGCCGTGCTCAATGCCGCTGTCTCCGTGGATGTAATCCCAGGAGGTGTAGATATCTTCAGCTTGCATAACAGCTGCAATCAGCTGAATGCTGAGAATGCTGCCAAGCCTGCCGCCGGTATCCTGTTCGGTACGCACATACGTTGGCAGACCGATAAAAAGGCCGTCTTTATCGAGGGCGATACCGCCGCTGCTGCCCGGCGAAAATTCGGCGTTGGTTCTGATCCACTCAGGCAGGCGCTGCCCTTGTATTTCTTCATACTTCACCGAAGAAACGATGCCCTGCGAGTAAACAAGCTCGTTATCGCCTATGCCGGGAAAAGAAAGGATGGAAATCGGTTCGCCCCGGTTAATTTCATAATCCATTTCGGGTAATTCCAGCGGCTCGAGAGCCAGCCAGTTACGGTGCGCTCCGAGGCGTACCTGCTCTGCACTAACCGCGTTGCCCTGCATATCGGTTGAGATCACGTAAACCGCGAAATCGTATTCCATAGAGTACATCAGCAGGCTTGCTTTATAGGTCGGGCGGGCGGGTTCAAAAATATCGTGCAGGGTGTGAACTTCTATATTGGTGTGCCCCTGAACCACATGCCGGTTGGTGAATACAAACGGCATATCTTCGATTACAAAAATGGAACCCGAGCCGGTTGAAACAGGCGTAACGATCTGTGCTGCGGCAGTCGATAATGCGTTGATGTCAGGCCCTGAAGAAGTGCGCTGAGACTGCTGAGCTGAACTGCCCTTAGCGGTTTGCGCTTGTAGATCGGGGGTGGATGAAAATACTATTGCTACTGTTAACAGCAGCCCGGCAAAGTGGTTTAGCAGTAGATTCATAAGTCCTTTTTTGGGGTTGTAAATACGGTACGTGGGCTTAATTTAAGGAATTGTATTCTTCTAATTTATCCGTAAAAAGTCGGGTTTAAAACAGGCAATTTTTAGTTGCGAATAAAAAAAGCGCAGCGGTGTATATAATAAATAAACGACAAGAATGATGAATGCGGAAGCAACGGAGATCAGGCCTGAAGTGGTAAGCCGGTTGAAGAACGGTGATAAATCAGCATTTCAGGAAGTGGTGAGCCGGCTGCAAAAGCAGGTTTATTATCACGCGCTGATTGTTGTGCGTTCGCATGAAGATGCAGCCGATATTTCGCAGCGCGCCTTTATCGCGTTGTGGGAAAACCGCGCCCGGATAGATAGCACACGGCCGCTGTATCCCTGGCTGTACACAGTGCTGAAGCGGCTTAGCCTGAATCTGCTGCGCGATGCCGGCCGCCGGCCGTTTGACCGCCTCGACGATAGGCCTGCATGGCTGAGCCCTGCTTCTGATGAACCGGGACCGCAGCAGCAGCTGGAACGAAGCGAGCAGGCGAAGCTGCTGAGCAGATGTCTCGGAAAACTTAACCCCGGCGATCGGGAGATGCTGGTTCTGAGGGAGATCGAGGGCCTCAGCTATGCGGAGCTGTCAGAATGGCTGCAAATCCCGAAGGGCACGGTGATGTCACGTTTGTATATGGCAAGAAAACGACTGAAAAAAGAACTGGAGGAAGCAGGATATGAGTACCCCTGATGAAACAAGCGAGAAGCTTCAGTACCTGATGATGGCCGCACTCGACGGCGGGCTGAATACCAAAGAACAAGCTGAGTTCGAAGCACTGCTGCAGGCTGATGAAAGGGCACGGCTTGAATTTGAAACCCTGAAACGAAATCAAAACAGCATGAAAAATTTGAAGTTAACGGAGCCAACTCCGGAATTTTGGGACGCCTGGAATCAGCAGCTGTTTACACGCATTGAGCGGGGTGCCGGCTGGGTGCTGTTCACGCTTGGCGCCCTGGTAGTGCTGCTTTATGGCGCATGGATGATGCTGGAGGAGCTGCTTGCCGACCCCGAATTAGCCTGGTGGCTGAAAGCAGCTGTTGTAATGCTGGTTACCGGAACCCTTATCCTGCTGGTATCGCTGGTACGTGAGCGCTGGTTTCTGCACAAACAAGAACGCTATAAAAATATAATCCGATGAAAATTGTAACGACTTCAGAAATAAGCGGCTTCGAAATTACCGAAACCATAGGGCTGGTGCGCGGCAATACGATTCGCGTACGGAACATTGGCCGGGACCTCCTGGCTTTATTGCGTATGCTTATCGGGGGCGAGGTGAACGAGTACACCAAAATGATGGCAGAAGCCCGTGAGCAGGCTCTCGACCGCATGACCGCTGAGGCTCAAAGCATGGGGGCTGATGCCATTGTGAATGTGCAGTTTACAACGAGTTTTATTATGTCGGGTGCGGCAGAAATTCTTGCTTATGGTACTGCGGTGAGGTTGAGACGTAAATAGGAAATGGCAGGTAAAAACAAAGTGGTTTTCAGCTGAAATTGCTTTGAATCGGGCGTTTGTAAAGTTATATTTCGGCATTAAAACTCTGAAATAGTATGCTCCTTTCAAAAGCCTGTATCTACGGAATCCGTGCTTCGCTGTACATCGCGGCTGTTCGCCACGATGAGCGAAAATTCGTACCCATCCACATCGTCAGCGACAGGCTTGAACTGTCGTTTCATTTCCTTACCAAAATTCTGCAGCAGCTCACAACTGCGGGCCTGCTGGAGTCATACAAAGGGCCTAACGGCGGGGTTACCTTCAGCCGTGATGCAAAGGAAATAAAGATCATCGAAATCATTAAAGCGATCGATGGCGATAAGCTTTTTACGGAGTGTATTCTGGGGCTGCCGGGCTGCGGACACAACCGCCCCTGCCCGATTCATGAAAAATGGGGGCAGACCCGTGAAGGGCTGAAGATTCTGTTTGAAAACACCAGCCTCCATGAAATTGCAGATAAAGCCGCCCGCGAAAACCTGCGGCTGTCTGATAAGCTCACGATGGAAGAAATTCTGAAGGGCGGCATCATAAGCAGCTGAATTAAAAAAAGCAGATCCGAGGATCTGCTTTTTTTATGATTGAAAACGGGAGGAAGGCAGTTTACAGACAGCTTACCGGGTGCTGATATCGTAGTAGATTTCCGCGCCGGGTCCGGGCGGGATTCCTAACAGGAAAATCATCACAAAGAAGAGCAGCATCCACCCGATCAGGAAAAGGATACTATAGGGCAGCATCATGCTGATGATGGTGCCTATGCCGAGGTTTTTGTCGTATTTGGTGGCAAAGGCAAGGATGAGGCCGAAGTAGCTCATCATCGGGGTGATGATGTTGGTTACTGAATCACCGATGCGGTAGGCAGCCTGAATTACTTCCGGACTGTACCCGATCAGCATGAGCATGGGCACAAAGATGGGTGCCGTAACGGCCCACTGTGCGGAAGCTGAGCCGAGCATCAGGTTCACGAAGCCGGATATGAAGATGAAAAACACAAACACCAGCGGACCTGTCAGGTTCATATTTTGAAGGAAGTTGGCGCCGTTAACGGCGAGAATCTGCCCGAGGTTGGTCCAGCCGAAGTAAGCCACAAACTGTGCGGCGAAAAACACGATCACGATGTAGAGCCCGAGGGTACTCATCGATTTGGCCATGCCGTCAATCACATCGCGTTCAGAGCTGATGGTGCCCGTTATGCGTCCGAAAACCACACCCGGAATGATAAACCCGATAAAAATGAGGGCCACAATCCCGTTCAGGAAGGGCGTAATCGTAGCCGGGAAATCTGTCACGGTCGGATCCGGATTCCGCAGCACCCCCCACTCGGGAATTACCATTAGGGCAAGTACTCCAAACATGGCAACTACGGAGATAAAAGTCCAGAACAGCCCTTTGCGTTCAAGAGCGGTGAGCGGCTCCATGCCTTCGTTGGCATCGAGCTTTTCTGATGCGATGGAGGGGTCGTAAGGTCCGAGTTTTGGCTCCACAATATAAACAGTGACCCACGTACCAAGGGTGGAAATCACAAAAACGCTCACGAACATAAAGTAGTAGTTCACGGCGGCATGCACATCGTAGGTCGGGTCGATGAGGCGTGCAGCTTCCTGTGTGAGACCGGCCAGCAACGGATCGATGGTGCCAAGCAGCAGGTTGGCGCTGTAGCCGCCCGAAACCCCGGCGAAGGCCGCAGCCATACCCGCCAGCGGATGGCGCCCGAGCGAGTAAAACACGACAGCACCGAGCGGCACCAGTACCACATAGCCCAGCTCAGAGGCCGTATTTGAAATAATCCCCGAAAATACAATGGCAAATGTTACAAGAATCTTCGGCTGAAGCACAAAGTAGATCGGTTTCTTGATGAGCCGCAGAATGACCGGGTCGCTGTCGTTAATAGTTGGCTGAATGGTGAGTGCTTTGAGCACAATCCCGCGGATGGAGGTCTTGATCAGCCCGGAGTGCTCGGCTACACCTACACCAAGCAGGGCAACAAGCACGGTACCGAGTGGTGCAAAGCCCGTGAAGTTGGTTACCAGATTGGCAATGATACGGCGCAGGCCTTCGGCATTCATCAGGCTTACGGCTTCGATGATGCCGTCGGGCGAGCGCCCTCTTGTACCCTCAGGCCGCGGATCTTCAACGGCAAGGCCAAGAAGATCGGCCAGACCGCTAATTAAAATTACCCCGACGCAAAACAACGCAAACAGCGTAACCGGATGCGGCAGCAAGTTGCCAAGCCATTCTACAGCGTTCAGAAAACGGGTGAACCAGTTGCTCTGTGTGCTGCCGCCGGTGTTGGGGGAACCCTGATTGGAACTCATGGAGATAAGGTTTCGGGAAGGATAAGGGGATCAGATTGATGATTTCAGCCGCCGGAACCGATCAACAGGTGCAGCCGGCGTTTTTGGTGATGTGCTCCCTGCTCTCAAAAGGGCTTGAAGCCATCACACGAAAACATAAAAAAAAGCCTGCACCCGTTTGGATGCAAGCTTTGAAACTACAAAAAAATGGTTCAGAATAAAATAAAACCGTGAGGGCTTGTGGCTGGCACTTAGTTGAGCCGGATTGAATCGGAAGCCTGAAGCCACACCGCCCGCCAGCTTTCGGTGAAAGGATTGTTTTCGGGCGGCATATCGCGGTAGCAAACAGAAAGCGCCACAGCACCTGATGCAGTATAACGGCAAACCAGCATCGCATCGCCGGCGAAATGAGCCACTTCCAGAGCTTCTCTGCCGTGTATGCGGATGTTACGGGAGTCAACCTCATTCGTGGCAGGATCAACGGGCCAGAAGCCGGCAGGCTCGCCCGCATCCCGTGCCTTAAGCCAGCCGCTGAGAATACGCTCCCGCGCAAATGCGCGACCGTCGAGCCGGCCCGGGTTGTCAAAAACCGTTACTTCAAATGCGAAGGCAGGCAGGCTGATTTCCCCACCGGTTTGAGGCATATAAAGCCGCACATCAGGGCCGGTGATGCTGAGCCTGCGTCTGAAATCGGCGCTCTGCCCCTGAAGGTCAAGCCGGCCGCTGGTCGGATATTTAAACGCAAAACCTTCTCCCAAAAACTGCTGAACATCTGAGGTGGGGGGCTCACCGGGCCGGTTGTCTGAGCAGGCATTCAGAATCAGCGTGGCCGAAAGCAGGGTAAGTACCAAAATAAAGGCGCGGAAGTTCATGTTTTTCAATAATGAAGAAGTGATAATATGATGGCAAAATAACAGATGATGTTTAAACAAGAAAGCCCCGGCATACATTCACTTCCGGGCGTGAATGAAGCTGCCGGGGCCACATTTAAATCTTGTTTGAGGCTTAGCCTACCACAGCAGCAGTTTCATGCAAAAAACGCTGCCGCCTGACTTGAGAAACTCACCGGTTTCCACTTCGATGATTTCAAACCCGGCATCCTTCAGCGCTCTGGTGGTTTGTTTCGCGCCGCTCTGGATAATCACGTGCTTGCCGTCGGGGCATGTAGCGTTACAGGCAAACTGCTGAAGCGCTTCTTCTTCAGGTGCTTCAATCACGTTCTTGAAAAGACTGCGGATCAGTTTTAAGCCTTCCGGCTCAAAAGCCTTGGGGTAAATGAGCACGCTGTCTTCATTCAGCACGCAGAAGCAGGTGTCGAGGTGGTAGAACTGCGGCTTGTGCAGGGCCAGTGCGACAACCGGCACTTCAAAAGTTTCGGAAATAAAATCGTAGGCATCCTTAGAAGTACGGAAACCGTAGCCGCCCCAAAGCAGCCGGCGGCCGGGGTGCCAGATGCCGTCGCCCATCCCTTCAAAAATCGGCAGAATTTCGCCGTCGAGGTGGTGGCGGGTGTAGCCCTGCTCGTCGTACCAGTCCGCAAAGTGCGGTACCTCCGGCTGCCGGTACGGGGAGTTCATTATGCTCATAATCACCTCATTGGTGCCGTCGGGCTTGCAGTAGGGCAGGCTTTGGTTGGCGCTGAACACCATATCGGGCAGGCCGGGCTTGCCTTCCATTTCCACGACTTCCAGGCCGGTTTGGGCGAAGGCATTACGAACCTGCTCCCACTGCTGCATGGCTTTTGCTTTATTTACCTTGCCCACGAAGCCTTCCATGTGGGGGTTAATCACGTAATCAATCGAAAAGTGGTCGGGGCGAACCATCAGTACACGGCCGGGAGCGGGGAGATCCGGCAGATCTGAAAGTTTAAACTTAAGCTGTGATGCGCTGGTAATGACGTTTGACATGTTTTTGAAATTATGATGAGCGTTTAAGTGCAGGCTTTGGGATAATGAGCGTTATTGCCCGCAAATGCGTTTCAATAGTTCCAAAACACAGCTCATTTCCCGTCGAATCAATTGGTATTATGCGGCCCGGGCGGCTGCCTTTTTGCAGCACTGCCCAAAACCTCAAAAGATACGTATTTTATACTGTGAAACCCGCGCAGCAAGCCGCCTGAAGCCTGTTTCTTCATCCAACTTAATTCCCTGCTTTTCATGTTAACACCTCAGCTGCTCAGCCAAATAAGCCCCTTCGAACTCCGCGCCCGGCAAATTGTGGAGGGCTTCCTTACCGGCCTCCATAAAAGTCCTTATTATGGTTTCAGCGTGGAATTTGCCGAACACCGGCCCTACAACCGGGGCGACGAAATCCGGCATATCGACTGGAAGGTCTTCGGCAAATCAGAGCGCTACTTCATCAAGCAGTATGAGGAGGAAACCAACCTGCGCTGCCATGTGGTGCTCGATGTGAGCAGCTCCATGCTGTTCCGCTACCACGGGCAGTGGACCAAGCTCGGCTACGGCGCCCATCTCGCGGCGTCCCTCTTTTATATGATGCACAAACAGCGTGATGCCTGCGGCCTGGTTACCTTCGATCAGGATCTCGGGGAGATGCTGCCGGCCAAAGCCTCGGCTTCACACCTGCGCTTCCTGCTCACCCGCCTGGAAGAATTCACCAAAAGGGAGCCCTCGGCCGGGCTGAACCGCCGGACCGCCTCCGCAGAGGTGCTGCACGAAATAGCCGAGCGCCTGCACCGCCGGAGTCTGGTAATCATCATCAGCGACCTGTTCGAAAATATGGAAGGCCATGAGCAGCTGCTCAACGCGCTCAAGCATCTGCGGCACCGCAAGCACGAAGTGGTGCTGTTCCACATGCTCGAAAAACGCAGCGAGCGCGACCTCGACTTCCCCGACGGACGCTACCTCTTTCAGGACCTCGAAACCGGCGATGAAATGGACCTCACGCCTTCGGAAATCCGCTCCGCCTACAAAGAAGAGATCGACAAATACGCCTACTCTTTCAAAATGGCGTGCAGCGAAGCCCATATCGATTATGAGGAGGTAGATACCGGCGCCTCCTTCGATCTCGCCCTGCTCGCCTACCTCAACAAGCGCAAACGCCTGGGGTAGGTCCCCGCTGCTCTTTTTCTGTTTCGGGGGATGGCATCCCAAACCTGACCCCGTTTTCCGGCTGAACCCGCAATCGACCCTCGTTATTTTGGAGCCTTCCATACCTCTGCGCAAAATCGTCCATATTGATATGGATGCCTTCTTTGCTTCGGTAGAGCAGCTTGATGCCCCGGAGCTGCGCGGCAAACCCGTGGTGGTGGGCGGCTCGCCGGAAGGCCGCGGCGTGGTGGCCGCTGCAAGCTACGAAGCCCGCCGGTACGGCATCCGGTCGGCCATGCCCGCATGGAAAGCAGCAAAACTGTGCCCGCAAGCCATTTTTGTGAAATCCCGCTTTGAGCGCTACAAAGAAATTTCGGAGCAGATCCGCGAAATCTTTTTCAGCTTCACCGATCTGGTGGAGCCGCTCTCCCTCGATGAAGCCTACCTTGATATCACCGAAAACAAGCGTGGCATTGCCTCTGCACGAAAAGTGGCTCAGCTCATCAGGCAGGAAATAAAGGAAAAGACCGGGCTCACGGCATCAGCCGGTATTGCGGTGAACAAATTTGTGGCCAAAATTGCCAGCGACCTCAACAAGCCGGACGGCCTCGCGGTGATCACCCCCGAAAAAATGATCCCCTTCCTTGAACAGCTTCCGGTGGGGAAGTTTCACGGCATCGGCAAGGCGACCGAGGCCAAAATGCATGGCATGCATCTGTTTACCGGGGCCGACCTCAAAAAGCTCTCTGAGCCGGAACTGCTGCGGCATTTCGGCAAGGCCGGGCACTTTTACTACAACATCGTGCGCGGCATCGATAACCGCCTGGTGAAGCCCAACCGTATCCGGAAATCGGTCGGGGCGGAAAATACCTTCTCCGAAGATTTGCAGACCCTGCCCGAAATGACCGAAAAGCTCGAAGCCATCGCTCAAAAAGTGAGTGATCGCATGAAGCGCGCCGGTGCGCTGGGGCGCACCATCACCCTGAAAGTGCGCTATGAAAATTTCGAGTCTGTTACCCGTTCCCGTACCCTCGATACCCTGACCGACCGCCCGGATGTGCTCACGGAAACGGTACTCGGCCTTTTGGAAGAAACAAGGGCAGGTATCAGGGCAGTGCGCCTGCTCGGGATCTCTGTTTCCAACCTAAACCTCACCGGTGAAGATGACGAAGATGATGACAGGCGTGAATCTTTTACCGGAATACAGCTGGATTTATTTGGCTGAACTGCCGTCTGAACGCCGTCTGACCTTGTTCAAAGGTTGTGATTTCACACACAAATCCGCCTGAACGTAGTGTATATGAAGAACGAAAATCGTTGTGAAAAATATTTGCACAAAAAGCCTGCTAATGCAGGAATGTATAAAATATAATGTTGGGGTTGTGTTTTGAGGCATTGCTGTATATTGTGGGATAGAAACCTGATATTAATACATCTATACAAGTTATATACAGCGGCTTATTTTGCAATCTGATGGAAATAAATTGCAGTACCTCCAGAAAAGCGCTATTCTGAATATGTTATCCTTCATAAAAACCAAATCAATATGACATACATTTTCAGAGCCATTTTAACGGTTTCTTTGCTGGCCATGGCACAGCTTGCTACCGCGCAGACGAGCTTATCTGCAAGCATGAACACAAGTGGGGCAGCGCTCAATAGCGACCCTCTCCCCGAAGTTTGCACAGGCACCTGGACTCAGGCCGCTGAAGGTACCTTCAACCAGGGATTTACCTATCAGTTTACCTCAACCGGTAATGTTGTACGCCTTGAAGTGCAGCTGCTCGACCCCAAAGACGGCCTCGTAGCCTTTGCACAAACCTACAATCCGAATTTCAATGAAGTTCAGATGGACCCCATGGGCGATCAGCGTTTTCAGCGTTCGTTCGCGGGTCAGTCTTCCGGTAACCTTTTCCGGGTAGCCGTAAAATTTGCCTTCGCTGGCGGCCTGGTAACTTCTACCATTATTGATCATAATATTGGTGACTGTGAAGTTGAAGCCCCTGCTGACGGCATCAACTTCCCGATTACATTTAACGATCCGGACCTCGATTATCAGCTTGTCGATTTTGGCGGCAATGAGTCGCAAATCGTTCAGGATCCGACCGATGCCTCAAACATGGTCGTTGAGTCCATTAAAACCCAGGGCGCTGCTACCTGGGCCGGTACAACTGTAGCCAACGAGACCGGCATGTCAGGCCCGATCCCGTTCAGCGAAGGGAATACCATTTTAACGATGCGTGTTTGGTCGCCCGTCGCTAACATCCCCGTTCGTATGAAAGTGGAAGACCACACCAACGTAACCGTAAGCGTGGAAACCGAAGCGACCGTTACCGAAGCCGGAGTTTGGCAGACCCTTACCTTTAATTTTGCAAATCAGGCGCCGGGTACCGAATTCATCAACTTCAACAGCTCGTACACCAAAATTAATGTGTTCTTCAATTTTGGAACAGAAGGCACAGACCTGACCTATTACTGGGACGACATCGTGTTCACAGGCGGTGGTGGTGTAGATCCTCCTCCGGGCTCAGGCATCACGCTTCCCGTTACCTTTGAAGACACTGACCTCGATTATCAGCTTGACGACTTTGGCGGAAATGCGTCACAAATCGTTACTGACCCTACCGATGCCGGCAACCGCGTTGTGGAGTCAACCAAAGGTGCAAATGCCGAGCTTTGGGCCGGTACAACCGTAGCCCGTAACGACGGCTTCGAAAATCCGATCCCGTTCAGCCCGGGCAACACCACCATGAGCGTACGCGTATGGTCGCCTATCGCGAACATACCCGTTCGCATGAAAGTGGAAGACCACACCAACGGCGCCCTGGCCGTTGAAACCGAAGCAATGGTAACCGAAGCCGGCGTATGGCAAACCCTCGAGTTTGACTTTGCGCAACCCGCCCCCGGCACGCCCGCCATTAACTTCAACAACAACCACACCATGGCTTCGATGTTTTTCAACTTCGGAACCCCGGGTGCTGAAACAGGCGCGCTTACCTACTACTGGGATGACGTCACCTTTACCGGCGAAGACAACGGTACCGATCCCCCACCGGCATCCGACATCGAACTTCCGATTACCTTCGAAGATCCTGAGCTCGATTATGAAATCGTGGATTTCGGCGGAAACGAATCAGCCATTGTAACAGACCCTACTGATGCGAACAACCGCGTTGTTGAGAGTCTGAAAACAACCGGCGCAGCAACCTGGGCCGGCACAACCGTAGCCGACGCCTCCGGCTTCTCAGAACGGATTCCGTTCACTCCGGGCAACACCACCATGACCCTCCGTGTATGGTCGCCGGTTGCTAACATTCCCGTACGCGTAAAAGTGGAAGACCACACCGACGTAACCGTGAGTGTTGAAACCGAAGCCACCGTAACCGTTGCCGGCGAATGGCAAACCCTCACCTTCGATTTTGCCAATCAGGCGCCGGGTACCGAGTTCATCAACTTCGAGAAGAACTACACCAAAGCTTCAGTTTTCTTCAACTTTGGCAGCGAAGGTACAGGCCTCGTATTCTACTGGGATGACTTCGCCTTCGGCGACGGCCCCATCGTTGAGCCCCCCACAAACCTGAGCCTGCCCGTTACGTTCGAGCAGGACCTCGACTGGAGCACCATCTTTGTGGATTTCGACGGCGGTGCAGGCAGCGTGGTTGCCAACCCCGACCCAAGCGGAATTAACACAAGCGGCAACGTAGCCAAAATTGTGAAAGGCGAGGGCGCCCCTTGGGCCGGAACGAGCTTCTTCCTCAACGAACCGCTTGAAATCGGAGATGAGCCAATGTCCATCCAGGTTTGGGCCCCGCGCGCCAACACCCGCCTCCTCTTCAAAATTGAAAACGCGGCCGATGCCGGTCAGTTCTTCGAAGCAGATCAGACCATTCCGGTAGCAGGCGAGTGGGTGGAAATGACCTACAACCTCAGCGGCGCGAATCAGGCACACAGCTACGACCGTATTGTACTCATTTTCGACCTCGGCGATATCGGCGACGGCAGCGAAGACTTCACCTGGTACGCCGATAACATCGGCTGGGTAGGCACTACAAGCATCAACCCTGAGTTCGCTGATGCCCCCGTACAGGTGAGCCTCGGCCAGAACTACCCCAACCCGTTCAACCCCACAACGCTCATTCAGTTTACCATGCCGGTAAGCGAGCAGGTACGCATAGATGTGTACAACCTGATGGGTCAGCGGGTCGCAACCCTGGTTAACGAAACCGTAGCCGCAGGAACCCACACCGTTTCCTTCGATGCCGGCGCACTTGCCAGCGGCCTGTACCTCTACCGCCTCCAGAGCGGCTCGGTAAACCTCACCCGCAAAATGATGCTGGTGCGCTAAACCGCCCAATTCTCCCCAACCCGAAATTCTGTTTGATTGGTTGATTGATTGAGGGATGATTGACTAAAGCCCCTTTTCTGCCCTAAAAAGCGGAGAAGGGGTTTTTTTATGGACTGATGCAGGCACGGCACGCGGAACAGCGGGTTTCGGGGTGGTCTCACGCGGTTATTTTTAGGGGAAACGCCGTGCGCATCAAGGTCTTTCGTGGCAGTGAACGATCCCAAACCTACGGCTGGTCTCCGTGGTTTTTAGGGGCAGCGGGATCCATCCCCTCCCTTTGCACCTCTGCGTCTCTGCGAGAGATAAAAAATCTGCGCTAATCCGCTCCGATCCGGGTCATCCGCGTGCCATCAAACATCGGGATTTGACGCAGGTTTGGGATTATAGCACCAGCACGAAAGACCGTGATGCGCAAGGCGTTTTCCCCCAAAAATAAGAAACCCGGCCTGCCATTGAGCAAGCCGGGTTTTTGGGAACAGGGTGGTTACCGAATATTCGGGGCGGTTTTTACGCCAGGGCCTTGGTAACTTCGGCGGCGGCTTCTTTCAGCAGCACGGCAGACACGACGTTGAGGTCGCTGTTGTCGATGATTTCCTTGGCTTCTTCGGCGTTGGTGCCCTGCAGGCGCACTATAATGGGCACGTTGGCCACTTTGGCGGCAATTTCGGGGTCTTTCACGGCTTCGAGTACGCCGTTGGCTACGCGGTCGCAGCGCACGATACCGCCGAAGATGTTGATCAGAATCACTTTCACGTTCGGGTCTTCGAGGATAATCTTGAAGCCGTTTTTCACGGTTTCCACATTGGCGGTACCGCCCACATCCAGGAAGTTGGCCGGGTCGCCGCCCGCCAGCTTGATGATATCCATGGTAGCCATCGCCAGACCGGCGCCGTTTACCATGCAGCCCACATTGCCGTCGAGCTTGATGTAGTTGAGGTTAAACTTGCCGGCTTCCACTTCGGAGGCGTCTTCTTCGGAGAGGTCGCGGAGTTCGAGCAACTCTTTATGGCGGAACAGCGCGTTGCTGTCGAAATTGATTTTGGCATCGAGGGCAATCACGTCGTTGTCGGGTGTAAGCACCAGCGGATTGATTTCGAAGATAGAAGCATCAGTCGCTTCGAATGCCTGATACAGCGACATGATAAATTTTACGCCTTTTTTGAAGGCATCGCCTTCGAGGCCCAGGGCGAACGCAAGGCGGCGCGCCTGATTCGGGTACAGCGTGTGGCCCGGCTCAACCCATTCTTTCACGATAAGTTCGGGGGTTTCTTCGGCTACCTTTTCGATTTCGACACCGCCCTCGGTGGAAACCATAATCACGTTTTGCCCCTTGGCGCGGTCGAGGGTGATACCGAGGTAAAACTCGTGGGCGATATCAACACCGTCGGTAACATACAGGCGCTGCACCTGCTTGCCCGCATCGCCGGTCTGAATGGTAACCAGGGTATCGCCGAGCAGGTCTTCGGCTCCTTTTTTAACTTCTTCGACGGTTTTGCAGAGCATCACGCCTCTTACGCCGCTTTTTACGGTACGGCCTTTGCCGCGGCCGCCTGCGTGAATCTGTGCCTTCAATACAAATAATGTGGCCCCTTTGGCTTTCAGCTCTTCCGCAGCTGAAACCGCTTCCTCAACAGAAAAAGCAGGAATGCCGGCCGGTACTGCAACCCCGTACTGTGTGAGGATTTCCTTGGCCTGATACTCATGAATGTTCATAACAAAATAATACTATAGGTTGGTAGGGAATCTCTGTTGTGTAATACTATCGTGGGGCTAAAATAAAACTTTATACGCACTTCACATATCAAAAATGTGAGCTTGTTTGCAGGCAGCAGGCCTGAACCAAAAAGGCGGCGCACATCACAGGGATGCACGCCGCCTCAATAAGGGGAACGTTGCAGGGGGGATGCTCAGGAGGCCTCAGCTGCGGTACCGGCGGGCTCAAACATGCGGTCGAGCCTGCGGCGCTGATCGTAAACCGTTTCCGCCAGCGAATCGAGGTTTTCACCCTCGTAAGGCTTCTGTTGTGAGAGCAGGTAGCAGCTGTCCATACCTTTTTCGAGATTGGCTTTCATTTTCAGCAGTTTACGATAACCGGCTTTGTCGTCGCCGGTGAGGGCGAGCATGCGGCCGAGGTAATCGACGTACTGCGTAATCTCTTTGGCAAACATGTGCGGGCGGTCAGCCGCTACGATGCTGTTGTCGTGCTGACCGCTGCGGCCATAAATGTGATCGACCATTTCATCGAGGTTGTAGGTGCGCTTGAAATAAGCCAGGTTCGGACCCGGGCACACCGACTGCCGCCCGTGTGTTTCCGGCACAATGCCAAGGCGGATGAGCGCTGAGAAGCCCAGGTTGTTGCACAGGCAGTCTTTATCGAGCACCTGATCGATGAGCGCTTTTTTCGCAGTTTCATCGGCCTGCTGCTCCTTGATGGACTGAATCTTGAGCAGTTGATACTGTGCCGAAGCCGTGCAGATCGGGTTTTCGGTGAATTCCGTGTTGTAGGCCAGGAACCCTTTCGGGCACTTGGAGCCGGGCTTGCCTTTTTCGATCTGTTCGCGGTTGTAGCGGCTTGAGCCGGTATTGCGCACGTTGTTGAACGGCACGCCAAGCGGGGAAACGTTGCTGAGGTAAAAATCTTCTTCAACGGCATCGCTCAGCAGGGTCATGGTTTCGGCATCCACGCAGGTAGCTTCGGGAACAAGCAGGAAAGGGCTGCCCCAGCCGGTGCCGTCAACGCCGTAGTGTTCGAGCAGGCGGCGCATTTCGCCGTTGGTGCCGATGCCGCCCTGTACCGTAATGGCCGGGGTGAGGTCGGCTTCGGTAAGCTCCGGCCACGCCATGTTATTTTCTGCGTAATAGGCTTGAATCATCGGGAGGAAGGTCTGTGCCAGTTCGCCCTTCTTTTCGGCAAACTCTTCAAGCACGGTCGGCAGCAGGATGCCGTCAGATGCAAAGGCATGCCCCCCGCAGTTGATGCCCGATTCAATCCGGAACTCGGCTACTTCGATGCCTTTCTTGGCCAGAAACTTGCCCTGAATAAGGGCGGAGCGGAAATCGCTCACTTTCAGGATCACGCGCTTTTTGGGCCGCGCGGCACTTGTACGGTAAAAGCTGCTGAAGGCCGGCAGGTAGCCGTACAGGCGCGGGTTGAAACCCGCTGACAAAATAACGGAGCCATCAACCGGACTTTCGGCAAATCCGCGGAGTGCGGTGCTCGCATCGCTGTAATCAGATGGCAGGGGAAGGCCGTCTTCGCCGTTGCGCAGCACATCAACCTTCGACATAATGTTGACCTGAATTTCGCCCGGCACCATGCGTGCGGTGAGCTCTTCTTCAAGCAGCCCGCGCGTTGTGCTGTCGCTCATAAAATAGAGGTCCTTATAGGCTTTGCGCAGCGGATGCTCATTCGGGAGCAGTTCGAAGTAACGGTCCTTCTCAGAATCGGTGAACAAACGCTGCTGCTTAACGGCCTCAAATCTGTTCTGAACAATGGTATGCATCATCTCAAGAAAAGCCCGTACCCGTCGGCTGCGGCCGTCGGCAGCGGTGCGGCCGATATTCTGGTAAGGGAGCTGATAGAGGGTGCTGTAATGCTTGCGCACCTTCTCCAGCAGGAGATCATCCACAATGGATACAACCGAGCTGATACCGAGGTGCGCAACCCGTATCGGGCTGTCGATGGTAAAGCCGATGCCCATTACGGGAATATGAAACTGGTGCAAATTTGCTTGCATGATGTTGATATCTATAAAATTAGAGGCGTTTGATTAGCAGGTGTGCTTCAGCCGGGTTCAGTTCAGACGGGCTAAAGACATAAAGCACCTGATTTTAAAATTATAATTTTAATATTAGATTTAAAAATCAAGTTTTGTTAATTTTCGAATCCCAAAAAAGCGGTTGTAAGGCCGCTGTGGCACATTTTTGTAACATTCTTTCGTAATTACCTGATTTTATTATGCTTCAGCCGGTAGAAATTATGGCGCCGGTCGGCTCTCCTGAGTCGCTCACCGCCGCGCTCAATGCAGGTGCTCATTCCGTCTATTTCGGTATCGAGCAGCTGAACATGCGGGCGCGCTCATCCACGAACTTCACCCTTGAAGACCTTTCCGACATTGCGGCCCGCTGCGGGGCGGCGGGGGTTAAGACCTACCTTACGCTCAACACCATCCTCTACGATCACGACCTGCGCCTGATGCGCCGCATCATCGATACGGCCAAAGCAAGCGGCATCACCGCGGTGATTGCCTCCGACCATGCCGCCATGGCCTACGCGAAGCAGGCCGGACTGCCGGTGCATATTTCCACACAGGCGAACGTCACCAATATCGAAACGGTCGCGTTCTACGCCGCCTTTGCCGATGTAATGGTGCTCTCGCGCGAGCTCAGCCTCAGTCAGGTGAAGCACATCACCCGGGAAATCGAACGGCAGCAGATCACCGGTCCCTCCGGCAGGCTGGTGCGCATCGAAGTTTTTGCGCACGGCGCGCTCTGCATGGCGGTGTCGGGCAAATGCTACCTCAGCCTGCACTCGCACAACTCCTCGGCCAACCGCGGGGCCTGCATCCAAAACTGCCGGCATCAGTACATCGTAACCGACAAAGAAGACGGCGCCGAACTCGAAATCGACAACGAGTACATCATGAGCGCCAAAGATTTGTGCACCATCGATTTCCTCGATAAAGTGATTGACGCCGGGGTGCGCATCCTCAAAATTGAGGGCCGCGGCCGCTCCGCCGATTATGTAGATACCACCGTGCGCTGCTACCGCGAAGCCGCTGAAGCAGTGGCCGACGGCAGCTTCAGCCCGGAGAAGGTCGCCGGCTGGAAGGCCCGGCTTTCGACCGTCTTCAACCGCGGTTTCTGGGATGGCTACTACCTCGGCCGCAAAACGGGCGAGTGGAGCGATACCTACGGCTCGCAGGCAACGGAGCGCAAAATATTTCTCGGGCGGGGCATCAAATACTACGAACAGGCCGGTGCAGGCGAGTTTCAGCTCGAGACCGGAAGCCTGCAGCTCGGCGACACTATTCTCGTAACCGGCCCCGGTACCGGCGTTGTGCGGCACACCGTAACCGAACTGCGCGAGGCCGATCAGCCCGTAACGGAAGTAAAAAAAGGCAGCCATTTCTCCATCGCCATCCCCGAAAAAATCCGCGCGAGCGACAAACTCTACAAGCTGCAGCCCGCGTAAGAAACGATGGCGCACAATGGGCAGCCCTGAACCCGGCTTCACGGTTTGTTCCGCTTTTTTTTATTTGGGGGAAACTCCGTGCACATCACGGTCTTTCCTGCCAGTTCAAAACTCACAAGCCTGCGGAAAACGCCTTGCTTTTTGGGTTTTGGTGATCCCCGAAGTCATTTCTGTAAAAAAACACTGCACGCTTCCATCCTCCAAAAGCATCCCCAAAACCTAAGTCAGACTCAGTTTTCCGTGATCCGCATCTTTTTTCAGCGCAACAAATGCATCGGCTGCAATGCCTGCGTAGAGGCGGCCCCGAACCGCTGGCGGGTTTCCCATAAAGACGGCCGCTGCACCCTCGTTGAGGGCGAAGCCCGGCGCGGCGGACAGCTCTTCATCGCCCGCGTGGGCGAAGACGAGCGCGAAGCCAACGAGCAGGCCGCCCGGAACTGCCCGGCGGGCATCATCCGCATCGAAGGCTGAAGGCCGAAACCGGCATAGCTGTTCGGGCAGCCGGGGGGAGGTGACGTATCTCCCCGAATTTATATGGATGCACGATGAAGCCCGACCATCCCCGGTAAAAAACTCCCTTAGCCGGATCCGGCTTTGTGCATAAAAGCGAAAAGGCTTACCATAAAGCTCGTTTTCGAAAATCAACCGATTCGCCTTGAATAAACCGCACTACCAAACCGGACTCAAACAAAACTGGCCGCAGTTTTCACTGCTGGTGCTCATCAATGCCTTTGTCGGGGGTATGGTCGGCCTTGAGCGCACCATCCTGCCGGAGCTGGCCGAAACGGAGTTCGGTATTGCGGCCCGTACCGCCATCTTTTCCTTCATCATCGTTTTTGGCTTCACCAAGGCGGCGGCCAGCTACGCAGCCGGACGCTTCTCGGCCCGCTACGGCCGCAAAAACATGCTGATTGCCGGCTGGCTGTTCGGTATCCCCGTGCCCTTCGTGCTGATGTACGCCCCGGACTGGAACTGGATTATCGCCGCCAACGTGCTGCTGGGCATCAATCAGGGCCTGGCCTGGTCAGCCAACGTGATCATGAAAATAGATTTGGCCGGCGAAAAAGACCGCGGTCTGGCCATGGGCCTCAACGAATTTGCCGGCTATCTGGCCGTGGCCGTTGTGGCTTTCCTTACCGGCTGGATAGCCGCCGAATTTGGCCTGCGCCCCTACCCGTTTCTGCTGGGCATCGGCCTGTCGGTGCTCGGGCTGCTGCTCACCATTTTCTTTGTGAAAGACACAGCCGGCTTTGTTCAGACGGAGTCAGCCCGGAGCGCGCTCGAACAAACCCGAAAACCCGTGTTTATGGAAGTGAGCTGGGCCAATCGCAGCCTGATGTCGGTTTCGCAGGCCGGTTTGCTCACCAACTTCAAAGACGGCATGGCCTGGGGCATTTTCCCGATCTTTCTGCTGGCGGCGGGTCTCAGCCTGCCGCAGGCCGGGCTGGTGATTGCCGTGTACCCCGCCTGTTGGGGCCTGTTTCAGGTGGCGACCGGCAAACTGTCTGACTACACCGGGCGCCGCGGTATGCTCACCGGCGGCATGATGGTTCAGGGGCTGAGCCTGCTGGCCTTCACCTATGCGGGCGGTTATGGCGGCTACCTGCTCACCGCCGCCCTGCTCGGCATTGGCACGGCCATGGTGTACCCGGTTTTCCTCGCCGCCATCGCGGATCTTGTGCACCCGGCTGACCGCGCCGAAAGTGTGGGGGTGTTCCGGCTGTGGCGCGACAGCGGCTATGCCTTTGGTGCGCTGTTCGCCGGGCTCATAGCCGACCGCTTCTCGATAGAGGCGGCCATGCTCGCAACGGCCGCCCTGCTGTTGCTCTCCGCCGCCGTGATTGCCCTGAAGTACCGCAATGCCGCACCAAAAACCGGGGTTCAGCCTTAAAAAAAACTGCTGCTTCCCTGAAATACAGCACAAAGGAGCAAGAATTAAACCTTACTGTCTTAATGGTCGTGCGCAGCTCCAAACTTCAAACACCAAACCCGCGAATCCGAAACGCGCGCTATCCCTCCTTGCTATCCGGTCGGTTTAAGCGTATATTTGGTGTTCGGGGTAAGTGCTGCACGACCAGCTCCCTCTGAACTCCGCCAGGACCGGAAGGTAGCAACGGTAGGAGGTCGTAGCGGTGCGATGTGGTTAGCTTACCCCGAACTTTTTTCATAGTAGTCAAGAACCCCTGTGATAGCCTCGCAGGGGTTTTTTTATGCCCGTATGCCGGGGCAGGTCACGGCGCGCATCACCCTGCACCATCATCCATAGTCCGCTTTTTCCCCAAAAAAAATACCCGGTTACCATTTCGGTGCCGGGTATTTTGTGTTTCGGGGGGATGTGTTTCCGGGCCTGAACCCGAATTCGCAGCCTGACCCAGCTTAACCCATGTAAGGGTAGCGCCAGTCCGTTGGCGGGTTCAGGTTTTCTTTGATGGAGCGGGCCGAGAGCCAGCGCAGCAGGTTCTGCATGCTGCCGGCCTTATCGTTGGTGCCCGATGCGCGTCCGCCGCCGAAAGGCTGCTGATTTACGATGGCACCGGTCGGCTTGTCGTTGATGTAGAAATTACCCGCTGCATTCTTCAGGCGGTCGGCCATCATGCTAAGTGCGTAGCGGTCCTTGGCGAAAATGGCCCCGGTGAGGGCGTAGGGCGAGGTCGTGTCGCAGAGCTCGAGAGCTTCGTCGAGTTTGTCATCCTCATACACATAAATGGTGAGGACCGGCCCGAAAATTTCTTCTTCCATGGTTTTGAACCGCGGGTTGCTTGCCAGGATGATGGTCGGCTCGATGAAGTAGCCCACCGAATCGTCGTAACCGCCGCCGGCGATAATCTCGGCCTCGCTGCTTTCCTTCGCAAAATCGATGTATTTGGTGATGCTGTCGAAAGCTTTTTTGTCGATCACGGCACCCATAAAGGTATCGAACTCCTCCACATCACCCATTTTGATCTGCGCCACTTCGGCGAGCAGGTCTTCGCGCAGGGCATCCCACTTGCTCGCGGGCAGGTACATGCGGGAGGCCGCCGAGCATTTCTGCCCCTGATACTCGAAGGCACCGCGCAGGGCCGCGATTGAAACCTCGCGCACATCAGCGGTCGGGTGCATGAAAATGAAATCCTTGCCGCCGGTTTCGCCCACAATGCGCGGGTAGGTTTTGTATTGATGGATGTTGGTGCCGATGGTGCGCCACATGTGCTGGAAAGTTCCGGTTGAGCCGGTGAACTGCAGGCCGCACAGGTTCGGATCGGCGAAAACAGCATCGCCCACATCGGCGCCGTCGCCGGGCAGGAAGTTGATCACACCCGGAGGCATGCCGGCGCGCTCGAGCACTTCCATCACAAAATAGCTGGAGTAAACCGAGCTTGTGGCCGGCTTCCAGATTACCGCGTTGCCGCAAAGCGCCATCGAAGTCGGCAGGTTGCCCGCAATCGCAGTGAAGTTGAAGGGCGTAACCGCAAACATGAAGCCTTCGAGGCCGCGGTACTCCACCCGGTTCCAGGTTTCTTTCGGCGATGACGGCTGATCGCCCATGATGCGCGTGAGGTACTCCACATTAAAACGGAAGAAATCGGCCAGCTCGCCAACCGCTTCAATTTCGGACTGATGCGGGGTTTTCGACTGACCCAGCATGGTGGCCGCGTTGGCCCGGTAGCGCTCGGGTCCGGTAATGATATCGGCAGCTTTGAGCAGAATCGCAGCACGGTGCTCCCAAGGCATATTGGCCCAGGCTTCGCGCGCCTCAAGGCAGCTCTTGATGGCGAGCTTCACCTCATCCGGCCCGGCCTTGTGCACCACACCGAGCTTGTGCTTGTGGTTGTGCGGCATCACCACATCCTGCGTGCGGCCGGTGTAAATCCGCTTGCCGCCGATAATGACCGGGATTTCCACCTCTTTCGAGCGAAGCTCAGCCAGGGCCTGCTTCAGTTTATCGCGCTCGGGCGTGCCCGGCGCATAGCTCAGATAGGGCTCATTGTACGGTTTGGGGACTTCAAAATAGGCTGTTGACATAAAGCGTAAGAAATTAATTTTAAATAGTTAAATGCGGGTTGAGACCGTGTCGAATCAGGAATTGTTTCTTAGGTGGCAAAATACGGCTTAGGGCCGCAACCTCAAATTTAATGCTTGTTCAGGCCCGGCTTTCAAAACCCGCCGGCAAAAGGCTCCGGCCGGCAACCCTAAGGCTCTGCGCGTTCCCGCTCTTTT
>JAFIET010000136.1 GCA_020832405.1 Balneolales bacterium
GGCTCAATGCCATTTCCCGCTGTTCGAGATGACATTATTTGTTTTTTTTTGTTTGGGGCGGCTTTTGAGGCTTCGATGGGTTCTTTGCCATCCATGACTTTTCGAGATGACACTTTTGTTTTTTTTGTTTTTGGGGTGACTTTAAGGCTTCATGTGAAGGCTTTCTTTCGCCTGAGTAGGCCGCGGGGTTTGGTGCACCCATGAATATCCCGCGCAACGTTTTTCAAACTTCCGTAGTTTTAGGGCCTGTTGCCGGCTTCCGTTTTTTCGGGGTTCGGCTTTTGGCTTTTTGGGCCGGGGTAGTTTTTCCGGGCTGGAAACGCATCACCCTAAATATTACCGCGCAAACCAAACCTTTAGAATCACACTGTTTTGAACTTTGCGGGCGATAATCACCCGTTTCATCCATCCTTATCACGAATTTTTACTGACGCATGGCCATAAGCCATATACGGGCGCAGCTTTTGCCGAAGCTGCCCCTCGCTGACATCCTGTCTTACGCATCACACAAAGAACTCATCCGGCTTGAGGGCTACGCCGGGGCGCTGTCATCCATCCTGGCGGCGGAGCTGAGCGACCGCGTGAAGCACGCGGTTTTTATTTTTCCGGATGAGGAGCGCGCACAGTTTTTTGCCGGCGACCTCGCCGTGCTTGGCGTTCAGAACCTGCATTTTTTCCCCGATTCAAACAACAAGGCCTATCAGGAGGTCGGCATCCACGACTCCGCGACCCTGGTGCAGCGGGCTGAGGTGCTCGATTCGGTCATCCAAAACGACGAGAACATTCTCGTAGCGAGCGCCCCCGCCCTGTGCGAGAAGGTGATTTCCCCGCAGTCGTTTTCGGCTTCGGCCATCGAGTTGTACAAGGGGCTGGAAACCGACATGGAGGGCCTGCGCGAGCAGCTGATCGACAGCGGCTACACGGAAGTTTCCTTCGTGGAGAAACCCGGCGAAATGGCCGTGAGGGGCGGCATCTTCGATATTTTCCCCTACACGGGCGATTACCCCGTGCGCCTCGAATTTTTCGGGGATGAGATCGATTCCCTCCGGCATTTCGATGCCGATTCGCAGCGCTCGATCTCCTTCCTCGACAGCGTCCGCATTGTGCCGAACACTTCGGCCTTCAACAGCACGGAGCGCGAATCGCTGCTGAACTACTTCCCCGCGGACACCCTCTACGTGATGTTCAACCCGCCGCTGTGCGATTCTGCCGCGGGCGATCAGCTGGAAAAGGCCCGGGCCGTGTACGATGCCCTGCTTGTGCAGCAGGAGAAACAGCGGAAGAAGGGGGATGACGACCTCAAAGCCCTGCCCGCGCCTGAGCAGCTGTTTATGAGTCCCGATGAGCTTCGCGAGCGGCTTTCGGGCTATGCGCGGATTTATCTGGGCGAGATGCTTTCGGGAGATGCCGACTTCGGTTTTCGTCATGAGCTCGGGGGCAGGCCGCAGCCGGTCTTCAACGGTGCCATCAAGCTGCTTGACGAAAACCTGCGCGAGCTCAGCCGCTCGGGCGTGCGCACCTTCATCCTGTGCGGCAACACGGGTCAGCGCGACCGTCTCGCGGAGCTGCTCGGCGATCCGAGCGATGCGCTCAACTACGAGCTGAGCGTCGAAACCCTGCACGAGGGCTTCATCCTGCCGGATGAAGGGCTGGCGATGTACACCGATCATCAGATCTTCAACCGCTATCACCGGCCCAAGACCAAACGCCGGGCGCCCTCCGGCGGCATTTCCTTCAAGGAGCTCAAGGACCTCAACATGGGCGACTACGTGGTGCACGTCGATTACGGCATCGGCCGCTTCTCCGGATTTCAGAAAATCAAGGTGAAGGACAGCATTCAGGAAGTGGTCGTGCTGAAGTATCAGGAAGACAGCGTGCTGTACGTGAATGTCTCGAGCCTGTACAAAATTCAGAAATATTCGGGCAAGGACGGGCATCAGCCGCGGGTTACCAAACTCGGCAGCGGGGAGTGGGCGCGCAAGAAGGCGAGCGCCAAGCGCAAGGTGAAAGACATCGCCCGCGAGCTGATTCAGCTCTACGCCAGGCGCAAGGCGCAGCGGGCGCACGCGTTCCCGCCGGACAGCTACATGCAGACCGAGATGGAGGCCGCCTTCATTTTTGAGGAAACCCCCGATCAGCTCAAGGCCATCGAAGATGTGAAGGCCGACATGCAGCGCGACATGCCCATGGACCGCCTCATTTGCGGGGATGTGGGCTTCGGCAAGACCGAGGTCGCCGTGCGGGCCGCCTTCAAGGCTGCGCTCGATGGCAAGCAAGTCGCCCTGCTCGTGCCCACAACCATCCTCGCCGATCAGCACTACAAAACTTTCAAAAGCCGGCTCGATCCCTTCCCCGTGAATGTGGATCTGATGTCGCGCTTCCGCACCAAGGCCGAGCAGAAAGAGACGCTCGAAAAACTCAAGGCGGGTCAGGTCGATATCCTCATCGGCACGCACCGCATCACCTCGAAAGATGTGGAATTCAAAAACCTCGGTCTGCTCATCATCGATGAGGAGCAGCGCTTCGGGGTGGCGACCAAAGAGAAAATCAAGCGGTTCCGGGCCGCGGTCGATACCCTCACGCTCACGGCAACGCCCATCCCGCGCACGCTGCAGTACTCACTCATGGGCGCGCGCGACCTCAGCGTGATCAACACCCCGCCGCCGAACCGTCAGCCGGTTCAGACCGACGTAATCGGCTTCGACGGCACCCGCATCCGCGATGCTATCGTGCAGGAAGTGAGCCGGGGCGGGCAGGTGTTCTTCATCCACAACCGCGTGCACAACATTGAAGAAATGGCGGGACTCGTGATGGACCTCGTGCCCAACATCAAGGTTCGTTTTGCGCACGGGCAGATGAAGGGAACCGAGCTCGAGCGCATCATCCTTGATTTTTACGCGCACAAATTTGACGTGCTGATTTCCACCAACATCGTGGAAAGCGGCATCGACATTGCGAACGCCAACACCATCATCATCAACCATGCGGATAAATTCGGGCTGAGCGAGCTGCATCAGCTGCGCGGTCGTGTGGGCCGCTCGAACCGGAAGGCCTTCTGCTACCTCATTTCGCCCCCGTTTCAGGCGCTGCCCGACGACAGCCGCAAGCGCCTGATGGCGCTGGTGGAGTACGCCGATCTCGGCTCCGGTTTCAGCATTGCCATGCGCGACCTCGATATACGCGGGGCAGGCGACATCCTGGGCGGCGAGCAGAGCGGCTTTATTTCGGATGTGGGCTTCGATCTGTACACCAAAATCCTGAACGATGCCGTGCGTGAGCTGAAAGAAAGTGAGTTTGCGGATCTGTTCGGCGATCAGGAGCCCGACATCGAGTACCCGGAAACGACCGTCGAGTTTGATGAGGCGGCCCTGCTGCCGCAGTGGTACGTGCGCGACAACGTGGAGCGCCTGAACCTGTATCGCAGGCTTGCGGGCGCGCAGGAAGTGTCGCAAATCGAAGAATGGGCTACGGAAATCGAAGACCGCTTCGGCAAGGTGCCCGCCGAGGCGCAGACGCTCATTCAGGCTACGCACATCAAGCTGCTGGCGAGCCGCCTTCTTTTTGTGAAGGTCACCATTAGGGCGGGCCGCATCTGGCTGCTTTGTCCCTCCGCGGAAACCCTCGCGGGCGAGCTCTTCTACGCACAGGCGCGCATGCCGAAAATTATCAGCGAGTTGCAGCAGGCCGGGCGTGAGGTGAATGTTGCCCAGCGCGATCAGGCCATCCGGATCGTGGTATCCGGCGTCGCTGATATGGAGGCCTGCATCCGGCTGCTCGAACAGCTCGTTGAAACGTTTCCGGCCGGAAAAGAAGTTTTAGCCGCCGAAACCGAAAAGGGATGAGGCACCGAAGCCATCACCCGAAACCCGGTTAGCCCGATTATTTAGCGGAGACGCGGCATAAGCCGTATTTTACATCAAACCAATTTTTAAACAAATCCAAGACCGATTACACCACATGCCGACTATGACGCGCATCACCCTGCCTGAAGTTGAGCTGAATATCTGCAACAAAAACAACGCCGTAGAAGTCCCGATTCTGGAATCGGTGATTGCAACCAGCGGCCCGAGTCCGAACATCATCCGTCACATCACCTTCGACCTGAGCGGAACCCCGCTTGAAGGGAAGTTTTTCGCGGGGCAAAGCATTGGCATACTCCCCCCGGGCTCGGACGAAAAGGGGAAGCCCAACGCCATGCGGCTATACTCCATCAGTTCACCAAGCAGCGGAGAAGACGGCGCGGGGCGGCACCATTCCACCACCGTGAAGCGAGTGATAGGAGAACACTGGGAGACCCAGCAGCTGTTTACCGGGCTGTGCTCCAACTATCTGAGCAGCCTGCGCGCGGGCGATCGGGTGAAGGTTGCCGGACCCAGCGGCAAGCGTTTTCTGCTGCCTGAGAATATGCACGACTTCAACTACGTGTTTTTCGCAACCGGAACCGGCATTGCGCCCTTTCGGGGCATGATTATGGACCTGATGCAGGCGGGCTATAAAGGCAAAATCGCGCTCATTTTCGGGAGTCCGTACCGTACCGATCTGCTGTACGAGCGCTACTTCCGCGGTCTTGCGGCTGAAAACCCCGGCTTCCACTACCTGCCGACCATCTCCCGCGAAGATCCGCGTGAGGACGGTTCCCGGCCTTATGTGCAGTGCCAGCTCATCGACCGGGCCGACCTGCTTGACCCCATCCTCCGGCAGGAAAATACCCTGATCTACATCTGCGGCCTCAAAGGCATGGAAACGGGCATCATCAAGGGGCTCATCACCCAAAACCACACCGATTACCTGCAGCT
>JAFIET010000137.1 GCA_020832405.1 Balneolales bacterium
ACGCGGCGGGGACTTTGCCCGCTCCGCAAGCCTGCAGCGGATTGATTAGGGAGGAGTCACAGCCCCGCGGTCCCCGGTCGGCCGTCCCCGGTCCGTCCTCCTCGTTTAGACCTCACCCCAACCCCTCTCCTGAAAATACCACGAGGCCTTATGCACATTGTCTTCAGGAGAGGGGCTTTTGCTTCCGAGGTAGTTTCGGGTTTGGGAGCCTGAACATCCGGCAACAGCTAACAGCTAAAAGCTAAAAGCCAAAAGCCGTCCCCCCCATCACCGTACCGGAAAACGGCATCCTGAAGGTTTCTCGTTTAGACCTCACCCCAACCCCTCTCCTGAAAATACCACGAGGCCTTACGCACATTGTCTTCAGGAGAGGGGCTTTTGCTTCCGGGGTGGTTACGGTTCTGGGAGCCTGAACATCCGGCAACAGCTAACAGCTAAAAGCTAAAAGCCAAAAGCCGTCCCCCCCATCACCGTACCGGAAAACGGCATCCTGAAGGTTTCTCGTTTAGACCTCACCCCAACCCCTCTCCTGAAAATACCACGAGGCCTTACGCACATTGTCTTCAGGAGAGGGGCTTTTGCTTCCGGGGTAGTTTCGGGTTTGGGAGCGTGAGCCGCGCTTTTTCTACCCATGTGGTTTCCCTACGGGAAATTTGTCCTCATTACATTTGAACAATCCGCGAAAATCCCGCCCAATCCGGAAAATCCGCGTGCCATCATCGCGGCAGGCCGCAGCCAAAAACTAATTAGCATTTAGCTATTATCAATCGTTAATTGCCAAAAGCCAAAAGCCAAAAGCCAAAAGCCAACCAAAACTTTAAACCCCAAACCCTTATGCCTGAGAATTCAAACCCGCTGCGCGATTATTTCCGGAGTAACCGGAAGCGTGTGGTCCATAAATGGGAGCACTATTTTGATATCTATCACCGCTATTTCAGCCGGTACCGGGGCACGGACTGCGTTGTGGTGGAAATCGGGGTGGGGCAGGGGGGGAGCCTGCAGATGTGGAAGGCGTATTTCGGAGAGAAGGCCCGCATTTACGGCATCGACATCAATCCGGAATGCAAGCCTTATGAGGAGGATCAGATTGAAATCCTGATTGGGTCGCAGGCTGACCGGGCCTTTCTCGCACAGCTTAAAGAAAAGCTGCCCCGCATCGATATTCTGATTGATGACGGCGGGCATTACATGGAAGAGCAGATCATCACCTTTGAAGAAATGTACCCGCACCTGAGTCCGGAGGGGATATATCTGTGTGAGGACGTCTGCACAAGTTACTGGGAAGCTTACGGGGGCGGTTTTCAGAAACCGGGTACCTTTATTGAGTATAGCAAGCAGCTCGTTGACCGCCTGAACGCGGCACACGCCCTCAGCAAGCCGGAGCTGTATGATGCCTTCACCGAAAGTACGCTTGCGGTGCATTTTTACAACAGCGTGGTGGTATTTGAGAAGCAGCCGGCTAAGCCGCTGATAGCTACCCAATCAGGCGAAGGGAAAATATGGGAAGAGGAAGGAATCACTGAGGAGGATGAAGCGGTGCTTGCCATGAAGCTTCGTCTGCTCGGCCTCCCGGTGCCCAAAGGCTACGATTTGCGGATGCTGGTACAGCATGAAGGGCTACTAAGGGGGCTTACCGATCCGCTGGATCAGGCGACGGAATTTCCAAAGGAAGGAGAGACCATGATCGGCATCAAGCGCCTCAACAATGTGGCGTACTGTGTGAAGGAGGTGATCCGGAACGGCATTCCGGGTGATCTGATCGAGACCGGCGTCTGGCGGGGCGGCAGCTGCATTTTCATGCGCTACCTGCTTCAGCTCGCCGGGGATACCGAAAGAACCGTGTGGGTTGCCGACAGTTTCGCGGGCCTGCCGCCGCCCGATACCGCGCAGTATCCGCTGGATGAGGGCCTCAACCTGCATGAGCTGCCGGAGTTGGCCATATCGCTGGAGCAGGTTCAGGACAACTTCCGAAAATACGGACTGCTTGACGGTCAGGTGCGCTTCCTGAAAGGCTGGTTTAAGGATACGCTGCCGGGTGCGCCCATCGAAAAACTTGCCGTGCTGCGCCTCGACGGCGACCTCTATGAATCCACCATTGATGCGCTTTACAACCTGTACCCCAAACTTTCGGTTGGGGGCTTCTGCATCATCGACGACTGGGCCGCTATTGCAAGCTGCCGGCTGGCTGTTGCGCATTACCGGCAGCTGTTTGGCATCGAAGAGCGCATTCAGGTGATCGACTCGACGGGCACCTTCTGGAAGAAGGAAAAAGACATCCCGCACATGGATAAACAGACCTTTATGAAACAATTAACCCAAATCGCCAATGCCTGAAATCAGCCCGTTTGTTTTCACTGAGCCCCTGTACTGCGAAAAGCCCTCCGCATGGAATGAGCACACGCCTTTTGCCTTTTTCCTGATTGAACAACTCCGGCCCCGTCTGCTGGTTGAGCTGGGGACGCAGTTCGGCAACTCCTACTTCACTTTTTGTCAGGCCATAGATGCCTTAAAGCTCCCGGCAAAAGCCTACGGCGTTGATATCTGGCTGTCATACAGTGCTATTCCGTTTCACGGAAGGCAGATTTACGAGCACGCCTCGCGAATCAACAACCGTCACTTCAGTCATTTTTCTAACCTGCTGAAGATGACCTTTGAGGAGGCCCTTCCGTATTTCAGGGAGGGCAGCATCGATCTGCTGCATATCGACGGCATGCACGACTACGCCTCCGTGAAGCACGATTTCGAAAGCTGGCTGCCCAAAATGAGCGATCAGGGGGTCATTATCTTCCACGATTCCGCGGTGCGCGATTACGGCTTCGGGGTATGGAAACTGATGGAAGAGCTGATGCCGAAGTATCCCTCCTTCAGCTTCCCTTTTGGCAACGGACTCACGGTTGTGTGTACCGGCAGCAAAGTGCCGGAGGCCTTTCTGAGCTTTGTGAAGCAGGCCGGCGACGATGCCTTCACGCAGCAGCTGTTCAAGACCATCGGTACACAGTGGGCTTTGCAGCACACGCTTGCGCATCTGCAGGATGAACTGCGTACCCAACAAAACCTGAATGCGAAGCTTTCCGAAACAATAAACGAACGCAATGCTGCCCTCGCAGATCGTGAGCACAGGCTGAGGCTTGCTGAAGGGAGCGCTGCTTCACACCTGAAACAGGATGTTGTTCACCGCTTTTCGCTAATTAAAAAATGGCAGCGGCGTCAGCAAAAGAAAAAGAACCTGGCTGTAATCGAAAACAGTGCGCTGTTTGATGGTGCATGGTACCTGAAAACATACCCGGATGTGCAAAAAACGAAGCTCCCTGCGGCGAAACATTACCTGCAGTTTGGCGGAATGGAAGGCCGCAATCCCTCGCCGGCATTTGATTCGGCCTTTTACCTGGAGCAAAACGCCGATGTGAAAGCTTCGGGCATGAATCCGCTGCTGCACTTCGAGCGCTTCGGGCGGTCAGAGAAGCGGAAGTACAGGGCGCTTGTGCCGCAGGCTGATCCGCAGTAAGGTCACCTGACTGTGCATCAATAAATCAATCCGTTAATCCGCAACAGGCTGATAAACTTCATGCGCGTAACCGCCCTCATCATCAACTATCACACAGAAGCCTTTCTGCCCGCACTTATCAAAGTGCTGGAGCAGGAAAGTTGCATTAAAGAGATTCTGATTGGTGATAACGGCAGCAGCTGCGGGGCTGCGGCGCTTCAGGCTTTGTCGCCCAAAGTGCGGGTGCACGCTTTTTCGGAGAACCTTGGTTTTGGTGCCGCGGTGAACGCCTGTGTTCAGCAGGATGTGCAAACGCTTTATACGCTGCTGCTCAACCCGGATACGCTGCCGGTGCCGGGTTTTGCGGACCGTCTGCTGGAAACAGCCCTGAAAACCGGCGCCCTGATTACCGCGCCCCGCTGCTACCTCGATGCGGAGCGCCGCTTCCGGTTGCCGCCCTTCAATGGCTATGAGCCGGGGGATTCAGGACCGCCTGAGCAGCCCGCAGAAGTGCTCGCCCATGCGCGGGCCTGGACCGCCTTCCACGAAAACCATTGGGCACAGCAGTCCGCTTTCGAGGAAACATTTGTATCCGGCGCCTGCATGATGCTGCATACGGCGCATTCCTTTTTCGACGGCGGGCAGGTCTTTGACCCCCGCTTTTTTATGTATTTCGAAGATGCCGATCTGTGCCTGCGCGCAAGACAGGCTGGCTGCCGCATTGTGACCGAGCCAGCTGCGGAGGTAACGCACTTTTGGGATCAGTCGCCCCGAAGCAGCAAGGGCAGCTATATGGCCGCCGCGCAGCAGCAGTTTTTTGACAAATACCCTGACTATGGTCCCCATTTCTTCATGCCCGCGCTGAGCATCCCCGATGCGGAGGCGCTTTACGGCGTGAGCTGCACGGATGCCGGTGAGCTCAGCGCCGGTCAGCTGTTTCGCGCTGAGGATGCCCGGGCAGGCGATTACTTTGAGCTGGGCATCAATGCCATCTTCATCCCCTTCGCACAGGCTGTGATGACGGACAGCAGTTTTAGGCTCCCGGATGGCTTTGCGGAAAAACTGCCGCAGGGCAGCTGCTTCTTCCGGATCCGTTCACCCCAAAGTAAAATCAGGGCATTTTGGACCAGCACCAAACGATAAAGTCAGCTGATGGGGTCTTCCGTCTGCGGGCCTACCAGCAGGCCGACGAACCGAAGGTGCTTGCGCTCTGGGAGGCGGCCTTTGGCAAAGCGGCTGAGCCGGAGGTGTGGCGGTGGAAGTTTCATCAGAGTCCGAACGGCAGCCCCGGCCTGATTTGCGAGACGGAG
>JAFIET010000030.1 GCA_020832405.1 Balneolales bacterium
CACAAGAAATTCTGCAAAAATGCGGGCTTCATCAGTAACAGCTAAAGTTGGAATTCTTTTTAAAATTTGTAATCGCCTTTTTGCCGCGATTGAATCTCCTCCAGCGGCTTCAATTAATACAGGCTGCGAAATATATAGTTTATAGTTTTGCCGATACTCTTCCCACCAATCCTGAGTAAGTTGCTGTCGTGCAGCTGTCACGAGGTCTCTTGAACTTCTGCTCGTCAGGTAACTTACAAAAGAAGTTTCAATATAAATGGAATGCTTCATCAGAACTTAGTAAGATTCCGTTCATGCCAGGTGCTTTGGTTTTTTGCCTGCTTTGAAATTAGATGGACTTAGCCAACTATGCAAAAGAAAGTTGATTATATCCGGAGATACATAATCCAATAACAAAAGCCCGCAGGAGACAGACTCCCGGCGGGCTTTTATATTTTTGGTCGGGATGGATTCAGGCGCTGAGGCCATTAACTCCCGCTCAGCAGACTAAGGATGAATTTAGTCTTCCTTCAGAATGCGCTTGAGGTCTTCGAGACCGCTGCGTACGGCTGCAACTGAATCGTCGAACAGCTTCTGCTCATCGGCATCGAGATCGATTTTAACGATTTCTCTGATGCCTTCACGGTTCAGCTTCACAGGCACGCCGATGTAGATATCTTCGTGACCGAATTCGCCGGTGAGCCATGCAGAGCACGGGAAGATGCGGTTTTCATCGAGGGCGATCGCTTCTGCCATTTGGGCAGCTGCTGCACCGGGGGCATACCAGGCTGAGGTGCCCATAAGGCCAACGAGTTCGCCGCCGCCTACTTTGGCGCGCTCGATGATGGCGTTGAGCTTCTCATCGCTGATCAGCTGACGCACAGGGATACCGGAAACGGTAGTGTAGCGCGGCAGGGGCACCATGGTATCGCCGTGACCGCCCAGAATCTGGCACTGAATGTCTTTCGGGGAAACTTCGAGCTCTTCGGCGAGGAAGGCACTGTAGCGGGCGGTATCAAGAATACCGGCCATACCCATAACCTTGCTTGAGGGCAGCCCTGAAGCTTTCCATGCTACGTAGGTCATGATATCAAGCGGGTTGGAAACCACAATGATGATGGTGTTTGGCGAGTAGGCTACAAGCTGCTCGGTTACGCTTTTCACGATATTGGCATTGATGCTCAGCAAATCGTCGCGGCTCATACCGGGACGGCGCGGCACGCCGGCAGTGATGATACAAATGTCAGAATCTTTGGTGTCCTCATAGTTGCTGCTGCCGAAAAGATGGGTGCTGAACCCGTGAATCGGGGCAGTCTGCCACTGATCAAGGGCACGGCCTTTGGCCGGGTAAAAGGTTTTCTCGCCGTCTTTTCTTTCAAGGTCGATTGCTACAACCTGCTTGGCAAAGTTACGCTGGGCAATGGTGAGGGCTGCTGTTGAGCCTACGTTTCCGCCGGCTCCGACTACTGTGATTTTCATAATATTAACTAAGGTTTAAGGTAAATACTTTGGTTGAAGGGTTGTATTGACATATTGGCCGCCTGCCGGGCTCACTCGCGAAGGTCCATACCCCACATGAGTTTTTCCCGAAGGGTTTCGAAATAGCTGCGGCCGGGAAGTTTAACGAGCTGAATATCAAAATCGCTTCGCTCTATTTGAATATCCAGCGGTTTATTTTCATTAAGGTTAGAAATTTTACCGTCATTCGAAAATAAAATCTGCTGATCTGCGGGCACAGCCGTGATGCGTACGCTGCGGTTGGCAGGCAGCACCAGCGAGCGGGTTGTGAGCGCGTGCGGACAAACCGGCGTGATCACCATTACCGGAACTTCCGGCAGGAGGATGGGTCCGCCGGCCGACAGGTTGTAGGCCGTTGATCCGGTAGGGGTGGCCACAATAAGGCCGTCTGCCCAGTATTTGTTTACTTTCTCGCCGTCGAAGTACACTTCGAGCGTAATCATCGAAACGGCCGACTGCCGCGTGAACAAAAACTCGTTCAGGGCAAAAACAGGTTCGCAATCGTCATCCCCGTTTGTAGCTTTCAGGGTGAAGCGTTTCTCGGTTTGCCAGTTACCGGTGATGAGCTGCCGGATAGCCGCTTCCGCTTCCGGAAGCTGTGTATCGGCAAGGAAGCCGAGCTTTCCGACATTGATGCCGAGAATGGGTTTACCGAGCGGACCGGTGAGGCGTGCCGTGTGCAGAATGGTACCGTCGCCGCCTACCGAAATCACCACATCGCAGGCTGCGATGGCCTGCTGTTCGGTTTCAAAAGCCTGTACCTGATCAGATGGCGGGGCATCGAGCAGCGTGATGATGCCTTGCTGCGCAAACACCTGCTGACCCTCGCGAACCAGAATATCCCGAATCTGACGCGTCGCGGTGAGGCGCTCAGGCAGGTTCGAGTTCACGATCAGGCAGATGTTCATTTCAAAGCTTTATATTGTAATATGAATTGTGGGAATATACGGAAAAATAAGAGCCTGCGAAAACAAATGGGGCACGAAGGTATTTAAAGAATGCAGCTGCGCTTGAGCTTTAACACAGCTATATGCTGCAACTTCATACCTCAATTGGGGATAATCGTGCAGACTGCATAAACAGGGTGCTAAAGCCTGAAACCGGGGCTCGCGGAAACCGGTTAACTTATTTACTGATAATTATCCGGATTCCGCCGGCAGCACAGCTGGGCCAACTTAAGTTTTTATGAAAAATTGAGTTTGGGTATATTTGTAAGCTTAATCTGTTTCCGTAACAATCCCTAAAATGCCATTTAGGCCGGAACTGTTAGATGCCTGTGGAAGTGAAACGAACCTGATGTTATTCTGCTCCTGCTGATCTTCTGTAACCACAACACCTTTTATTTTAATGACTACGTTCTATTCTGCCGCTCTTCATACCCGGTTTATTTCCTTTTTTGCCGTACTTCTTTTTATGCTGCCCCTCGCCGAACCCATGCAGGCCCGGCAAAATCAGGATCTGATGCAGCGGCGGGCTCAGCAGGTTAACCCGGTTCAGACACCCTCTTTCGATATGAGCGGCGTAGCCGGCAGCTTTTATTTTCTGGATCAGTTCGGCATTAACCTGGGTATGAGCCGGATGTCGGGCGACGCCATCGACCCGGCAACCTACCGCGTGGGTCCCGGCGATCTGGTCACCATTGTGCTTACAGGCAACCAAAGCGGCACCTTTCGTGGTTTGCACGTGAACCCTCAGGGAATGGTAACCCTGCCGAATGTTGGTTCGGTGCTGGTGAATAATATGCTCATAGAAGAAGCACAGGCCGCTGTTAACGAGCTCGTGCGGCGCTCCTTCCGGGATACGCAGGCTACCTTCACGATTGAGCGCCCCCGGCAGATCACCGTTCACATTGCCGGTGACGTTCCCAATCCCGGCTCTTACTTTATGCCGGCACACACGCGGCTCGATCAGGCTGTGCTGCCCGCCTTTTTTGAGCGGGAGCAGGATGGTGAGGAAGGATCAGCATCAGCTTCACCGGCTGCCCCTTCCTCATCACGGATCAGCACCAGGCCTCAGCCCGATGCAAGCCGGGTGAATGTGCGCAACCCGGCCGAGCTGCCGAACCTCAGCCGCGATTTCATCCTGAACGGGCGGTTTGCCTTCCGAAACATTGAAATCCGCCGGGCCGGCGGCGATACCGTGCATGGCGATCTGGTTTCCTACACCGTAGGCGGCCTGCTCACCGGCAACCCCGAGCTCAAGCACGGTGATGTCGTTCTGGTTCGTAAAAAGCAGGAGTTTGCCCCGCAGGTTTCCGTTTCAGGATCGGTTGTGAGTCCGTTTACAGCTGAATTCCGCACTGACGACACCATCGAAAGCCTCATCGCCATTGCCGGCGGCTTCACCTTCGATGCCGATACCGAAGCCGTTCAGGTGCACCGCTTCACCATGAACGGCATGCAGCGGATAGAAGTCCGCGACCCCGCTGGTTTCCCGCTGCTGCCCAACGACCGTATCGTAGTGGGTTTCGATGCGGACCGCCGTTCTAATTTCTCGGCCCGTGTTGAGGGGGAGGCCAATCTGCCCGGCGTGTTCCCGATTGAGCGTGGGGTAACGACCGCTGCCGATCTGCTTGAACTTGCCGGCGGACTCAGCCCCAAAGCCAATGCCGGCGCGGCCCGCCTCACCCGAAACAGAGCCTCATGGGAGCGCCTGCCCGACGAACTCAATCCTTTCGCGTACAATGCTGACCGCATCCGCAGGGCTTCTGATCAGCTCGTCGAAGGCTTCGAGTACCTTGAGTTCGAAGACCGCCTGGGGCAGAATTTTGTATTTATTGACCTCTCCGACCCGGAGCAGCTTGCGACCGTAAAGATTTACGAAAACGATGTGCTGCACATCCCGCGTGATCAGCAGAGTGTTTTCGTGTTCGGTCAGGTAATGAATTCCGGCTTTTACACCTTCACTGAGGGCATAAGCGTGCAGGAGTACATCCGCCGGGCGGGCGGCTTGGCACTGGCTTCCGATCCCGACAGGGTGTTTGTAATCAAAGCCGGCAGCAACGCATGGATGCGGCCTTCAGAAACCACGCTTCAGTCGGGCGACCTCATCTTTGTGGACCGTCAGCCGTTCGAATCGCTCGATATGGTTCGCGATCAGGAATTCCGCCGCCGTGAGCTCCGGAACCGGAATATTCAGCTGGTATTTAGCGGGCTCGCTACTGTTGCGAGCATCATTACGGCCTATGTTGCCGTAACCCGTTAAAAATCACAAAAGGGCTTCATACTTTTCACAGCACCCGGGCTGTTATAAGTCCGGTTGCTGTATTTGTGCAAACCTTTGTGTACCTTTCCTAAGGTATGTGATTCGAAAACAGCTTAGCTATCATCCATTAAAATAAACTGTTATGAAAAAAATAGTTACGATTCTGCTTCTCCTTGGTGCATTCGGCTACTCTCAGGCGCAGGCACAGTACATTCTTGGCGCTTCCTACGAAGTGCGCAGCGACGAGCCCACAACCGGCTTTGGCCTGCACTTTCAGAACAACTTTTCTGTCATTCCGATGCTGCTTGATGTCGGCATTCGCTTTCAAACAAGCTTCTACAATGAGAAATACAGCTTTAGTACCGAAAGTATTTCCTTTGAAAGAGAAGACACTTCCTACGATTTTGGCCTCGGCCTGATTGCAACGGTTGGTGTCGGACTCATCGCGCCGTATGCCGGCGTAGGGCTTGGCTATGAAGTTTTCGACCGCACAAGTACCTTGTTAGGTGCACCCGGTGTCGGGATAGAAGATCCCGACGGTGATGATTCCGGCCTGTATTACTACGGTGCGATTGGCGCCGGTATCTCGGCCATCCCCTTTGTGCGGCCTTTTGTGGAGTACCGCTACCGTGGCATTTCCGGCAGCGATTTCATGCCAAGCAACTACGGCACCTGGGCTTTCGGCTTGCAGCTGCGCTTCTGACCGCTGTTTCCGGCTGAAGGAACCTTAGCAGCCGATTTTTTTGGAGCCGCGCTTCCGTGTTTTTGGGGCGCGGCTTTTTTATGTTTAGGGTGATGGCTTTCTGCCCCGAAATGCCTCCCCCGGCCAATTAAACTTACCGCATGTCATCTCCTGAAATACAACCCCAAACCGGCTCCTCAGCAGAGCGCTACGCCGACATCGCCCTGCCGATAGCGGTGCGGGAAGTGTTTACCTACGCGCTGCCGCCTGCTTTTGCCGCTTCGGTACAGCCGGGGATGCGGGTGTGGGTGCCGCTCAGAGGGCGGATGAACATCGGCATGGTGGTGAAGGTGCACGGCGAAAAACCCGCATTCAAGACCCGGCCCGTAGCGCGCGTGCTCGATACCGAACCGGTGCTCGATGCCGGGCTGCTTTCCCTCACGGAATGGATGCAGCGTTTTTATGTGTGCGGCTGGGGTGAAGTGATTCAGGCGGCGCTGCCCTCCGGGCTCAACTTTTCGGCACAGACTTTTGTGCGGGCCGTGCCACCTCAGGAAAAAGCCGTGATCCCCTTAACGCGGCAGGAGCAGCGGATTTATGATGAAATCCGCGAGGTAAAGCGCCTGAGCTGGCGTGAAGCGCGGCAGCGGTGGTCGAATGAGGAGCGTGCCCTCGATTCGGTGAAAAAGAAAGGACTGCTGCAGCTGTGGGATGAGCCCTCGCTCGATCTGCAGCCGCGCATGGAAAACTGCTGGATATGGGCCAACCCGCAGCGGGAGGAGATTACGCACCGGGCGGCAACGGGCCGGCTCAACAAATGGGAAGAAGCCTGGCTGCAGCTGCTCGAGGCCGATCCGCTTCCGGCAACGACCGCCGCCCTCACGGCCGCCATGCCCGAGGTGCTTACTGCCTACACCCTCAGCCGACTGCAAAAAGAAGGCGTGCTGGGCCGGGAGATGCGGGAAGTGCGGCTGCCCGAGCCGGCGTTCGCCTACCGCCCGGAGCAGATTTCCGCCCTCAATGAAGAGCAGCAGCAAATGACCCAAACCCTGCTTGAACCGCTGGAAGCAGGGCAGTATGCCAAGTTTCTGCTGTTTGGCGTAACCGGCAGCGGGAAAACGGAGGTGTACATACACCTGATAAAGCGCGCGCTCGAGCTGGGTCGCGGCGCCCTGGTGCTGGTTCCCGAGATTGCCCTTACACCGCAGACGGTCCGCCGCTTTTATCTTATTTTTGGGCCGAAAATCGCCATCCTGCACAGCCGGCTCAGCGACCGCGAGCGCTACGAAGCCTGGCAGGCGCTGCGGCGCGGGGAGAAGAACATCGTGATCGGCGCCCGCTCTGCGGTTTTTGCACCGATTGAAAAGCTGGGCGTCATCATCATGGATGAGGAGCACGATACTTCCTACTATCAAAGCGACCCTGCGCCCCGCTACCATGCCCGCGAAGTGGCCGCTATGCGTGCCTACCGGGCCGGTGCCGTGCTGGTGCTGGGCTCGGCTACGCCAAGCCTGGTGAGCCTGGTGGAAAGCGGCAGGGGCAGGAGCCGCATGCTGAAACTCTCAGCCCGCCATGCCGGTGCGGTGCTGCCCGAAGTGAAGGTGCTCAACCTCACCGAGTACCGCTTCGCCATGAAAGGTCCGCTGGCCGTGCCCCTGTACAATGCCATCCATGAAGCGGTTGGCCGGGGCGAGCAGGTTATTCTGCTGTACAACCGCCGCGGCTTTGCCAGCTTCATGCAGTGCGAAGCCTGCGGGGAAGTGCCGCAGTGTCCGCACTGTTCGGTGAGCCTCACCTACCACAAGGCACAGCAGCATTTACGTTGTCACTACTGCGGTTTCGCAGCCTCTGTGCCGGGCAGCTGCCGCTCCTGCAGCGAACCGGGCGGGCTGAAAATGCAGGGCAGCGGCACGCAGCAGGTGGAGGAAGAGCTGGGGAAACTCTTCCCGAAGTTTCGGGTGATGCGCATGGATCAGGACACCACAAGCCGGAAGAACGCACACGATCAGCTGCTTACAGCTTTTGGCCGGGGCGAAGCAGACATCCTCATCGGCACGCAGCTCGTAGCCAAAGGGCTGGATTTCCCGAATGTGACCGTGGTGGGTGTGGTGAACGCCGATACCGAACTCGCCTTCCCTTCCTACCGAAGCAACGAGCGTATGTATCAGCTGCTGAGTCAGGTCGCGGGCCGCAGCGGCCGGGCAGGGAAAAAAGGCATCGTGTACTTGCAGACCAAGCAGCCGGATCATGTTTCTATCCGCCATGCTAAGAATCATGATTATGAAGGCTTTGCGCGCGCCGAGCTGGCCGGCCGCAAACCGCTGCACTATCCGCCCTATGCGCGGCTGCTGCAGGTCAGTTTTAAGGGGAAGGATGCAACCTACACCCGCCGCACCGCCGAGCATTTTACCGCTGTAATGCAGGGCGCAAAGACCGGTTGGCCCGTGCTCGGCCCTGCCCCTGACGCCATCGAGCGCATGAACGATGAATTCCGCTGGCTCACGCTCATGAAGCTTCCGCCGGGCATCGGCACGGCGCAGCTGGAGAAAGTGTGCGGCTATTTTTGGGAGTGGTTTGAAAAAAACAGGCCCGAAGGTTCGAGCACGGTACGCATCACACTAAGTCATGAGATGCTCTGAGACCGCAGCCCCCGCCCCCGCATCGGGCTGCTATTCCCGCTTTGAAAGATGCCCGTAAGCCTTATATTTAGGCCAAATTATTAACACCCGGAACCCGATTCTTCAAAAGTAAATGTACAAGAGCAGTATTTCCGTATCCCTTGTTTTTGTGCTGTTTATCAGCAGCATGTTTTTTTTCGGATGCCGCAATGCCGAAGTTGACCGCCTCACACAACAGGTGAGTCAGCTGGGGCGGCAGAATGCCGAGATGCGCCGCAGCTATGAGCGGCAGCTGGCCGAAATGCAGGCCGAAGTGGATCAGGCACGCAGTGATGTGGCGGTGCTCGACGAGCTTGGTGATTTTCTGCATGGCGTCCGGGCCCGGCTGCACACCAATCAGGGCGTGATTGAGGTGGAGTTTTATCCGCATGCTGCGCCCATACACGTGCTCAATTTTGTAGCCCGCGCCGAAAGCGGATTTTATAATGGCACACGCTTCCATCGCATCATCCCCGGCTTTATGATTCAGGGCGGGGACCCGAACAGCCGTGATGGCGATTTGCTGCAGATGGGTTTGGGCGGGCCTGTAAACGCCATCCCTCATGAATTCAATGAAATCAGCCACACACGCGGGGTGCTTTCAATGGCCCGTGTAAGCGATAAGAGTATGGGTGCAGGCTCGCAGTTTTTTATCATGCACGCCGATACGCCTCGCCTCGACCGTGAATACACCGTGTTTGGCAAGGTCGTTACCGGTATGGAGGTTGTTGATGCCATCGCAGCGCAGCCGACACACCGCGACGACCCGCGCCTTTCCAATCATCCCCTTGAGCCGATGATTATTGAGCGCATTGAAGTTTTCCGGCAATAAACGCCTATGGAAGCCGATATTGAATTAGCACATGTTATTGAGGCCCTGGTTTTTTCAAGTCCGGAGCCCGTTTCGACGGAGAGTATCCGCAGTATTGTTGCGGCTAAGGCCGAAGGCCTGGAAGTGAGCGATGAAGAAGTGCGTGAAGCAATTACCGGGCTGAATGCAGTTTATGATGAAACCGGCCGCGTTTTCCGTATCAGGGAAATTGGCGGCGGTTTCGCTTTTGCCACCCAAAGTGCCTATCACCCCTGGCTCGAACACATTCAGCACGAAAACACGCTGCGCAAAATTTCGCAGACGGCCCTTGAAACCCTGGCCATTATCGCCTACAAGCAGCCGATCACCAAGCCGGAAGTGGATCACATCCGCGGCGTGGATTCAGGATACGTGGTGAAGCAGCTCCTGGAAAAAGGGCTGATTGCGATTGCCGGCCGAAACGACGGCCCAGGCAGGGCGCTGCTCTACAAAACAAGCAACGGCTTCCTCAGGCATTTCGGGCTCACTGCCATCAGTGAACTCCCGAAACCGCGCGAAATTGAGGAAATTTTGCAGGATGATGATATGGCTAAGCACAGACAGCTTATATTGGAGCTGAAAGCCGGGATGGAAGATGATGACGATAAATCTTAGATGAAGCCCTTACAGGGGGCTTCAATCTGTAATGTAATTTTTTTAAAAGGTGAATTAGTATGGATGAAAAATCCCCGAGAGGTTCCGGCAACAGAACCCGAAAATCAGGTCCCAAGCCCGGACCTAAGAAAGCAGGGGGAGGCACGAAGCGGCAAAGCGCTGACCGGAAACGGGTATTTAAGCGGGATGATGACGAGCCCCAGATGCGCCGCCGGGGCGATTCCAAGGCCGGTAAAAGCCGCGGCCGCAAGCATGAACCGGTGCCAATCTACGACCACGAGGTCCGCTTCGACAAAAACGAGCCCGTACGTCTGAACAAGTATATCGCCGCTGCCGGCGTATGTTCCCGCCGGGAAGCCGATTCCCTCATTGAGCAGGGCAAAGTAACCGTTAACGGCGTGGTAATCCGTGAGATGGGCCAGAAAGTGATGGTGAAAGACAAAATTTTGGTTGACGGCCAGGAAGTGCGGCCGGAAGAGTTTGTGTACATTCTGCTCAACAAGCCGAAAAACACCATCAGCACCACCGACGATGAGCGCGACCGGCGTACCGTGCTCGATGTAATTGAAAAAGCCACCGGCAAGCGCGTGTACCCCGTGGGCCGCCTCGACCGCAACACAACAGGGCTGATGCTGCTCACAAACGACGGCGAGCTCGCCCACCGGCTGATGCACCCCAGCTACAAAATCCGCAAGGTGTATCAGGTTGAAACCAACATGGTTTTATCGGATGAGCAAATCACGGCCTTACGCAACGGCGTGCAGCTCGAAGACGGCCCGGCAAGGGCTTATCGGGTTGATCGTCATCCCGTACTTGCAAATGTCATACGAATGTCTATTATTGAAGGACGCAACCACCAGGTTAAGCGCATGATTTCGGCTGTTAACGCGGAAGTAATTTCCCTTAAAAGAGTTATATATGCCGGCCTGGAAATAGATGACCTCAGATCAGGTAAATGGCGCAGTCTTTCCCGCAAGGAAATATTTCAGCTGCGTCAGCTGGTTAAATTACTGGATAAAAAAACGCTGAATTTATGAAATATAGCTCGATAAAAAAGGAATCAGGCGCAATAACCGCAGCAGACGGCCTGAAGATTGCTTATGATATGTATCTTCCTTCAAACGCAGTTAACTCTCTGCCCGTAGTTTTACTCCTTCACGGTTTCAAAGGCTTTAAGAGCTGGGGCGCTTTCCCGGATGCCTGTTTTGAAATGGCCAGAAGCGGTTGTGCGGTAATTGCCTTCAACTTTTCGCATAATGGCACAGAAGGGCACTCCGATGAGTTTACCCGGCTTGATTTATTTGCAAAAGAGACTTTCTCGCGGGATCTCGAAGATGTGCGCGCTATTATTGATGCGCTTCAGACCCAAAAAATTAAAACCGGCTCAGCTACTCTCGAAACGGATGAAGTAGCCATTATTGGTCATTCCAGGGGCGGGCACACCGCCATTGCCGCCGCTGCCGAGTTTACGGAGGTGAGCACAGTGATAACCTGGGCCGCTGTAGCCGATTATACCAAGCATTTCACCGAAGAAATGAAAAAAGACTGGCAAACCAAAGGGTACACGGAGGTTCTCAATACGCGGACCGGGCAAACCATGCGGGTTGATAAAATTGTTTTTGACGACCTCATGGAAAATTCCGGTCAGCTCGTGGCGTCAACCCGGGTGCAAAGCCTGATGATTCCCTGCTGTTTCATACACGGTACGCAGGATCAGGCGGTGCCCATGCGTAACAGTGAGCTGCTGTATCAGGTGTGCCGCAGCCCTGAAAAAGAGCGCATTATGATAAACGGTGCCGACCATACCTTTGGTTGCAGCCACCCCTGGAATGAAGACGACATCCCGGCGCACTTCCTCACGGTAGTCGATAAAACGGTGGAATGGCTGGAAACCTATTTTATCAGCCACAACCTGTAAACCAGCCGGGCAGGCACCCCGGCTGTTGGTAAGCCGGCATTGCCGCGCCCGGCGGCACCTGTACCGGAGACGTCCGCATGTTTCTGAAACCTGTACTGATTTTCCTGCTGCTATCAGCACCGGCTGAATGGCAGGCAACGCTGTCCGGCCCGCTTGTGCCTGCTGCGGCTGCCGGAATACCCCATGTTGTTGCTGAAGCAGTGCAGCCCATTCAGGAGAAAGAACCTGATCAGTACCGCTTTCTGCTGCTCAGGCAGGATTTTATCAGTGATGTACAGCAGGCAACGCAGCTGCTGTACAATCAGCAGTTCGATGAAGCATCCTCCCTGCTTTCTGCGTGGTTCGCATCGGAACAGGCCCGGCCGCTTGCCCTGCTTTGGGATGCGCTGCCGCTGTGGTGGCAAATCCTCTCCGACCTTGAAGCACAACAACACGACGATGCCTTTGTCGGGAAGATGGAGCAGGCTATCCGGGCTTCAGATCTGATGCTGCGCCGGGACCGGCATAACCTCGATGCCCTGGTTGTGAAAACGCTTGCCAATGGTTTTCTTGCTCGTCTTCACGCAAACCGGGGCTCATGGTACCGCTCGCTGGTACACGGCAGGCAGGCCATCAATCTGCTGAACGGTATTGAACAGCTTTACCCCGAACTGCCGGACATACAGTTCGGCTTAGGGCTTTACAGCTATTTCACCGCGTATTTCCATGAACAGTACCGCCTTGTGCGGGTTGTTTCATGGATGGTTCCTGCCGGTGATATGCAGGAAGGGTTAAGCCGTTTGAAAACGGCTGCGGACGAAAGTGCCTTTATGATTCCGGAAGCCGTTTATTTTCTGGCTCATATTTACCTGCACTACGAGCAGCAGCCTGAAGTGGCAGAGCTGTACCTGAACCGCCTTTTAGAGGAATACCCGCACAACCTGTTCTTTAACCGGCTCTTATTACGCAGCTATTACCGGCAGGGGCGTCTTTATGAAGCCCTGCAGTTCAGTGAGCAGATCCTGGAGCGCGCCGACCCCTCTACGGCACCCGCAACACTCGAAGAAGTGTACACCATGCGTGGTTTTATCTACTACCGAAGAGGGCGCCTTGATCTTGCGGAGTCCTGTTTCCTGAAAACGCTTGCGTTAGCGCCGCAGCTTGAAAAAGGCGATACCCGCGCGCAGCAGCTGCGTGCACGTTATCAGCTCGGGCGGCTGTATGAACGGCTGGGCCGCCGCGACGAGGCGCAGCAGCAGTTCCGCCATATTGTTTCGCTCCGAACGGATTCACCGGTTAAAAAGCAGGCCCGGCGCCATCTTGATTGATCTTGCTTCCGGTGTGTATCATATTTCCTTTTACCTTACATCCGGCAGCCACATTTTTAGCACTTTGCTAAGTTCGGCGGTTTCTATCGGTTTGCTCAGGAAGTAGTTCATCCCGCTTTCCATTGTATAGGCCTGCTCATCTTTCAGTACGCGGGCCGTGAGGGCGATAATCGGCACCTTGCTGTTATATTTGCGGATAGTGCGGGTGGCTTCCAGGCCGTCCATTTCCGGCATTTGCACATCCATAAAAATGATATCCGGCTTGTGCAGGGCGGCAAGCTCCACCCCTTCACGGCCGTTGCCTGCTTCTATGATGGCGGCATTCGGGTATAAGCCGCTTATCAGTGATCTGAGCAGGATGATGTTCATTGGTACATCATCAACAATCAGGATTTTTGTTTTCCCCGATACTAAAGTTGCCTCACCGTACAGATCCGGATCCCGGGGTGCTTCAGCCGCAGCTGTTTTTGCGGCTATGCCTGAAACGGGCGAATCTGTGGCTTCGTTTTCGTTTTCAATGCGCAGCAGGATATCAAGCAGTTCCTGCTTTTTAACGGGCCGGCTCAGATGGTAGCGGATTCCAAGTTCCTGCTGCTGCTGCTCATTTTCCGGGCCAAGGGGACCGTTGTAAAGCATCACAACAATAAGCTTGTCCGCGTCTATATTCATTTTGTGGCGTATGATGCGAACCGTGTCGAAGCCGTCTATGTACGGCATGTCGTAATCCACAAACAGCAGGCCGAAATTTTTGCTTTCAATCATGTTCATTGCCTCGAAACCGTTTGGGGAACATTCAGCATCAATATTCCAGTACTGCAGGTACTGCTGTAACAGGCTGCGGTTGGCTGAATGCTGGCACACAACCAGAACGTTTTTGTATATAGTGTTCCCGAATACCGCCTTTTGGTACATCTCAGGCAGGGAGCAGCTGCTTTCGAAGGTGAAGAAAAACCTGCTGCCCTTGCCGGCTTCGCTTTCCACTTTAAGAGAGCCGCCCAGTTTTCCGGCAAGCAGTGCGCTGATTTTGAGGCCCAGACCGGTGCCGCCGTATTTGCGCGTGGTTGAGGTATCGGCCTGTGAAAAAGCTTTGAACAGCTTTTCCTGTTGTTCAGGGCTGATGCCAATACCGGTGTCGCGAACGGATATTTCGAAGCGGGCACGACCGCTCCCTGTTGGTTCATGGGTTACAGTAAGTTCGATTTCCCCGCTTTCCGTAAATTTGACCGCATTGTTGAGCAGGTTGATGCAGATCTGCTTCAGGCGAACCGGGTCGGTTTCGATCATTTCCGGAAGACCGGGCTGAATGTTGAGAATGAGTTCGAGCTTTTTGGCAGCAGTCTGATAACTGACGATATCACAGCTTTCTTCCACACATCTGCGCAGGCTTGTTTTGATGATTTCGAGCTCAAGCTTGCCGGCTTCGATTTTCGAAAAATCGAGTATGTCGTTGATAACTTCCATCAGAGCTTTTCCGGAAAGCTGTACGTTCCGGGCGTACTGCTGCTGTACGGTATCCAGCGTTGTGCGCTGCAGCAGTTCGGTGAAGCCGATAATACCGTTGAGAGGAGTACGTATTTCGTGGCTCATATTGGCCAAAAACTCGGATTTGGCTTTGTTTGCCACTTCTGCAAGCTTGCGCGATTCCTGAAGGCTTTCCAGCAGGCGGCTGCGCTGAAGTGCGCTCGCGATACTGCCTGCAAAGCTCAGCAGCAGGGCCTGCTCGTTCCGGTTCCAGAGCTCACTCACATGAAGCCGGTCGAAACCAATAATGGAAATGGTTATGCCGTCGATCACGATTGGTGCCAGTATCATCGCTTTGATACCCTGCTGATCCATCACATCGGCTAAGATGCCATCCCCCTGCAAGCTGTTTCTGAGTACCTGATAGGTTTTGCCGCTGTTTAGGAGCAGGGCAGCTTCCCCAAGGAGTTTTAGAGGGACCTGCTGCAGATGTGCATGGCCGTTTACCGGGGGGCGGCCATCGGTGTAGCACTCAAAAGTGTGCCGGGCAAACAGCCCCTGTTCGTTTTCATGGAGGTCAAACACATAGGCCTGCTCTGCCTGTAATGCTTTGCTCACGAGCATTAAAGAGTCGCGAAAAGCTGTTTTGGTATCCGGGTTGGAGAGCAGTCCGGCTGTGGCTAAAGCAATAGCCTGCAGCATTTCCTGATTGCGGATCAGATTACGCTCGTCTTTTTTCTGTTGGGTAATATCTGTAAGAATCAGCAGGATGTTTCCGCTGTCGAGGGCTACAGCAGAAACAGAGAGTGTTTTTACAGCACCGTTTCGGGTGCGGATGTCCAGCTCCAGCATAATCGTTTTATTGCTGAAAACTTCCCTGATGGATTCCGTGATGCGTTCTGCTTCGCTTTCCGGCAAAAATTCAAATACAGTCAGGCCCGGAATCTTACTGTTTGGGTACCCGGTGATGGATGAAACAGCTGGGTTTACTTCCAGAATTTTACCCTGCCGGCTGATAACCACAATGCCATGTGCCGCCGACTGTATGTAGGATTTCCATTTCTTTTCTTTGGCTTCGAGGGCCGTTTCATACTGTTTTCTTTCGGTGATGTCGCGGATGTTTGCAAAGGTAAATCGCACCCGGTTTTCCCTGTCGGTGAGCTTACTGAAAGAAACGAGTACCGGAAACTGACTTCCGTCTTTTCGGCAAAAGCTGAGTTCAAACGTTTTGCCGCTGCTGTGTGGTACCAGGGTTTGCTGCAGTACGGCCGTAATGTGCTCTGTGTGCTCTTGCGGCCAGTAAGGGAAGGGCTGTGTTCGGCCGATGAGCTCATCACGGCTGAATCCGGTCATTTCACAAAAAGCTTTGTTCACTTCAAGCTGAACCCCGCCGGCATCAACGAGCGAAAAACCGTCTGACATATTTGCCAGTACCTGCTTGGAAAATTGCTGTTCCTGCCTGATGCGCTCCTTATCGGCTTCAAAATCGGTTACGTCCTGAAAGGCGCCGATCAGGTGCGTTACGTTGCCGTCTTTTACGATCGGATAGCCGGATGCCCGTACCCAGCGCTCGCGGCCTTTAGCCGTAATAAACCGGCATACCTCGTCGTAGGGCTCCATTTCTTCAATGGCCTTGCGCACACATTCGCGGATTCGGGGCTGATAATCCGGATGATAAAAGCTGATGCCGTCCAGCAGCATGATGTCGGTGCCCTTTTCTACTTCATGAATCCGGTACACTTCGTCGGTCCATGAAAGCCGTTCACTTTGCAGGTCCAGCTCCCAGGCACCGAGGCCTGAAAGCCTTTGTGCATCATTAAGTAAAATGGAGGTGCGCTCAAGCTCGCGCATGGCAGCTTTTTTCTCGGTGAAATCGAGCCCGTTACACTGAATTTCGAGTACTTTTCCTGCTTCATCCTGAATGCAGGAAAACTCCCACAGGATGGAAGCCTTGCCTGAATCCGAAAGGGATTTGGCAAGCTCGAGCTGAATCACGCTGTCGGGTTTTTGCCGGAGTGTTTCCAAAGCTTCGAGATATTTCGGGACATCTTCCTCAACAACGGACACTCTGAATTCCTGCCCCGCCACTTGCTGAGCTGTTTCGGATACGCGGTACTGATTGCCGAATACGGCCATGAATTTCCGGTTTGCATAGGTGATGCGCCCCGAGGCATCCATGCGCACGATGAAGCTGTTCTGTGTTTCAAGCAGGGCTTTGAGGCGGCGTTCGCTTTGCAGCGCTTTCTCTTCGGCATCTTTGAGCGGGCTGATGTCTGAAATAATGCCGTCGAGCCGCAGGGCCTGCCCGTGCCCGTCCAGAATGATCCGCCCCTGATTCCGGACCCATTTTACCGCTCCGCTCTTTGTTTTTATGCGGTAGGTTTGGTCGTAGGTACCCCGCTGCTCCAGGTCTGCCATGATGCGGCTATGGGCTTCATCATCTTCCGGGTGAATGCACTCGGCCCAGAGCTGCGGGCGGCTGTACCAGGTGTCGGTACTGTAGCCAAATAATGCTTCCGCAGAGGGGCTGATCATGCGCAGACTGTAGTCGGGCAGGGTTACAGACCATACCACATCGGTCAGTTCATTGAAAACACTTCGCAGCTTTTCACGTGAATCAGCCAGCTCAAGCAGCAGGCGTTTGCTTTGGTCGATATCCTGAACGATGCCGTAATAGCGTACAATCCGGCCGTTTTCCGTAACCGGTGTGCCGGTTGCCCGAACCCATTTTGTTTCACCGGTTTTTTGTGGAATGATCTGAAGCTCCAAATCGTAAGACACGAGCTCGGCAGCGGACTTCTCAGAGGCTTTCAGTAGCCTTTCCTGACTTTCCGGGGTGAATAAGGAGAGCATGAAAGGCTGATCGATAAGGGTGTCCCTTTCGAGTTCGAACAGATCATAAAGGGTTTCATTCCAGATGATGGCATCATGCTCCGGCAGGAATTCCCAGCCGCCAACCCTTGCAACGCGGTTGGTTTCATTCAGAAAGCGGCGGGTGCTAAGCAGCTCTGCCTCAGATTTTTTCCGGGCCGTAATAACTTCTGTTGTACCGATAACGCGGCTGAATGCTCCTTCCTGGAAAATTTTAATCGCTTTACTGTGGTGATATTCTTTGGAACCGTCGGGTAAAAGAACCCTGTATTCGATGTCGAAGGGCACATTATCAGAGAGGAATTTTTCAAGAGCTGTTTCCACAGCGGCCTTGTCGTCAGCATGGAGCATGGAAACCCAGTTTTCATACTGAAAGCAAGGTTTATTATCGCTTTGAAGTGTTTTTAGCAGGTAATCACTCCATACGATGTTTCGGGTTTTGGCATCCATTTTCCAGATACCGATACCGGTTCCCTGAAGTACAGCGTCAAGTTCTTCGTTTACCTGCCTTACCTGTTCCCTCACCATATCCAGTTTTTTGCTGTCGTTGTGCTGCCGGGTGATGTCGAACAGGATGCCGTCTGTGATAAGCGGGCCGTTGCTCTGTGGCTGCAGCACCCTGCCTTTTTCAAGCAGCCATCTGATGCTGCCATCTTTATGCATTACGGGATAACTTATTTCGTAGCTGCCGCCGGCCTGTACGGCCTTGTGTAATTTGATTTGTGTGGCTTCAAGCGAATCAGCGGGGATGAGGGTGTCGAAAGCGCTGCGATTTGCGCCTAAGAAAACTTCCTGATCAACTCCGACGAGTTCCTGCATGCCGTCGCTGAGGAAGAGAAACTCCCGCGGCTGATCGTACCGGCAGCGGAACGCTACCCCGGGGATGTTTTCCATCAGGGAGTGAAGCTGATCCCGGCTTGCCTGAAGCTCGTTTTCGGTTTTTACCCGATCGCTGATATCTTCGATAAACGACCATATCTGCTTTTTCCCGTCTTCATTTTCGGTTACAAAGCCCCTCAGCTCGACCGGGTAGCGGCTGCCGTCTTTCCGGATGTATTCTTTGCGAAAGGTTTCATAGCGCCCGCTTTCTTTCATCTGTTCCAGCGCACGTTCTTCCAGCGGGCGGTATTCCGGAGGGGTTGTATCCCAGTAAGAAAGCTTCAAAAATGCTTCGCGGCTGTAGCCGGTGGGTTCGAGCAGTTTGTCGTTCACAAATATGAATGCACCGGTCTCAAAATCATTGAGCGCAATGCCGATGGGGGAGGCAGCATAAAGGGTTTCAAAAAGCTGCAGCTGCTTTTGTGTACCGGGTGTTGCGGCACCGCGGTCGGTTGCCTTACGTACACAGCCGATCAGCTGTGGCGCGTTTGGGTCAGCTGTGGGGTGCATCCTGCCTTTAAAGCTGAAACGCTGCCAAACCTGATCAGCGGAAATGAAAGCGGCTTCAAAAACGAAAGGTTTACCTGCATCCGGAGCGTACAGGAATGAATCAAGAGCAGCCTGTAAAATTCGGCGGTCGTTCGGATCAATAATATCGGTCCATTCCGGAAGGTCCTGTTCTTCAGCAGCCTCACCGTATCCAAGCCACTGCCAGAAGGTGCTGCTGAACCGGAGGTCGTTTTTGTTTTCAGGATTCCAAATCCAGATACCGTCAAAAGTAAGGTCGAACAATAAGGAGGTAATGTCGCTGCAATCAGTGCTGAGGTGTGCAGGCTCTTTATCCGGGTGATTCATTTTTAATTTCTTTATAGCAGGATGCTACGTATAAACCATTATTTTTGGAGAAGAAGCTGGTCTTAAATAAAAAAAGAGGCTTGTTTAGTCTATCTAATCTAAGTAAAAGCACTTAAATATTCATGCTTGTAAAAATCGGATTCGGAAAATAATTCGTTTAGCATAGAGCTGTAAACAAGCCCAAAAAAAAGGCATCCGCGCTTTGTTGCGCGGATGCCTTTTGTGTTTCGTTGTGGTTAGGGCGCTCAGGGTGCCGGATACACAAAACTTGCCTGCAAGCCGAGTGGTATGCCGATGGCCCAGTACGCCAGCAGGAAGATGGTCCAGGTTACCAGAAAGATGAAGAAGTATGGCAGCATCATCGAAACCAGGGTGCCGATACCGGTTGACTTCACGTATTTTTGGCAGAAAACCACCACCAGCGGGAAATACGGCAGCAGCGGAGTGATGATGTTCGATACCGAATCACCCACGCGGTAGGCGGCCTGTGTAAGGTCAGGCGAGATGCCAAGACCCATGAGCATGGGCACGAAAATCGGAGCAATCAGCGCCCATTTGGCCGAAGCCGAACCTACGAGCAGGTTCACAAAAGCTGTAAGTAAAATGATGCCCACAATAGTGATTGCTCCCGGCAGCTGAAGCTCCTGGAGGAAATTGGCGCCTTTCAGGGCAATCAGAATTCCGATGTTGGATTGCGCAAAAGCGTCGATAAACAGGGCACAGAAAAAGGCCATTACCATGTAGTAGGCCATAGTACCCATCGCCTTGCTCATGCTGTCAATCACGTCTTTCGATTTGGTGAAGGTGCCCGACATGTAGCCGTAAACAATACCGGGCAGGGCAAAAAAGATGAAGATAAGCGGCACAATCATCTGCATGAGGGGCGCTGAGAAAGAAACCAGCGACATCTGATCGGGGTTGGCCATATCAGGGCCGCGCAGGGCGGAGTCGCCGGGGATAGCCCAAAAAACCAGCACGGCAATAGCAGCAAGCATGGCAAAGGTCGCCGCCCAGAACGCACGGCTTTCTTTCGGCGAAACGGATTCCAGTTTTGGGAGGTCATCTTCGTCCGCATCAACCTCAACGCCCTGAAGCCGGGGCTCCACAATTTTATCGGTGATATACCAGCCCACACCTACAATAAGGAAAGAAGAAAGCCCGGTAAAAAAGATGTTGTTGAGCGGGTTGAGCTGAATGTTGGGGTCAAAAATCTGTGCGGCACTTTGAGTGAACCCCATCAGCAGCGGATCAATGCCGGAGGGTACAAAGTTGGCGCTGAAGCCCCCGCTCACCCCGGCAAAGGCGGCGGCAATACCTGCCAGCGGATGGCGCCCGGCAGCGTAGAAGATCACGGCTCCAAGCGGAATTACAAGTACATAGCCCGCATCGGCAGCGGTATGGCTCACAATCGCTACGAGAATGAGCATAGGGGTGAGCAGCGCTTTAGGAGTGATACCCAGCAGCTTTTTGAGCGCTACGTTGATATAACCGGAGTTTTCGGCCAGCCCGACCCCAAGAATGGCGACAAGCACAATGCCGAGCGGTGCAAAAGTCACAAAGGTATTAACCATGCCCGCCAGAAATGCCGCAAGCTGCATGCCGGTAATCTGACTTTGAACACGAAGGGCTTCACCTGTGCGCGGATCTATCTCCGCGAAGTTAATCGGAGACAGTATCCAGGAGAAAAACCATACAATAAGCAGCAGAATAAAGAATAAAGCAGCCGGATCAGGCAGTTTGTTTCCGGCAACTTCTATAAAATCCAGAAAGCGTTGAAGGGTACTTTTTTTTCCGGATGAGTCAGTTTGATTGTTCATGTGGGATTGGTAAGAGAAGGTTTAGGCCGATGCTTTTGAGTGCATCTTACAAGCCTGTGAAATACTGAAAATCTGCCACACTTTTCAAGTATTATTTTTTGTGTACAGGCTTTTGAGCCTAAATAAATTAATTGCCCTTTTCTGCCAACAGGGATGGAAGCGTACAGGCACCTGCCCGTAAAGCGCCGGCCCGATAACGCTCCGTGCACACCGGGGGAAACATCACGGCAAAAAAAAGCCGCATACAGTAAACTGCAGCGGCTGTTATCCGGAAAAGGCTCAACGCTTAATTAACCTTTTCTTTTAAAGTTTTGAGCTCATCAGCCAGTTTTTCGGCTTCCCGGTCGTAACCGAGTTCTTTGAGTTTGAGCATATAGATACCCAGGAGAAAAAAAGTCGGAGCCCAAAGCCCCACAAAGTTACCGAATCGCTCGGCATGAGCGCGCTCCTGTTCTGATTTCCCTTTCTCCCTTGCCCAGGTTGCAACGGTAAGTCCGATAGAGGCAAAGCCAAGTCCCATTGATATATGCGCGAGTTTCTCTAACATAGTGTCCTTTTATTTTATGAATAAACGGTTCAGTTAAAACAATGGGATACGACAGGCGATCGTTCCGGTTTGTTTTCCTTACAACCGCTAAGTCCTAATGCCGGCCGGGCTAAAACGTGGTATTTGATGGGGTTAGAAGGTATAAAATCAGGAATACTGCGGGGCTGTAACTCAAAGAACAGCGTCTGTTTTTTTTGTATTATGGAGTCATCACTTTACTTTCACGATCCATTCAGGGAACAGCCGCTATTTGAGCTTACGTATCTTAAATAAAAAACAGCAGCATACGGAAAACGGAAGCAGCCCTGCCGACCCCGACGAAGCCTACATAGAAGAGCTCAAGCGGCAGGCCAAACAGCACCGGGAGGGCCGCAAGAAATCACCCTACAAGATTGATCCGCTTGCACCCTACAAGGGCGTAATCCCGCGGTTTTTCCTGATTAACCGGCACGTGATCGGGTTGCTGCTCGGCGGGCTCCTTGCCTTCCGGAATAGTTTGCCGCGTGACCGAAAGCGCGGGCTGCGCTCGTTCTGGCTCCGGTTTTTTTCGCTGCTGGTAACGCCCTTCGTAAAGAAAGACCTTCGCAATCAGGAGTTTCCGGTGCAGCTGCGGCGGCGCCTCGAGATGCTGGGCCCGACCTACATCAAGCTGGGTCAGGTGCTGTCGCTGCGGGAAGACATCCTTCCGAAAATCATAACCGAAGAGCTCAAAAACCTGCTCGACCGCCTTCCGGAAGTGCCATTTGAGGTGATGGAGGAGCTCATCCGCTACAACCTGAGCGAGCCGCTGGAGCAGGTTTTCACCTACATCGATCCGGACGCCCTCGGCTCGGCATCCATCGGGCAAACCCATGTGGCCGGTTTGTTTAACGGGGAGAAGGTCGTCATCAAAGTTGTGAAGCCCGGTATCCGCGACACCATCCTCACGGATATTAACCTGCTGAAAATGCTGGGCTACTTCCTGGAGCTCATCATCCCGCAGTATCAGCCGAACCGGCTGATCGAAGAGTTTTGCAGCTTTACCGCCAAGGAAGTGGACCTGGTGAATGAAGCCGATAACGCCGATACCTTTGCCGTAAATTTTGCCGATTTCCCGGATGTGGTTTTCCCGAAAATTTACCGGGAGTACAGCAACGAAAACATGCTGGTGATGGAGCTGCTCGAAGGCTTCAAGCCAGGTGATTCCCGCATGGAGTACCTCACCGATACGAACCGGCAAAAGCTGATTTACAACGGCGCGGCGGGTATCATCAGAATGCTGTTTAAGGATGGCTTTTTCCATGCCGACCTGCACCCGGGCAATCTGTTTATTCTGCCGGAGGGCAAAGTCGGATTTATTGATCTTGGCATGGTGGGCCGTTTCGAGGAGAAAACCCGGCGGCAGATGCTCTATTATTTTCACGCCCTCGTAAGTGGCGATATTGAGGGGGCGGCCCGCTACCTCTCGGCTATGGCGAGCGTGGGCAAGGGCGGCAGCCTGCAGGCCTTCAGGCGGGGGGTGAGCGATTTGCTGCGGCGCTTTTTCCAGCAGACCAAAAGCGGGCGTTTCAGCATGGGCAAGCTCATCGTGGAATCGCTGGGCATAGGCGCCCGGCACCGCGTGTTTTTCCCGGTTGAAATGACGCTCATGGTTAAGGCCCTCATCACCTTTGAATCCGTCGGGCAAATGCTCGATCCGAAAATGGACGTCACTGAGGTTTCCGAAGGGCATGTAGCGCGCATTTTTGAGGAGCAGTTCAGCGTGAAAGCCCTCACCCGTGAGCTGATGCGAGGCGCGCCCGAGTTTATCGATATGGCCGTGCGCCTGCCCAAAATTTTCGCTGACGGCATGCGTCAGCTCGATTACAACCTGAACAACCCCCGGAATGAAAACCCGCTCGAGGGCCTCAAAAGCGCCATCATTACCGGCTCCTGCATTGTGGGCGGCGTAATTGCCATTGTGATGAACGGCCCCATCATTCTGTGGCTGCTGCTGTTTGGCGTGGGTTTTCTGTTTTATTTATTTGGAAAGTAGCGCCCGTTCTGCAAATCAAAATTTACGGCCGCAGAGGTCAGTACATCTGACCAAGACACCTTACACCTGTCATAATTATTTAATGAAGCTATGAAAATTCTCATTTGCTGTAACGGCGAGCCCCCCTCGCTGCCGCTGCTGCACAGGCTGGAAAGCTGGAGCGAAAAAGTGATAGGAGCCGACGGCGGCGTTTTCACCCTGCGGGATGCGCAGATTGCTCCGGATTACATCATCGGGGATATGGACAGCTTTAACCCGCTGCAGGATGTGGTGGATGCGGGCGCGACCCTGCTGCGGATGGGCGATCAGGAAACCAACGACCTCGAAAAAGCCCTCAGCCTGAGCAAAAACCTGCAGGCCACAGAAGTGATCGTTGTCGGCGGCACCGGTTACCGGCTCGATCATACCCTCAAAAACCTGAGCTGCATGCAACGCTTCAACAATGCTTTTGAGCGCATTGTGCTGATTGATGATCACTGCATCACGATTGTGTTGCCCCGCGAGTTCCGGTTCAGCATTGCGGCCGGAACCATCGTTTCGCTGTTTCCGCTGTCGGGCCGGGTGGATGGCATCACAACCCGGGGCCTGAAATACGAGCTCAGCAACGAGCCGCTGGAAAACGGCCTGCGCGACGGCTCCTCCAACGAAGCGGTTGAGACCGAGGTACACATCACCCATGAAAACGGCAGCCTGCTGCTGATGCTCCCCTCGCAATGGCCTTTGCCCTTTTAGACTGGCTTCCGCTTTTCGTTTACTTTGCGCTACTGGGTGTGCTCACGCTGCGGCGCAAGTATGCCGGCCATCACGCGGGGGATGAGGCCGGCTTTTTGCTTTCCGGCCGCCGCCTCACCCTGCCCGCTTTTGTGGCTACGCTGGTTGCCACCTGGTACGGCGGCATACTCGGGGTAGGCGAGTTTACCTATCTCGCCGGGATCTCGCAGTGGCTGATGTTCGCCTTCCCCTACTATGTTTTTGCCGTGCTCTACGCGGTATTCATAGCAGGGGAAATCCGCGAAGGCAGCGCCCTCACCCTGCCCGAAGCCCTGAGGCAGCAGTACGGCCCCAAAACCGGCCTCGCCGGTGCGTTCGGGGTGTTCCTGCTGGTGAATCCGGCACCCTATATTCTGATGTTAGGCATCATCGCGCAGCTGGTTACCGGCGCCGACAGCTGGTTCTGGTTTGCCGCGGCCGTTGCGCTGTTTTCCACGGTTTATGTGAGCCTTGGGGGATTTGCTTCCGTGGTGCGGACCGACCTGCTGCAGCTGGTGCTGATGTATGGCGGCTTTGTGATGCTGCTCGCATTCGCCTGGCAGGCCGCCGGTTCGCCGGCTGAAATGTGGACACAGCTGCCGGAATCGCACACGGACATCACCGGCGGGTTTTCGGCGGTCTATATTCTGGTTTGGTTTTTTATTGCGATGTGGACCTTCGTAGATCCGGGCTTTCATCAGCGGTCGGCGGCTGCGGCGAGTCCGGCCGTGGCCAGGCGCGGCATCCTCATTTCGGTCGGTTTCTGGGCTGTGTTTGATATGCTCACGGTGCTCACCGGCCTGTACGCGCTGGTGCTGCTCGGGCCGGCACTCGAAAGCCCCGCGGCGGCCTACCCCGAGCTGGCCGCGCTGCTGCTGCCTGCGGGCCTGTTCGGCCTGTTCATCACCGGCCTGGTAGCGGTGATTATGTCAACCCTGGACAGTTTCCTGTTTATCGCCGGGCAAACGCTCGGGCGGGATGTGTTCCCCGGCAGCGTGAAAGGGGCCGGCTTTTTGGGCAACCGCATCGCCCGCATCCGTGCCGGGACCTTAGCCGCGGCCCTGCTTGGCCTGGCCCTCGCCTTCGTTTTCCCGAGCGTGATCGAGCTCTGGTACGTGATCGGCAGCCTGATTATCCCTGCGCTGCTGCTGCCGGTGCTGGGCATCTACCTGCCGTTTTTCAGGATGCGGCCCGGAGCTGCGCTTGCTGCCATAATCGCAGCTTTCAGCCTCTCGCTGTTCTGGCTGGTAATGGGTGTCGCAACCGGCGACAGCCTCTTCTCTTACGCCTGGCTGGGCATCGAGCCTTTCTACCCCGGCCTTGCCGCAGCCGTCCTCATTTTTGCCGCTGACCGCATCCAAAAGCAGCCATCAATTTGCTGAGGTCACTTTTGGTTCGCAACCCTACGCTGGCACGCGAATTTTCCGGATACAGAGGGATCAGCGCGTTTTTTTGAAGGAACTGTTTTTGTGCTTCTTCAGAAGAAGATGGCGGCTCAGGAATCCCCAAAACCCCGGGCTTATCCGCAGGTTTGGGATCGTTCACAGGCACGAAAGACCGTGATGCCCACGGAAGCCATACCAAAAAAATACAAAGCGGGCGCGGAAGAGAAGGCCGCTAAGGGGGCGGGAGTGAGCTGCCGGGTTTATTTGAGGAGGGTGATGCGGAGGCTGTCCGTTAGCTGACCGGCCCGGAGCTGCAGCAGGTACACGCCGCTCGGCAGGCCGAAGCCGCTTGCATCGAGGGCGTGCTGATGCGCGCCGGCTGCGCGGGCGCCTTCGGTGAGGACGCCGATTTGGCGGCCCTGAAGGTCGTGCAGGCTCAGGCTTATTTCTGCTGATTCCGCAAGCTCAAAGCGGATCACGGTGCGGTTGTTGAAGGGATTCGGGTAATTTTGCAGCAGCATCAGCTGTGCGGGCTGCTCCGGCGCGGCGGGCCCGGCCGATACTGCATCCCCGAAAATTTCCTGGTAAAAAGCCCAGCCGCCTGCCTGCTGAATCGCGCTGAGCACGGCCGGCGCCTGATGCGCAAGGCCCTCAAATACGTACCACTCGTGGGCTATGCCGAGGGTGAGGAGGTGCGCATGGAAAGCTTCGTTGGCGGGGAAAACATGGTCGGCGTCGCCCAGGGCAATCCGCAGCCGCACGGGGTATGCGGGGGCGGCTGCGTACTGCTCGGCGAGCCGCCACGGACTTTGTGCCTCGAAGTACTCCTGATCGCCGCCAAATACTTCGTTGAAGATGCGCAGCCTCACGGGAAAGGGCACGAGGCCGGGCCCGTCGGCAAGCAGATCGAGCTGAAGCGGTCCGGCGCCGAGCATGGAGCCTGCCGCAAAGAGCTCCGGGAATTTGAAGATGAAGCGGCCCGCCCCGTAGCCGCCCATGCTCCAGCCCTCTGCGATGCGCGCCTGCCGGTCGGGGATGGCGCGGTAGGCGGCCTCGATGTGCGGAATGAGCTCCTGAATGATGATGGTTTCGGCGGGCTGTGAGCCGTCTTTGGCATCCACATACATGCCTTCGGGCAGTCCGTTGGGAAAAACGACCAGGGCTTCGGGCATTTCGCCGGAAAGCATGGCGTTGCGGAACATTTGCGAAACAATGGGGATGCCCGTTGTGGTCGGGGCCCCGCTGCCGTGCAGGTAGTACACGGCGGGATAGCTCCGGCTCAGGTTCGCGCTTTCATCCCAGCCGGGCGGCAGCAGCACATGGTAGCTTACTGCCTGCCCCGCAGCTTCACTGAAGAAGGTGCCGTACACCACGCCCGGTGCCTCAACCGGATTCGTGACCCAGCCGTGCTGCGGCTGCGCGGCTGTGAGGATGGGGCTGATGGCCTGACATGCGATGAAGGCCATTAACACGGCGAACCAGGAAACGATCCGCGGCAGGGATTCAAATGCGCGGATGAAGCTCAAAGGAAGAGATTTCGGGTTCAGGACTCGCTGATTGAAGCCGGAATTTGGATGTAGCATTTTGCACGTGTTGTTTTCGGGTACGGGTGTCGTCATGGCCGGACCGGAATGGTTTCGGATGGTTGCGGAAAATTCAGGAACTAAGACGAACCGGGCGAACCGGGGTTCGCGGGTTTTTGGCGGGATGCAGCTTTGTTGGAAAAAAGCTGAGTAAAAAACAGCACGCTTGAGTCCCCTAATCATCATCACCGTGTGTTCCCGAATACGTGCAGCTTGCCGCGGGTGGGCTCCCAGCCGAGGCCGATGCCGAGGTCAATCGGCAGGTTGTAGATGCGGAAGCTGCTGCGGAGTTCGAGTCCGTACACCGCGCGACCCGCGGTTGAGAGGGGCGCGCCGCCGGTTTCATCCAAATCGAGGATGTAATTGGCCTGCAGCGCCAGGTAAACGCGGTCGGCGAAAAAGGGTACCGAGATGAAGCCGTCGTCGATGTAGCGCAGGGGCAGTACGTAGCGGGCGCGCAGCACGGCTGCGTTGCGTACCCCGGCCAGGATGTTGGTTTCGTAGCCGTCGTACACCAGGCCGGAGGTGCCGTAGAGCCGGGTGCGGGTTTGGGTGAGGCCTTCGGCTCCGAGCAGCAGCCCGTGATTGCGGCTCATCCACGGGCTCAGGTACTGATTCAGCCCAAAGCGCAGGCCTTCCACGCCTTCGTCGCGGTCAGAATAAACGTAGCGCTCGCCCTGCACAAACAGCACCGTGCCGGTGTTGGGCATGATGTCGCGGATGTTCTGCTGCCAGCGCCAGTACAGGGCGGCAAAGCCTTTGAGTGAAATATCCGTGAACCAGCCGTCGAAGCCCGGGGCATCGGGAATGAGGAACAGATTGTCCGCATAGCGGATTTCCCGTGCGGCGATGCCGGGCCTGAACTGCCAGAAGCTGTTGCGGGAGCGGTGATCGATGCGGCCGAAGAAGGGCAGGGAGAGTTCGCCCCCGCGCTCTTCGTACAGGCCGATGCTGGTAAACCGCGGCCGGTAGAAGGCATCCAGCTGCCAGCCGGGGTAAAAGGTGGTGTTGCGGTAGAACATCTCGGTCCAGAGCCGGCTGTCTGTTACGGTCACTTCCGCCTGCCAGGAGTGCCGGCGCAGCACATCGCCGCCTGACATCAGCACGCCAAAGCGGGATTCGCGCTGCTGTTCCGCGAGCTCGAGCACCGGAACTACTCCCCGCGGCCGCAGCCAGCTGAAGCCGGTGCGGTACGCGCTGAGCGACCAGTCTTCGAGCTCGTCTTCGCGGTAGTCGGAGAGGCGCGAGGCAGCAAAGCGCTCACGCAGCTCGGGCTGGAAATCGACCGGCTGAAAGCTCCGGCTGCCGAAATCGGCGGCATCGAGTACGCGCATCACCCGGTTGCTGCCTTCCTGCGCGATGTAGAGCAGGGCCCCGCCATCGGGCCGTAGGTCGGGTGTGGTAGCGCCGAAGGGCTCGCTCGTGAGCTGCTGCAGTTCGCCCGCTGCGGGAAAATAGCGGTACACCTGAGCGGGTTCCGTGCCGCGCATCCAGCCGCTGAGCAGCACCGATTGGCCGTCGGGGGCCCAGGCGGCATCGAGCACCACGCCCTGGCGAAAGCCGACATCCGGATTGCGGCTGAGGGCTGCTTCGAAGTCGTCGCCCTCCACCAGCCACAGGGCCTGAATGCCGTTCCGGTTGGCGATTACGGCCCAGCTGCCGGGCTGCACGGGCGAAGGCTCGGCCTGCACCCAGGTGTCGGGCTTCAGGCTCAGCAGCTCCGTTACGGCTCCCCCTTCGGAAACGCGCACCAGCTGCTGCGTTTCAGATTCGGTACGGAGCGCGGTAAAACCCGGAAACACATCCCCCGAAAAAAAACGGCCGCTGCCGGCCTGCTGCGCGGGTGCGTGGAGCCGTGCCCCTTCGGTGAGGCGGGTGTGCCGGCGCGTTTCGAGGTCGAGCGCGTGCACATCCATCAGGGCGGTGTTTTCGAACCAGGGGTGGCTGTGGTAGCGGCTGTAGAGCAGCTGCCTGCGGTCGGGCGAGAGCGAAAAGCGGAAGTCGCCCACCTGCCGGGTTTCGAGCAGCAGCTCGGGCGCGCGCCCCGAAACGTCGGTTACATAAAAACCGGGCCGGCTGTTGTACTGCGTGCCCTGCGCGAACAGGATGCGCTCGTTATCGAGCCAAACGGCCCGGCCAATGTGCACCTCTTCGGCGGTTTTGGGCAGGGTATCGGCCGCGGTTACCTCAGCCGCCTGCGTGCTTTCGGCAATTTCGGCGCGGGTTTCTTCGAGGTAGGCCGCGTAGAGCCGCCGGGGCGCAAGCCCGGTTGCGTGCCGCAGCGCCATGCCGTAGCCAAAAAAGGGGTAGCGCACGAAGTATTCGATGCTGCGGCGGGTGGTTTCCATGCCGTAGGTGTACTGCAGCCAGCTGATAAATTCGAAACCCGCCGTGTAGTGCCGGTTGCCGGGGAAGCTGTAAAAGGCCGGGTTGAGGTGCTGCGCCAGCGACCACGGCTGCGGACCCGAGAGCACGGCGCGGGTCTGATCGCGGAACAGGCTGTAGTTGCCCCGGCCGCCGCTGCCGTACACAATGTTGCTCTCGTGGAAAACCGCAATGCCCTCAATCATGCCAAAAGGGGCCGCACCGTGTATGGCGCGGCCCATGTCGGGCCAGAAGGTATAAACAAAATGCGGCAGGCTGTTTTGGGGGATATTTGAAAAATGCAGGGCGTGCACGAGCTCGTGCGGGGCCACATTTTCGAGCCAGCCGCCGGTGCGGGGGTTCAGCGCAGGACCCTTAATGGCCGGAATCTCAATCTCGGTGCGGAAGTGCAGGGGCGTTACATAGCCGTTGGAAAGGTCGTTGTGCGCGTTCAGCACCACGGGGAAGTGCCGCAGCTCGCCGCCCACCAGCGAGCGGATAATCGGATACTGATCCTCCAGAATCCGTGCCGTGCGGAAAGCCGCAGACTCCTCCCCGGCCGGGAAAATGACGCGGAAGTGCGGGGTGTCGAGCTGTTTGAGTTCAAGCGCCGGACGGTGCACGTTTTCGTAGATCTGGGCAGAAGCCACATGCGGCGAAAGACAAACCAAAAGAATGAGGAGGGCGGGCAGGAAAAGCTGACGGATAAACATCGCGACACAAAAATTTGGATAAAAAAGAAAGCTGCTGTTCGATTTAGCAGGGTATGAAAAATCAGGGTGGCGTTTTTTATAATTTAATGCGCAAAAGTTTGTTCCCGCCTGTTTTTTTGGGTGAAACCCCGTGCGCATCACGGTCTGCCGCGCCAACCCGAAAGCCCCCAAACCTACGGAAAATCCCTTGCTTTTTTTGGGGGAGGCGCTCCATCCCGCTATTTATTTGCCAAAATCAGAAACAGGCAGCCTGCCGCCAGTGCGGAATTTTGAATCGGTGAAATTTTCTTCAGGCAATTTGTTGTTTAAACAAGTAATTTACGGGAGGAGTCTTCCCCCGATTACGCTGTTCATCAAACGTCTCAATTTTTTATGGAAAAATTTCGCATCAATCCGGCCAACGGCCTTGAATTTGGTTTGTACACCCTGGGCGATCATCTGCCCGATCCCGCAAGCGGCAGGCGCATTCCGGCGCAGCAGCGGCTGAAGGAAATCATCGAACTTGCCCGGCTTGCTGAGCAGGCGGGCATTGAATTTTTCAGCGTAGGTGAAAGTCATCAGGCGTATTTCACCACGCAGGCGCACTCGGTTGTGCTTTCGGCCATTGCGCAGGCTACGGAGAAAATCAAGGTTTCGAGCTCCTCTACCATCCTGAGTACGCTCGATCCGGTGCGGGTTTTCGAGGATTTTGCGACCATCGACCTCATCTCCGACGGCCGCGCGGAAATCATTGCCGGGCGGGCCTCACGGGTCGGCAATTTCGGACTGCTCGGCTTCGACCTGATCGATTACGAAGCCCTGTTCGAGGAAAAGTTTGAGCTGCTGCTGCGCATCAACGAGGCCGGCGAAACCCCGGTAAACTGGCAGGGCACCTACCGCGCCCCGCTCGAAGACGCCGTGATTCTGCCACGCCCCAAAAACGGAAGCCTGCCCGTATGGCGCGCCGTTGGCGGCACGCCCGCAAGCGCCGTGAAAGCCGGCATGGCCGGCGTGCCGATGATGCTCGCCATGCTCGGCGGACCCGTGAGCGCCTTTAAGCGCAGCATCGACCTCTACCGGGAGGCCGCCCGGCGCGCGGGTCACGATCCGGCGCAGCTGCCTGTAGGCACCACCGGCTTCTTCCACACCGCCCCGACTACGCAGCAGGCCCTGCAGGAAATGCACCCGCACATCAACGAAGGCATGAAGCTCACCAACGGCCGCGGCTTCCACGAATCGGCCTTCATGCAGGGCGGTCATCCGCAAAACGTAATGTGCGTCGGGAGTCCGCAGGAGGTGATTGATAAAATCCTCTACCAGACCGAAACCTTCGGCAATCAGCGCTACATCGGGCAGATGGATTTCGGCGGCGTCCCCTTCGACCGGATGATGCGGAATATCGAAACCATCGGGGAGGTCATTCTGCCGGAAATCAAAAAACACACGCGAAACCCGGGCTGAAAATCCCCCTTTAATTTTGCAATATCGGAAGGAACCCTTGGTCGGGTTGCGCGTCAAAAATATAAGTCTGGTATTATATTATCTGGTGTCAGTTAATGGGTAACCTCAGCTCAAATCCGAAACTGAAGCTGCCTGTCAGATAAGATCTGTTTTTGATACCGATTCCGATTCATAAAAAAGGGGAGTCAAATGAGAAATTTTAAGAGTGTATGGTTTGGCTGTTTGCGTGCGTGCGTTTTCATTACCGCTTTTCTTCTGCCGCTTTTGTTGCAGCCGGCGGCTGAAGCTCAGGTCATCGGGGAAACAGAGGATTTCCCCTTCCGCATTTCGCTGCAGCCGGTTGAAGTGCCCGAAATGCCGCCCATTCATTCGTTTGCTTTTGCCGTATCGGGTGATGACATCCTGATTGTGGGCGGGCGTATCGACGGACTGCACGCCCGGCAGCCGTTTGCTGCATTCCCGCTGGCATCGAACAATCAGCAGCTGATAGTGGTCAATCCCGCGCAAGGCATGGTATGGACCGCCCCGCTGAGCGGTCTGCCGGTACCGCAGCGGGAGCAGCTGCAGGCAACCAACATGAATTTTTATCAGCTCGCCGATACGCTGTATGTTATGGGCGGCTACGCCTACGCGCCCTCGGCAGATAATCACATCACCTTTCCGTACCTCACAACCATTCAGGTTTCACAGCTGATTGCCGGGGTGAAGGCGGGTTTTGCGGATCCGGCGGCTGTTGGTCAGCTGGAAGACGAGCGCTTCGCCAATACCGGCGGACAAATGGGGAGCCTTAACGGGCAGCTGCTTTTGGTGGGCGGCAACACCTTTACCGGAAGGTATAACCCGATGGGTAATCCAACCTATGTGCAGGTATATCAGCCGCACATGCAGTTTTTTGAAATTGACAACAGCGGCCCCGCACCCGTGCTGGTGAGCCATTCCAAAATCACAAACGAGCAGCACCTGCGCCGCCGCGATTTCAACCTGCTGCCCTATCAGTTCACCGACGGCCGTGCCGGCTACCTGGTGTCAGCCGGTGTTTTTCGTCAGGATGCGTTGCTGCCCTATTTGTATCCGGTGGAAATTGATGAGGCGGGCTTCTTTCCGCATGAGGGCACAGAGCAGCTGCTGAGCCACTACCACAGCCCCAAACTTTCCCTGCTCGATGCGGAAGGTGAGCTGCACATGATTTTCTTCGGGGGCCTTGCGCAGTATTACTATGAAAACGGTACGCTCATTCAGGATAACCGGGTGCCGTTTGTAAATACCATCAGCCGCTTTACCCGCTACACCGACGGCAGTTTTGCAGAGTTTGTGATGCCGGAGCGCATGCCCGACCTGAAAGGTACCAACGCAGAGTTTATTCCGGCAGGCGGTCTTCCGCAAACCGAAACGGGCGTGTTTTTGCTCAGCGAAACGGCATCGGAACATTCGCTGCGGCTGGGCTACATCATCGGCGGTATAAACACCCCGGAGCGTAACCCTTTTACCCAAAACCGCACGCAATTTACCTCGGCTTCCTCTTCTGTTTATGAAGTGATTCTGGAGCGGGAACCGGCTACAACTTTACCGGTATCGCTGCCGCAGCAGATTGCGCTGAACCAGAATTACCCAAATCCCTTCAACCCGGTAACAACTATTTCCTTTGTTCTGCCGGAACCCGCAGCGGTGCGGCTGGAAGTGTACAACATGCTGGGGGCAAAGGTCGCGACCCTTTATGATGGTTTTGCAGAGAGCGGGCTGAACAACGTGCGCTTCGACGGCTCAGCTTTGGCCAGCGGCATCTACCTTTACCGGCTGCAAACCGCGGAAACAAGCCTGAGCAGGCGGATGCTTCTCGTGAAGTGAGCCGGAGAGCATCCCGTAAGTTTCTTACTCCCCAACAACGGCGAAAACCGCTACGTTATTGAAGGTCACCCGGTCGCCGCTGCTGGCAAAGCCGTCATCATACAAAAAACGCACGCGTACGATAAAATCGGGGTTGTTGGCGGCGGTTTCAACGCCGGAGAAATCCGCAACGATGCGGCTGTAAGTTCCGGTGATGAGGTTACGGACGGTCTGCGACTGCTCCATCCCGTTTTGTGTCCACAGCTGAAATCCGCTGGTGACCGAGTAGTCGATCTGAATACCGTCGGCGGCGCCTTCATCCATCATTGCAAAGCTGAGCACCGGAGCCGAGGCGCCGGTCATGGGGATATGAAAATACAGCTCGTGCTCGCCGTTGGCCCCGCGGAAGGGCTGCCGGATCTGAACGCCCCGAACGTCGGCTTCTTCAAAAGTGAGATTGTTGTTGCCTTCAGGCAGGTAGTTGATATCCGTGGGGGAGTTGCGCCGCTCCATAGAACCGAGGCGACCGGTGTTCGGGTAATTGGGAAGCCCTGACTTAAAGAAAATATGCGCGCCGGTTTCCCCGGGATCGAAAGTGGCGTCAATGCGCTCAAGCTCCACATTGTTGGGCACCCGACCGTCAAAAACCCAGAAGAGGTACAGGCTTGCATCGGCGGGGAGGGGCTCAGGCTCAGGTTGCTGTGTATTGTTACTCGTGTGCGGATCAACCAGTTTTTCGGCACAGGCTGCAAGTAGCATCAGAGAGAACAGCAGTACAAAAAGGGGGCGGGTTGAAGCAGAGCATAGTTTCATAAAAACCGATGTAGCTGGTTTGTGGATAGAAATGGCGGAGGCATAGCTGCGTTGGACAGCTTTAATAAGGGCATAAAATCCGGAAATAATATTACCAGCATATTACCAACACAGGAAAATGCAGGCACCCGGAACAATTTCCCGGATGGGCTGAACCTAAAAGGGCATGCGTAACATCAGCTTAATATTAAATTGCTAAGTTGTCTGCGAATCCAACATAATTTCATTAAATTCTAATGCCTGTATTTGAATTGCATCCGTCAGCACGAAAAAACAGACACCTGCAACCTTTTGAGGAATACCAGATTATGAAGAAACGACTGTTACGAACCTGTAACCTGCTGACCGTTTTAATTGCAGGCCTTGGCCTGTCGTTATTTCCGGGCAACACTGATTTTGCAACGGCCGCCACAGCCGCCGATGACGAGCAGGTACTCATCCACTATTGGAATTTTAACGATGTGCCTAACCTGCTGAACAGCAGCTTTTCGCTGCTGAGCGGGCAGCTGATCACGACAGAGCTCACCGGCTCAGCCGAAATTGAGGACGGCGGCGGCAACGATTTCACCGGTGAAAACGCCCGGTTTGGCGATCCGGCCGACCGGCACCTGCGCGTAAATAATCCGCTTGGCGCTACGCTTTTTATCCCGCTGCCCACGACGGGTTTTGAAGACCCGCTGCTGCTGTACGAAGCCCGGCGCAGCGGTCAAGGCGGAGAGTTCCAGCTCGTCAGCTACACCCTCGACGGGGAAAACTACACCCTTTTCGACACCATCAGCATCCCGAACGGCGCGCCGATTCTCTTTTCTTTTGACTTTTCGGGGATTGAAGGCGCAGCGGATAACCCCGATTTCGGTGTCCGCATCACCTTTGAGCAAGGCAGCGGCGGAACAGCCGGGAATCACCGCATCGATAACCTGACGCTTGAAGGCCTCTCGCTGGCTGTGCCGCTCGACTATTTCAGCAAGCCCGAAGGCGAGCTGACCGAGCTGAGCAGCTGGGGCTCGGAGCCCGACGGCAGCGGAACTGCGCCCTCGTCATTTGCCCTCGATAACGCGACCTTCACCATTCAAAACCGGGCAGCCGCAAGCATTGATGAGGTCCTTTCTATCTCAGGCCTCGGTTCGCGGCTGGTAGTAGGCAGTGGCACGGAGCCCGTCATCCTTTTTGTAAACGGCGAAATTGATGCAACCCTCGACCTTGCAGAGCTGGCAATCATACAGTTCACCAACCCGAACTATCCCGTGTTCGGTGATTTTGCGCCTTCAGCCCAAGTAATTTTTACGGATGATGCCACCCTCATCCCCTATTTCAGCTATCCCAGCCTTACGCTTTCCGATATTGATCCCGTCTTTAGCGGGAACGGCACCGTTACGGTTACCGGCAACCTCAGCCTCAGCGGCACGGTCAATATGCCCGATGCCCGCGGTGCAGCTGAGTACACCATTCGTTTTGCCGGCGACCAAAATCAGCTCATTGCCACGAACGGAAACGTGCTGCGCTCCTGGAATCTGGACTTCATCAAAACTGCGGGCTCGGTTCAGGCTATGCCTTCAAGCATGTTTTCGTCTGACAATCAGATGAATTTTTCAATCGGTGCCGGTGCTTCCTTTGCGGATAACGGTGCCGTTTTTTATGCCGGTAATTCTCTGAATATCGCCGGAAGCGAGGCCTCCTATAATTTCACAGGAACCTTCATCCTTGCCGGTACCGAAGCGGGTATCGTGAACGGGGCCGGAGCGGGCAACAATTTTAATGTGCGGGAGGGTGCCAACACCAACATCACGGCCGCGCTCAACAATCTGATCATCCGCGTGCCCAATACCGGTGGCGAGTTCCGGTTTCGCGACGGTTCAACCGATAGTTTCACCATCAAAGGCGATTTCATCGTTGAAAGTGGCGCCGCTGGCCGCCTTCGCTTTTACGACAACGAACTGTTTATTGGCGGAGATTTTATTGTTGAAGAAGGTTTCAGCGGCAGCATCGATACCTTCGAAGCACTGCACTTCAACGGAGCGGAACCACAGCTGCTGAGCGAAAACATCGGGCTGCGCACCGATGTGCTCAATCTTGATAACGCTGCCGGACTCACGATTGAAGCCGGCAATCCGCTGGTCAGGGATGAGCTTATTTTTACCGCAGGCCTGATCTCTACCGGCTCCAACGCGGCCCTTTTTGTGGAGGGCGATGCCGGTATCACCGGCGCCTCCGCTGAGCGCTACGTGAACGGACTGCTGGTGCGCGAAACCGAAACGGCTGGGGCCGCAACCCTCGATTTCCCCGTCGGAGCAGGCGGCGTGTTCCGCCCCGTGCAGCTCACCCTGGCCCACAGCGACGATGCCGAAAACCTCTACGGCGTACGTGCCGTTGCCGAAACCGGTCCCGGGTTTGAGCTGCCTGCCAACCTGAGTGAACTCGTTGAAGGGCATCACTACGTCATTTTCCGGGAGGGGGACAATGAGCTGCTTTCGGCTTCCCTCACCCTCACCTACAACGAAAGTGAGTTCGCATTTCCGGCTGAGGAGCTGCAAATCGCCGGAACCGTTGGCGAAGCCTGGCAGAACTACGGCGGTACGGCCGCTGGAGGAAGCATCAGCAGCAGCTTCAATATCAGCGAATTCGGAGAGTTTGCGCTCGCCCGTTTGTTTGTGGACAGCGCGAAAAGCATCACCTCATTTGTCTTTACGGATTTTGATCCGCCGCTTGCCGCCGCCATCGATGAGGCCAATCTGCTCATCACCGCGAGCGTGCCCTTCGGCACGGATGTGAGCAACCTCACGCCCGAAATCGAAATCACGGGCGTAAGCGTCGATCCCGCCTCGGGCGTGCCTCAGAACTTCAGTGCCCCCGTAAGCTACACCGTTACCGCCGAGGACAACAGCACCTCGGTTTACTCGGTTGAAGTTACCGTGCTTGATCCGGTGCTCTACACCCTCAGCCTGAGTTCAGAGCCTGCGGGTGCGGGCGTTCTGAGCGGGGCAGGCAGCTATCAGGCTGGTGAGTCCGTTACGGTAAGCGCGCAGGCGAATGCCGGTTTCAGCATTGTGGAGTGGACCGACGGCAGCAGTGTGCTCAGTACCGCGCCGGAATTTGTGTATGAGATGCCCGCTGCCAATACAAGCCTCACCGCTGTTTTTGAACCGGACAGCCGTGAAGCCCTGGCCTACTTTTTCTTCTTCGGAAATGATCTGCCCAACAATACCCCGCTGACCGAAATCGCCCCGACCTTTTCTGCGCCGGGCGGCGGACGCCTTGCCTATGAATCAGCCCTGGAAGGCTATCCGTTTGATTCATCACACCCGAACTGGCGGCTTGCATCCCTGGAGCGCCGCAACGCGCCTACGCCGGTCAACTATCGCCCGGAAGGCAACAGCGGCATCCCCTTTGAAAACAGCGTGATGCGCGCCATTCAGGTGAAGCAGCCCTTTGCTGATAACGGCCGCGAGAACACGGTCATTTTCGAACTCCCGACCCTCGGCTTCGAAGACGTACTGCTTTCCCTGGCCGTGCTTGACGAAGGCGCCGCTCAGGCACTGGTGTTTGACTACTCCGTGAGCGCCGGTGAGCCGCAGTGGACGACCGAAGGCATGCCGCAAACCGAGTTTGCTATCAGCGGGAGCTATCAGCTGGTGCTGGTCGATTTTGCCGGCATAGCAGCCATCACCAATAATCCGGACTTCAAAATCCGGATGCGCTTTATCGGGGATGACATGAGCGCGGATAACGGCGACCGGGTGACCTTCAACAATATCGCGCTTGAAGGCAACGAGGCCGAACTGCCTGAACAGGCTGTTGCGCTTGCATTTACGCAGCTTGCACCGACAGCGCAAACGGGGCTCACGGCGCGTCCGCTGGTAATCCGCGCCCTCACGGAGAGCGGTTTCACCGATACCGATTACAGCGGTGAAATTACGCTCAGCATTGCCGAAGGCAGCGGAAGCCTCGAAGGAACCCTGAGCCTGAGCGCCACAGAAGGCGTTGCGGTTTTTGAGGATGTAAGCTTTACCGGTTTCGGAGCCATCACCCTGCAGGCAGCCGCAGAAGACCTGCAAACGGCGGTGAGTGCGCCCGTGCAGGTGGTTCAGGTCACCGAAGTGGTGATGCCGCAGTTCATGCAGGGCGAGCAGGATGAAAACGGCGACAACCTCAACCGTATCCCGTTTGTGTACCGCATCACCCTTGAGGGCCTCACGCCGGAGGCGACCTACCGCTATGGCAACCGCGTGGTAAATGCGGAGGACGGCCCGGAGAGCAGCGGTGCCGGAAACGCCGTCTTCGTGAAAACCGACGGAAATGATTTTATCCGCACGACCAACGCACCGCGCTTCCGTCCCACGGATCTCGACGTACGGCACTCCGAGTTCACCACCGATGCGGAGGGCAGCTTCACCGGCTGGTTTGTCACCGAGCCGAGCGGCAACGCGCGCTTCACGCCGGGCGGCGAACTGCAGATGCGCGTCATTCTGAACGATGGTGCAGAAGGGGAAGATTTGTTCTTCTTCCTCACAGCGCCTTCTGCGGTGCAGGTAACTGGCTTTGGTACGGAGGAAGCAGCATCGACCGGCGTTTATGCGGCTTCTGATTTCGAAGCCAAAAGCGTGATGCTCTTCTTTGATAACGCCGAAGCGGCCGGGCGTCCGCTCACTGCATCGTTTGTAGAGGCAACCGGCGCTGTAACCGACGACCGCTACGCCGCCTTCTTCGATGAGCTGGTATCAGGCAATGCCGGATTCTTCGGCAGCCTCATCCCCAACAACCTGCCCGGCGGCGTTCAGGCGCTGACTGCGCACGAGCTGCTCACCGCTGAGCTGATAGAGCTGCTCGTCCGGGAGGATGGCATCTGGGGCGGCACGACAACCGTGAATCCGAACGGCGGACTGAGTCCGCTCTTCCTGCAGCTCACCGATGCTCCGGAACCGCCCGCGGCACCTGAGCTTGTGAGTCCGGAAAACGGCGCCACCGATCTCGTCGACTTATTCTTCACCTGGCTTGCAGCTGAAGGCGCCGATTTCTACGAAATTGAGTTCAGCTACACCGATGAGCGGGACGGCACCTTCACCTACACAAGCGATACGACAGAAATTGACCTGAACGATGAAGACATCTTTGAAGGCGGCACCATCTACGCATGGCGCGTCCGGGGTGTGCTGGTAACGGATGAAATAGCGATTTCCGGTGAATGGTCGGAAAGCTGGCTGTTTACGACACGCTTATTTGTATCGGTTCCGGGGGAAGAGCTCCCGCTGGAAACGGAGCTTTCTCAGAATTATCCGAACCCGTTTAACCCCACGACCATCATCCGATTTGCCCTGCCTGAAGCGCAGCAGGTACGGCTGGAGGTATTCAACATTTCGGGTCAGCGGGTAGCAACGCTCATCAACGGCATGCAGGCCGCCGGCCGGCACAGCGTGACCTTCGATGCATCTCACCTTTCAAGCGGCATCTACCTGTACCGCATTGAAGCGGGCAGCTTCAGTCAGGTCAAAAAAATGATGCTGGTCAAATAAACCACTTTAATTAAGGATGACGGGTTTCGGCCCCGCCGGAATGCGTCATCCTTTTTGAATTTAACTCCATCCCAATACAACCCATACAAGTCATGCGATTTACCCTACTAAGTGCAGCAATGATGCTGGCGGTTTTCACCCTTTCTTTTTCTGCGGTTCATGCGCAGGAAAACGGGGAGATTTTCGCGCAGTGGACCTTCGATGAAACCCTTGAACCTTCCCTCGGGGAAGGCAGCGCCATGCTGATTGGCGGAACAAGCACCCACTCAACGACCCTGAACGCCGGCTGGCGGATTACCAATTTCCCTGATCAGTTCGAGGGCACAGGAACGGCCGGCGCGCAGTTTATGGTGAGCACAGTCGGGCTTGAAGATGTTTTTCTCACATTCGGGCACCGCTCGTCGGGTACGATGAGCCGCTGGGCAGAAGTGCAGTACACCACCGATGGCGGCGGAAGCTGGAACGTGCTGGCCAACAACGGCGGCGGCCTGAGCCCGCACGATGTTGTGTATGATTTCGAGTTTGACTTCAGCGATGTGGCCGAGGTGAATAACAACCCGAATTTCGGGGTACGCATTGTTTCGGTTTTCTCGCCGGTAGCCTTCAATCCCGAAGAGCCTGATGAAACATTTGCAGCCAACACGGCCTACCATCGGGCGCGAACCGAAGGAACCGGCGGCAATGCTTACAGCGGCGACGGCAACTGGCGCCTGCTGAACGTAACCTTTTCAGCCGGTGCGCCGGAAGATCCTGATCCGGTGCTGCCGGGCGTAGTGGCCCTGTGGACCTTCGACGGCACTCTTGATCCGGTGCAGGGCAGCGGCTCGGCTTCACTCGTTGGCGGAACGAGCACGCACTCGGTAACCCTCGGTAGCGGCTGGCGCATCACCGATTTCCCGGCACAGTTTGAAGCTTCCGGTACGGCCGGGGCTGAGTTTATGGTGAACACTGAGGGCTTTGAAAACATCATGTTCAGCTATGGTCACCGCTCGTCGGGTACGATGA
>JAFIET010000031.1 GCA_020832405.1 Balneolales bacterium
TTCGGAAACAAATGCAAAAAAAAAGCCTTCCTGAATAATTTCAGGAAGGCTTTTTATGTAAATGGCCTGATATTGAAGTGGTGCGCGCAGTCGAAAAACAAAACTGAGACGCTATCAGCGGTCAGGCCGGCCGGGGGTGAATTCAGCTAATGGGGGTTAGCCGTTGTACTGATCAATCGCCGCTTTAAGGCGGTTCTCTGAATCAACGAGCACATTCTGCAGAATGTTGTGCAGTGTTTCGGTGTACCAGAGGCCTGCCGGGCTGCTGAGGTAGGCGGCATAGCTTTCGAGATAGCTAATGTCAATATCACGGTAGGTGTACAGCATATTTAGCATCACGTACTCGCTCATTTGGTTTTCCAGCTGTGTGCGTATCAGTCCGGAGGTGTAGGCAAAATCTTCCTCGCTCATTCTGCGGTCTTCAGGTGCCTGAACACTATGTACGGCCCGCATCACATTGCTGTAAATGCTATGAAGGATGATGACCGTGTTATCCAGAGTACGGGTGCCGTCGAGTATCTGTCGTGTTAGCTCAACGCGCCGGCGGTTTTGCCGGCTGCCGGGTTCAAAACTTTGGGAAAAATCAAACAACTCATCTTCGGTGGCATGTACCTGCGCGGCTTCTGTTTCAAGGATGATGCGGCCCGGGTCAGAATCAAGAAACCGGATAACTTCAGCACCGAGGTGTAAATCAAGATGCTCGCGCAAACGCTCTTTGAAGTTTTCTGTGAGTCCTTCTCCGCCAAATGCGCCGCCGAGCCATTCGTTGAGTGTTGCCCGCTGTGACGGGCTTACATTGGTTTGCCCGATACTCTGTTCAATACTAAGCCAGATATCTGAAAGGGCATGCTCAAAGCCGGAAGCTTCCATGATGCGGTGGTGCAGGCTTTCTTCAGAAAGCTGCTGCGCATTAAGGAGGGGTTGTGAAATCCATAAAAGGGCTAAAAAGGCCACCACAGCCCCAAAATAAATGAACCGGCTGCTGTACATTACAGACAAATAACAGGCAGCTGAAGAACCTGAGGCAGTCAGTAGTGCATTATTTTCGGATGGGCAGCTCAACACGGGTACGCTCCCACTCCATAATCAGCAGTACGTTTTCTTCATCCTGCTTATCAAGCGAAATGGTGAAGATTTCTGATTTATCCGCAGTTCGTTTCACCGGAACTCTGGTACGAAGCACATCAAAAGCTGAGTTATACGCATAGGAACCCCACAGCCCAAGCTGCGAATTGAGAATTACTGTCCATTCATCGGGGCCCGGTACTGTAAAGACAGAGTAGGTACCAGCCGGAAGAGGGGTACTGTCAAAAAAAACATCCCCGGTGAGTGTGATTTCGGTTGATTCGTTAGCCCCTGTACGCCATACTTCACCATAAGGAACAAGTGATCCAAAAATCTGACGGTCACGAACATAGGGCCGGCCGTAAATTACCTTCACGTACGTATCACCAAGCATGGTACGGCTCAGACCCAGCGGGCTCTGACGGGGTTCAGGAAGCGATTGGGCTTCAGCATGGGGTACAGTGAAGCCCAAAGTGAGCAGGAAAACAGCGAATAGTACAATAGATTTCATCTGATGTATTGTGGTAATGGATAAGGTAAGCTGCCATCTCAACATTAATTTTATGTGCAGCTTTCAAACAACGTGAATATCGCTTTTATTGTATTTGTAAACCATGTAGGGCCTGTAGTAATTCGGCTCTGAACAGAAGTGTGAATTTAATGATACAACTTAATGAGGATGAATAAAAAAAAGGGGCCCGTGAATCAGACAAATATTAAGAATCGGCTTTTTCTTGCCCTCGGGCCCGGCCTGCTGATGGCCGGCGCCGCGGTTGGCGTATCGCATCTGGTGCAGGCAACCCGCGCGGGAGCCGACTACGGTTTTGCCATCATCTGGGTGCTCGTTGTTGCCGTTGTAAGCAAATATCCGTTTCTCGAATTCGGTCCGCGCTTTGCCGCAGCTACCGGAACGCATCTGATTACAGGATACCGGCGGATGAGCGCCGCTGCATTTTGGGTTTACGTAGCGATTACTTTTGGCACCATGTTCATCATAACGGCTGCGGTCACCATTGTTACGGCCGGTCTTGCGGAGCAGCTGTTTGGCATGGGCTGGAGTAACTTCAGCTGGAGTGCCCTCATTTTTGCCACCTGTGTGATGCTGCTTTGGTTTGGCCGCTACCCCGGCCTTGATTTATCGATGAAGGTGATCATCAGCCTGCTTACCCTGCTCACGCTCACCGCTGTGCTTATTGCATTCGGTGCCGGTGCCGGCGCTGATGCGGTTCGCACCGGGGCCCCTTCTTACTGGAATGCAGCGGGAATTGCGTTCATCATTGCATTTATGGGATGGATGCCCATCCCGCTCGATGCCGCAGTATGGCACTCCATCTGGACGGGTGAGCGCAGCAAGCAGACCGGCAGCAAACCGGATATCCGCGCAGCACGTTTCGATTTTGACATGGGCTACGGCGCCGCCGCATTTATCGGCCTCCTGTTTTTCCTTTTGGGTACGCTGGTGATGTTTGGCAGCGGGGTGACCTTCGCCGCGGGCAGCGTTGCCTTTTCTTCGCAGATTGTGGATTTGTACAGCCAAACACTTGGCAGCTGGAGCGTGCCGCTCATTTCGGTTGCAGCTTTTATCACCATGCTGAGCACAACCCTTGCTGTAACCGATGCCTACCCGCGCGTGCTCTCTGAGCTGTGGGCGGAGGTCTCTGCGGATGGCGGCGAGTCAGCAACGCGGGTTGCCGTTTACCGTTTGGGCCTGTTTGCGGTTCCGCTGGCGGCGCTTGGGGTTCTGTATTTCACAAGTGATGCGTTCACGCTGCTGGTCGATTTCGCTGCGAGCCTTTCTTTTATTGCGGCTCCTGTGCTGGCGTGGTTCAACTACCGGCTGATTACGGGCAATCAGGTGCCGCCGGAAGCGCGGCCTTCAAAAGGGTATCGCATCTTCAGCCTGTGCTGTCTGGGTTTTCTGACATTGTTTACGGTAATCTGGTTTTACTGGCGCTTTTTTAGCTGAGGCAGCATCATATCATCCAAAAAAACAGGCCTGAACGGATTAGATTCAGGCCTGACATTTTAAGCACAACGCAGATTACTGCTACTAACTAACTACTATGATGGCTTTACAGAAAAAAAGATTTTTTGTTTCAAATGGAGATGAGGGTATTGAAGCGCTCTGAAGCAGCCTGCTCAAGCGCCTCGCGGTGGTCAGGGTGGGCAATGTTGATGAGCGCCTGTGCCCGCTGCCGCATGTTTTTGCCGTACAGATAGGCAACGCCAAACTCAGTGACCACATAGTGCACGTGCGCGCGGGTTGTAACAACGCCCGCACCCTGCTTGAGGAAGGGTGTAATCCGGCTGATGCCCTTTGCCGTAACCGATGGCAGCGCAATAATCGGCTTGCCGCCCTCTGACTTGGATGCACCGCGGATAAAATCCATCTGCCCCCCAACACCGCTGTACTGATAGGTGCCGATTGAATCAGCACAAACCTGACCGGTCAGATCAATCTCAATGGCGCTGTTGATGGCCGTTACCTTCGGATTCTTCCGGATCACGCCGGTATCATTCACATAGGCGATGTTGAGCATGGCCACAAGCGGGTTGTCATCAATAAAATCGTATAGTTTTTGGGTGCCCATCACAAAACCGCTCACAATTTTGCCGGGGTGAACTTTTTTCAGGGTGTTATTTATCACGCCGCTTTCAACAAGCGGGATTACGCCGTCAGAAAACATCTCGGTGTGGATACCCAGATTTTTGTGATTGGTGAGGGCGGCAAGAACGGCGTTTGGGATGGCACCGATACCCATCTGAAGGGTTGCGCCGTCTTCAACAAGATCCGCGACATACTGCCCGATCCGGGCTTCCTGCTCGGTCGGGATGCCGGGTTCATGGCTGTACAGGTACTCATCAACCTCAATCGCGTAATGAATGGCGGACTTATGAATCAGGCCGTCGCCGTGTGTGCGTGGCATTTTGGGGTTTATCTGTGCGATGATGAGTTTCGCGCTTTGTATAGCTGCCGGGGTAACATCAACGGAAGTGCCGAGGGAACAGAAGCCGTGACGGTCAGGGGGGGAGACCTGAATGAGGGCTACATCAAGGGGAAGGATGTTTTTGGTAAACAGCCCCGGGATTTCGCTCAAAAATACTGGAATGTAATCTCCGCGGCCTTCACGAATTGCACGGCGCACATTTCCGCCCACAAAAAGAGCGTTAATATGGAAGCTTTCTGCCATTTCGGGCGCAGCATAAGGCGCTTCGCCGTCGGTGTGCAGGCTGATAATCTCCACGTTTCTCAGCTCGGAGGCCCGGGCAGTCATGGCGTTGACAAGATGCTGCGGGGCAGCAACGGCTGCCTGAATAAATACACGGTCGTTTGATTTAATACCGGCTACCGCTTCAAGCGGATTTTGAACAATTTTCATATCGATAAATAATTTAAGGGAGAACGTATGCGCGGGCGGCAGTTTCGGCCCGGCAGCGGATTGTATCAGTTGAATCAATCCGGCACAGGCAACACATTGTAGAAGAACTGCAGCTGTTTAATAAATGGGATGATACAGAGCCGACTTAGCTGAGAATGTATTCGACACAGTTCAGAATTTTGTAAGCAGTATCTAAAATCAAATATAGATATTATAATTATAAATTAGCAAGATCAAATCCGTCTTCCTTCAAAAAAATCTGGGAAGCGGGGAGGAGTTCGGTGCCGGGAGATGCACTTCTTCCCGTATTCAGACTGAATTGTTTTGCAGGTGAAGATCATATATATAAGCAAAAAAAGGCTCCTCTCAGAAAGAGGAGCCTTTTCGAAAAGCCTGGTTGATCCGATCTGCTTTTACAGCTCAGGGATAAGGACGCCGTCGATTACGTGAATTACGCCGTTGGTACCGTCAACATCTGCTTCGGTTACCGTGGTGCTGCCGTTGATGACAACATTGCCGTTTACCAGCTGTGCCGTAACGCTCTGCCCTTCGAGCAGGGTCGGTACGGTTACTTCTTCGCCGGAAATTGCGCTTGAAAGCACGCGGGTATCAAGTACGTGGTAGAGCAGAACGTTGGTGAGCTGCTCGGGTGTGAGGGTTTCAACTACATCCGCAATGGCTTCGAAAGCCGCATTGGTCGGGGCAAATACGGTGAAGTTGGCATCAGCGTTGCTGAGGGCACCCGCAAGGTTTGCGCTTACAACGGCATCAACAAGCGTGCTCAGGAAGTAACGCTTCTGTGCGTTGTTCACTACATTGCCGAAAGCATCCGGCAGAAGCACGTTGTTAATGGCGTGAATCAGACCATTTGAGGCCTCTACATCAGCAAGCGTAACAGCGGCATTTCCGTTTACGGTTACGGTTGTGCCGTCGAACGTTACGAAAATGGATTCCCCGTTCAGCGTAGTTACGGTTTGCTCAGGGGCGAGGTCGCCGGAAGCAACTTCTGCTGCAAGTACGTGAAGGGTGAGAATGCTGGTGAGCTCATCTATGGAGAGGCTTTCGAGCGTGCCCGCCGGCAGGTTTGAGAAGGCATCGTTGGTAGGCGCAAACACAGTGAAAGGACCCTCACCGGAGAGGGCGCCTACGAGGTCAGCCTGAACGAGAGCATCAACGAGGGTGGAGAAATCAGGATTTCCTGCTGCAATGCCGGGGATGGTGTTGTCTTCAGCATCGGGAATCAGCACGGTATCAATTACGTGAATCACGCCGTTTGTGCCAACATTATCCGCTGAAATCACGGTTGAGATTCCGTTGATGGTAACGGTGCCGTTAGAAACTGTTACGGTGATGTCATCGCCGGATAGTGTTGTTACGGTCTGCTCGCCCTGAAGGTCAGTTGAGAGCACGCTTGTGTCAAGTACGTGATAAAGCAGGATGTTTGTAATTTCTTCCGGGCTTAGGGTTGGCAGCACATCGGCAATGGCGTCAAAGGCTTCGTTTGTTGGAGCGAAAACCGTGAAGTCGCTGTCCGCATCTGCAAGTGTTGAGGCAAGGTTGGCATCAACTACGGCTGATACGAGTGCGCTGAGGAAGTAACGCTTTTGCGCGTTTTCAACAATATTATTGAAAGCGTCGGGAAGAAGTACCTGATCTACTGCATGAATCAGACCGTTGGAGGCTGTAATGTCTTCGGTAATAACACCTGACAGGCCGTTTACGGTTACGTTTCCGTTGTTTACAGTCACGAAAAGTTCCTGATCATTCAGGGCCGTTACGGTTTGTGTGGGCTGAAGGGCACCGGAGGGAACTTCAGCTGTGATTACGTGATAGGTTAGTATATCGACCAGCTGTTCTTCAGTTAGGCTTTCAAGTGTGCCTTCAGGAAGAGCTGCAAAAGCATCGTTTGTTGGTGCAAATACGGTAAACGGACCGGCTGCTTCAAGAGCACTTACCAGACCGGCCTGTTCGAGGGCGCCAACCAGGGTTGAAAACTGCTCGTTGGCTGCGGCAACGTCAACAATGGTAGGGTCATCAGGTACAATTGGTGATGTGGAGCTGCTGCTGTCGCAGGCCTTCGCAAACAAACCGAATGCGATAATGAGAATTAGAATGTTCAGATTCTTCATGATGATGGAATAGTTTTGAATTGTTTTTTGTGGATGTGATCTGCTATCATAACACCCCATCAAATTCATGTACCTATGAAAGCCGTTCCGTTTTTTTGGTCTTTACATGTTACAACAAATGTTTTCTGAGCGGTAAGCCGGTCCTTCAGCTGCCCGCCAAATTGCTGTACAGCATGTAGTTGGAGGCAGCCCTGGCATGCTGATGAGTCACACAAACGGAGCTTTTGCGCTGCGTTCGATTTTACAAAAAAAGAAAGGGCGGGCTCTTAAAAACGGCCTCAGACGTGGCTATTCCGGTGCATCTTTTGAAGAATTCGGGATGGCGGCACTCCTTTTTCAGTATGGCGGGCAGCGGCTGCCGACTTAGTCGCGCGAGAAAGTAACCTTGAAATCGCTCCAGGTAAACTGCGAGCCGCCGGCGCTGTCGGTCCAGTTTTGAACCGACCAAAGGCCGTCATCACCCTGCACCAGGTCCATGATGAAGGTGCCGCTCGCTACCGTCGGGATGCCCTGCCCCGTGCGGTTGTGAAAGATGGTGAGCGAGTAGGTTGCCGTGTAGCGCTCGCCGCCGGTTGGCAGGGGCGTGCGCTCTTCGTCGGAGAGCACAAGCGCATGGCCGCTTTGATTTTGCGCTGACCCCCGCATGTTGTTGAAGTAATTTTCCTCACTTTGCCGGCTCCAGTTTTGCCAGATCTGCGGGTCGTTGTCGAAAGCCGAGGCGGAGGGCGTGAAGCTGAAACCGTCTTCGCTCAGGCTCCGCATGTAGTTCAGGGTATTGAGGCCGGCTATGGCCGATTGCAGGTTGCGGATCACTACTTCGGCCCGATCGGGCTGCTGAAAGCCGCTGCCGCTGCCCGCACCGGGTTCTTCGGGCGTGCGCGTTTCGAAAATGCCGCATCCTGCTGCCATCAGCCCAAAGCTGAGCAGCAGTACAGCCAACCGTAAAAAGGTGTTAGTGTTTTTCATACCAGTGTGAAGGTACGGGCAGGCTTGCATCAACAGCAAGTGCGGGAATTTTGAGGACGGTGCTGTGCAGACAAATGGCCCGGTTCTGAAGCCGGTGCGCGTTGCCCGGCTGATACACGAGGTCGTCGGCAATGGGGTGGCCCAGCCAGGCGAGGTGCAGCCGCAGCTGATGCGTGCGCCCGGTTACGGGTTCGCAGCTTACGAGGCTGAGCTGCCCGCCCCGCTGCAACACCCTGAAAACCGACCGTGCCGGTTTACCCTCCGGATGACACTCAAACCGAAAGCCCTTCGCCCGGCGCACGGGCTGTTCGCAGCTTGTTTGGTCCCACGCGGGCGCGCCCTGCACCAGGGCTGCGTATTCTTTCTTGACTCCGCCGCTGCGGAACAGCTCTGCGGCCTCACGGCTGAACGCGGCGTTGCGGCCCAGCAGCATGAGTCCGGAGGTAACCGCATCGAGCCGGTGAATGAGGTGCAGCTGCGGGTAGCCGCTTTCGGCCAGGATTTCGGTGAGGCAGTTCCGGTTGTAGCGCCCGCCGGGGTGCACCGGCATGGGCGCAGGTTTGTTCACGAGCAGGTAATCATCCGCGACCGAAATAATCTGAACCGCGTCGGGCACGGAGGGTTCGGTTACGTTCAGGTTGGTATGCTGAATGTGGTCGCCGGCGCTCAGCAGCTGCTCCGCCCGGGCGGCTGCGTCGTTGAGCTGTACGCGTCCGTCGGTGATGCGGCGCCTCCAGCCTGCTTCCTCGCGAAAGGGGAAGCGCTCGAGCAAAAAAGCAAGGAGGGTTTTGCCGGCATCAGCGGGCTTCACCCGGAACACGTAGGTGTGGGCGTAAGGCGGCTGAATGCGCACGGGGCTGCATTCTCCGGCAGGCGGCCGCTGCGCTTCGCGCATCACCCTAACTACAGCCGCCGGTTTCCCGGGCCTTGAATTCTTCCCCGAAATATTTGTACCACTTCCGGAAGGGCGCGAAGGCGTTGTCCGGGTTGAAGGGCCGCTTAAACGGGTGATTTTTACAGGCTTCGCAGCAGGCGCCTTCCATCTGCCGGGCGCCTTCTTCCGTGCAGATAAACAGGCGGTTGCACTCCATATTGGCGCAGTTCAGGTAGGTATCGGCCGGCACGCCGGTAATTTCGCAGTGCGCTACCGGCTCCTCATCGTCGGGGTTTACCGGCACCACAAGCCGGTCGTCGAACACGAAACACTTCCCCCGATAATGTACACCTCCGGTTTCTTTGGCATAGTTGAGGATGCCGCCGTGCAGCTGATTCACATCCTGCCAGCCCTTCTTTTTCATCAGCACGGAAAACTTCTCGCAGCGGATGCCGCCGGTGCAGTACATCAGTACTTTTTTGTCTTTGGGAATTTCCTGCTCGGCCTGCTCATCTACCCACTGCGGGAAATCATAAAAGTTTTCGAGGTCCGGCAGGATGGCGCCTTCAAAATGGCCGACCTTGCTCTCGTAGTTGTTCCGCGCATCGATAATCACGTAGTCTTCACCAGATTCCATCACCGCTTTCCACTCCTGCGGACTCAGATGCCGGCCGCCTTCGGTGGAGGGGTCAAGGGGGATGGGGCTTTTGATGGTCACAATTTCGGGGCGCAGTTTTACGCTCAGGCGCGCGAAGGGGATCCGGTCGGCTTCATCCTCCTTGAACTCCGTATCCGCGAAGCCGGGCTCAGCCCGAAGCATTCCCTTGTAAGCCTCAGTAGCTTCAGGCGTGCCCGAAACCGTGCCGTTGATGCCTTCTTCGGAAACGTAAATGCGGCCAAGCAGCCCGTGAGCTTTGCAGAAATCGCGCTGCCGCTTTAGAAAGGCCTGCGGATCAGCGATGTGTGTGAAATTGTAGTAGAGTAATACCGGGAACATAAAATCTGGGAAATATGACGTGCGGCACCGGTGCCGCTGATGTAAGGGATGAGCATCAAAAAAAGGCCTTCACCAGAAACCGGTAAAGGCCTGAAAGGCGGTAGCCGGAAGGGATTTTTCCGGAAGCCCAAAAATACGACAGTTTTAAAAAGCGGACAAATGCGGGAAAACTCAGTCAGCCGCCGCCGGCTGAACGAGGCAGGCGCGGAAGCCTTCTTCCAGCAGCTTTTTGTTCAGGTTTTTGCCGATGAATACGAAGCGGTTCAGGGGGTCATCACCGGGTTTCCGCTCCCGGCCGAAATCACCCTGAATAACACTGAAAACGGCCTGAAACACGAAATTACGGGTTTCGCCGGGAAGGGTGAGGATGCCCTTCATCCGGTAGAGGGTGCCGCCGTGCAGCATTTGCAGCATGCCGAGCCAGGCGTCGAGCCGCTCGAGATCCATCTCGCCGGGAACCGACAGGCTGAACGACGAAACGCCCTCGCTGTGCACTGCGGGGGTGTGATGATGGTGGTGATGCGTTTCGTGCTCGTGATCATGCTCATGGGTGTGGTCGGCTTCGGGATCATCCCCGAAGGAAGCTTCGATGCCGTGCAGCCGGTCGGGATGGAAAACCGAAATGCTGAAAAGCCGGTCGATGGGCACCTCAGCCTGTGTACACGTAAGCACGGGGGCTTCGGGGTTGATTTCGCGGATGAGCTTGATGGCTTCGGCCTGCTGCGCCTCGCCGGCGAGATCTGTTTTGTTGAGCAGGATGAGGTCCGCACAGAGCAGCTGCTGCCGGGCTTCGGCGGTTTCGGCGAGCTGCCGGCTCAGGTGCAGGGCATCGGTAACGGTGATGATGCCGTCGAGCCGGAAATCGCGCTGAATGTAGATGCTGCTGAAAAACGTCTGCGCGACCGGCACCGGATCGGCCATGCCGGTGGTTTCAATCACGATGCGGTCGAATTCCTGCCGTCGCTCTTTGAGGGTTTCCAGCACCCGGATTAAATCATCGCGGACGGTGCAGCACAGGCAGCCGTTCTGCATCTCGAAGATGCCGTCTTCCTCGCGCAGCACCAGCTCGTGATCGATGCTGATTTCACCGAATTCATTTTGAATGACTGCGATGCGGCCGGCATCGCTGCGGGTGAGCAGCTGATTGAGCAGGCTCGTTTTGCCGGCACCCAAAAAGCCGGTAATAAGGGTTACGGGAAGTGCGGTGGCCGGTGATGGTTCAGTTTCAGGCATAAAAATAGCTTAGCGAAAGCGCAGGTTAAGCAGGTGAAAAAACAGGGTGTGAAAGCGGGACTGCTGCCCGGGGGAAAGAATGTGCGGGAAAACCTCTGCCGTGTACATATCGTGACCGGAAGCGCCGGTTTCAGGCACGCCGTAAGCGGTAAACGGGATGGCTTCTCCGTTCAGCGGCAGCCGGTACAGAACACTTTCCCCGAACTGATCGACCTCAAACACCAGATAACCTTCAAAAATGCGTGCATTTCTGAAGTGAGGGTGGGAGCTTGCGGCAACTTCATTTCGGATATTGAACAAATGCCCGGAATCGGCCGGGGCGTCGCTGAAGCGGATGTACCAGGAATGCTCGGGCAAATCATCCTGATATTTGTGCACGGCTGCGGTAGCCGCGGCATAAGGCGCACGCGGGCGCTGAAACAGGAAATCGGCCTGAATTACATCCGGTTTGAGCATCAGGCCAATGGCTGCGCGGAACTCATCGGCAGGGCGGGCATCGAAACGGTCGTTGGGCAGGGTAATAATCTGCAGGTACCAGGCAAGCAGCAGCACAATAAGAATGCCCTGATTGCGGTGTGGTTTGTCTGAAAAATACAGGGCCAGGAAACCCGAGCAGCTCGCAATGGCCATGCCCGTTACCGCTGCAAGCAGGAAGGCCTGTGCCTCAAAAGTGAACAGCATAAGCAGGCAGAGCTGCCACAAAGATACGGCAAGCACGGTCGCGGCAATTATCCGCGGGCTTTTGCTTCCCTCAGGCGGCGTTCCTTTGCTGTTCATGATAAAATGGTGTTACTGACTTTCTCCTTCCCAAAAAGCGCGCATCTCGCGCAGCTGATCCTGCAGCTGCATCGGCCGGCCGTTGAGGTAGCGGTGCAGGCTCGTTAGGATTACTTCAGCCATTTCAGGCGGTGTGCGCAGGCCCTCACTGGTAAAAAAGTTTGTGAGCGGGTTGTAGCCGCCAAGCTCCCATCTCCCGATAAGGCTGCTGCCCAGCTCAGACTGACCGATGCCATAGCCCACAAAAGCTTCTTCTTCCATTGCCAGGTAGCGTGCGCGGGTTTCTTCACTCAGTTCTGCGGCAAGGGTAATTACAGCTTGCTGAACATTTCTGGGCTGCGGACTTTGCTGGTTTGTAACAAGGTAATCGGGGAGAAATGCCGGGGAGGCAAAAGCAGGAACGGCTAATAAAATTGCGCTCAGCAGGATGACTTTAAATAATGCTACACGCATAATTAAAAACAGGATAAAATTAGAGGAAGCTCAATGTGAAAGATACAAATTAATCGTCAAAGGCGTCGGAATCTTGGGCCTGTTGAATGGCCCGGGCAGCAAGCCCTGCAGCAACTTTCTCGCTCACTTCCCCAAACCCGTTAAGCACCGCATTGTTATACGCCCGGATAAACCACCCTCCGCTTTCGCTCTGTAAAAAGTGCAGATGCTGTTCGAGAATGGCCTCATCGGTATAGCGGGTAGCATAAAGTGCTACATAAAGCAGAACATTATCAAATAATTGCCGGAAATTTGATCGGAGTGAGATGATGAGATCATTTAACTGCCGATCGTTTAGCTGTTCTTCTTCACTGTTGGTCTGATTGAGGGCGAAAATAATGATCGTGAGAAAATCCTCGATACTTTGAACGGTAATCCGTGTGGTTTGGGAAACCCGGAGGATTTCGCTGAGCAGCCTTATTCGCTCCGTGAATGCTTCCGGGTTGAGCTCAGCTTCAAGCAGATAGGTCTGAAAATCGGCTTCGGTTTCGGGGTCGCTGAAATCGGTGCTGTTATCGTAAAGCAGACGGGTAAGTTCCCGGATTTCAGGCAGCTGCAGGTGAGCAGCGGCATCAGCGGCCTGCTGCTCACGAATACTTCGGCTGAGGCTCCTGAGCATGACTGATTCCATTAGTTCGTAATTGAAAGCATCAAGAATAATTGCACTAAAACTTTCATCCTGCTGATCTGAAGTAAGGTCCAGAATAATTTCCTGAATGTTACTTGTGGTGTTTCGGGTGAAGGCATCGAGGCGGGCGAGTTCGTAAAGTTCGCGAGCAAGAGCGGTGCGGTCAGCATCCTGATTAACAAAGGGCTCAGCAGAAAGGGGAGTGAGACCCGCCGGTAAGGCTGGCCCGGGCTGGAAAAACATCACCCCTAAAATGAAAAGAAAAAAGCCGGCTGAGCGGCTGAAAAGGGAAGGTTTAGTATTCATTACAAAAAAATGCAGGAACAGGTAAGCGTGTTTTGGCAGGAAGATATGTGCCGCAGGGAGTGTATTGGTAGCTTTAAACGTCAAAACAGGTGCATTATGCGGTAATTTTGATGCAGATCAGGGTGGTGTCGTCTGCCAGTTCGTAGTTACTGAATGTGAGGATAAACCGTTTGATTTCCTCACAAATGGCTGCTGATTTTTTTGTGCCGGTATCGAGTGTTTCAATGTAGAGGCGCAGGCGTTCGAAATCCATACGGTCGCCGGTCGGGCTTTGAGCTTCGGGCAGGCCGTCGGAGTAGAACAGCAGCAGGTCGCCTTCCTCGAGCCGGGTTTGAGTATTGGTGTACTGCACCTTGGGTATAAAGCCAAGTGGGAAGCGAGGCGCAGGCAGGCTCAGGTATTCGCACTTGCCGTTGCGCTTAAGCATGGGCGGGCAGTGACCGGCGTTTGAAAGCTCAAGGGTGAGATCGTTAAGATTGATGTAACCTACCTGACAGGTGATAAAAGTGTGCGGATCGGTTTTTTTGCAGAGCGTCGGGTTAATTTGGGTTAGCACTTCGGCGGGGCTGTCTGTGCTAATGCGGCTCAGCAGCAGCCCGCTGGTGAAAATCGCATTAAAGGCGGCCTGCATACCTTTTCCGGAAACGTCAACAATGGAGAGCGCCAGTTTTTCGGGTTTTCCTAAAGCATCGGAAAGCACCTGATAATCATAGAAATCACCGCCAACTTCATAAGAAGGGGAGAAAAACCCGAATACGTCAAGTCTTGGAAGTTCCGGCGCCTTAGCGGGCAGCAGGTTGAATTGACTTTCCTTGGCGATGGCGAGTTCCTTTTCGGAGCGGAGCCGTTTTTGGATGGTTTCTTCGTAAGCAGGTACATACGAGCTTACGGTGCTGAGCTTGTTGCCGTAAAGTACCGAAACCAGGCCAAGAGCGAAGGGTGCGATTAAAACACCGATCAGGAAAAGCGTTTGCCAGGTATAAAAAATATCATCAAAAATGATGAGAGAGAGCAGCCGGAGCCCGGCAAAAAAGACAAACCACGAAATAATGGCTGAAACGATCCCGAAGTAGCGGTAAGCAAGAACCAGCGGTATGCTCAGAATCAGGCAGATGATGAAGGTTTGCAACAGGCTGCCGTCGCTGCTGAAAGGGGGCAGCAGTACGAAAATACTAAGGGCTGCAATAAGCATGCTCAGCAGCATGCGCAGGTTTTCACCAAGGGTTGTAAAACAGATGATATTGTAGCACAGGCCCACGTGCGCAATTACAAAAATCATGGAAACCAGCCAGCTGTTCAGGAAAATGGAAAGGCCCGGCGCAGATGATACTACTTCGCGGCTTGCTTCCAGCAGGCTGTCCTGAGGGAGCAGCAACAGGTTGAAACTGTACAGGCTCAGTGCCAGAATGGCAAAGTAGAAACCGGCAAAACCGTAGCCGGTGAGGATACCGGCGCCTACCTCATGCTTCATGAAATCGAAACGCCAAACGGCATCAATTACGGGTATCTGCCCGCTTTTGAGCTCACGCGCGAGCGATTCCCAGGCTACATAGGCAAAGGCTGCATACAGCCCGTAAAGGCTGGCACTGATAAGCTGTGAAAGCTGATCGATGGCAATGATGGATACATCAAAAAAAGCATAAAAGGTACCGGTGAGGTAAAGAACCTGCCAAAGATACTGAGCGAAGGTTACGCTGCCGAAAATAAAGAGACTTCGCTTCCATTCCATACGACCTCTGAATATCTGCCTCACGGATGTTGCCAGAATCAGAAGGGCGAAAAACACAACTGACAGCATAATAGAGGTAGATTGCCAAAACTGACCAAAGCCGGGCAGGGGGACCGGTTTTTCGGCTGTAAATGAAGCGGAAAACTGTTTGAGCAGGAAGTGTTCGGTGTTATCTGCCGGAAAACTGACGTTAAAAGTGACCTTATGTGGCCCGCCTAAGCCCGCAAACCCGCGCTCAAAGGTGAAGCGCTGCCGCCCTTCCCGGTCCTTTTCCTCTTCGGTGAACAGGTAATTGGAAAGGTTGTAGCCGAAAACAGAGTCAGCCAGTGAGATTAAACCAGGCGCATCGGGACGGCCCCCGATAACGACCTGCGCGTCATTACCGGTCTCGAATGAGATGATGTTTCCCTGATTGCTGAGCCTGATTCGGAACAGGCCGGATTGGCTGAAAAGATTGTCGGGGCCTGCAATTAACCCGGGTTCTTCAATTTTGCGGCCGGCACCGATATCCCAGCCGGAAATGGGCAGGTCTGAGCGGTTTACTTGCTGTGGGGAAGGTGTGCCGGGCAGCTCATGCTGCAGCTGCCGGAACAGAGCCGGTTCGTGAAACCGAAGTGCGAGCACGCTAACCGTATCCGTTTGTAGACCAAGGCGGGCTGCGGTAGTAAGGGCTGTTTCAGCAGCTTCCTGCTTATTCAGCGCTTCCGAGATGCCCATGTAGAAATCAAAACTGCTTCTAAGCAGTAAAAAAACGACAATGCCGATAACACCCAGGTAGCTGAACTGCAGGCCGGGGCGGTCGATGATGCGGGCAGGATTGAATGCGCGTTGTGGCAAAGTCGGGTGTAGAATGATGGTTGGGAAAGGAGAAAAACCTGCGAATGCGAAAGGGGGAGGATGCCGGGTGTCGTATAGGGTGGCAGCACTACTGTACGCCTTCAGCTGTAATTGTTGCGGTTTAACGCTTTATCTCAAAATAACTGCGAACGATGCAAAAAAAAACCCGGCTCTGATGAACCGGGTTTTTTTTACGAGGGGATGTGCTGCTGCGGCAACGCCTATTCTTTGGTGCCGGACTCCAAATCGTTCAGCTGAGCCTGAAGTTCCTGAATCTGCAGTTCTTTCTGATCCAGCTTCAGTTGTGCCTGATCGATGTTGCTCTGAATTTCGTCAATCAATTTCTGACCCTTTTTGTTGGGTTTGAAGTAGGTTTTGGTATCGGCATAATTCAGAATCTGATTGCGGATTTCGTCGGCTTCTTTACGAAGGCGGAACAAATCGTTGGATAGTTTGCGGCTTTCAGAAACCGGCGCATTGCTTCTGCCGCCTCTGCCGCCACCGTAATCGGAGCGTCCGCTGCCGCGTTGCCCGCCTTTGGGGCTGCGCTCACGCAGCTTACCAAAAAAAGTATCACAGGCACTTCGGTAAGCATCCCAAACTTTGTCTTTCTGTTTGATAGGTACAAAGCCAATAGCTTTGTATTCTTCCTGCAGCTGCTTTACTTCTTCCAGTGCTGCTTCTATATCTTCAGATTCAGAAAGCTCACTGATTTTGGTCACGATAGCCTGCTTTTGTTTGAGGTTATCATGCTGTTCAGCACGGATATTCTTGAAATGTTCCCGCCGGTTTTTGTAGTAGGTATCGATCAGCTTGCGGAAAGCCCGCCAGGTAGAGTTTGACTTTCTGCGGGGTACCGGGCCGATGCTTTTCCACTTCTCGAAAATATCTTCTGCATTTTTAGTGCTGCCTTTCCATGCACCGTCTTCAATAAGCTTTTCAATCTGCTGAATGAGTTTTTCACGCTGCTCGAGGTTTTGGTTTTCTTCCTCGATTATTCGCTCACTGTTTTCAGAACGGTAGTTGTTGAACTCGTCGGTAGCAGCTTTGAACGTTTCCCATAGTTCATCGTTTTTTTTCTGCGGGATGGGGCCGATTTCTTTCCACTGCTTATGCAGGTTATTGATATCACGGGAGGCTTCAGCCAGGCTCTCAGCATTTTTTAGCGTTTTTGCCTTCTCAATGAGGGCTTCGCGCTTGCGGATATTCTCTTCAGTTGCTTCCCGGTAGGATTGGTCGAACTCAAGCCGGACCTCGCTCAATTTGTCGCGAAGTTGGTGAAATTCATTCCAAAGCTGATCTTCAACTTCTTTAGCAACCCGACCGATTTTGCGCCAGTCTTTTGCCAGCTGATTCAGCTCAGCATCGAGCTGATCCCAGTCGGTTGTATTTTCGTTAGCTTTGGAAATAGTGATTTTCATTTTATCGAGAATCAGGCGCTTGCCTTGCTCATTTTCTTCTTCCTTTTTGCGCATTTCCACGATGTATTCAACACGGTGTGCTTCAAACACTTCAGAAAGTTCTTTGAGGCGGGCTTCCTGAGCTTCGGTGCCTTCTTGTGGCAGCGGTTTTACGCTTTCAAACTTCCGCTTCAGGCCGCTGATTTCACCGGAAGCCTTCCATTTTTTGGAGTCGATAATTTTTTGGATACGGCCAAGCAGCTCATCTCTGAATTTGAGGTTATTTTCGCGTTTTTGCTGCTGCTGCTTCTGATATTCAAGACGACGGGTTTCCAGGTCTTTTTCAACCTGCTCGAACTTGTCTTTAAGCTTGTAGTAATCAACATGGTCAAAAGCCGGGCCTGATTTCCAGGCTTCTTTGAGCTGATCGTACTGACCGGAAGCTTCTTTGGTATTTTTGACCTCAGCAAGAGCCGCTGCTTTTTCGGTGAGGCGGCGGTAGAACTGCTCCGGGCTGAGTTCTTCGGCTTCCGCTTCCGAGCTTGCTGCTTCGGCTGCCGGCTCAGCCACAGTTGCCGGAGTTTCAGCTTCACCTTCGCCTTCGACTTCGCCTTCGCCTTCAGTTGCGGTTGCGGTTGCGGTTTCCGCTTCAGCTTCAGCCTGCGGCTCTTCGGATGAAACCTCAGCAGGCGCTTCAGCTTCATCAGCTGTGTCGGAGGCTGTTTCAGCAGCTACGACTTTTGCATTAATTTCGGAAGTAAGTGCAGTGTGAAGCGCTTCAAAATCACCGATGGCAGCAGCGGTCTCTAAGGTGCCTGTGAGCTCCGCTTTGGCTTTGAGGGCTTCCTCTTCGCTGAAAAGTGCCGGAAGCCCGGCAATTTTTTCGCGCTGCTGCCGCTCAAGGGCAGCGAAAGCCTGCTCGAAGTGGGCTATACGCGCAGCAGCAGTGTCGGCTGTGAGCCCCTGTTCGATGGTTTTGGTTTCAAATAAAGCGTTGGCTTTAAGAGTGAGGTTGCCTTCGCTTGTAACGAGGCAGTAATCATTTTCGAATAAAACTTCATCCGAACTGTTCGCTTCAGTCTGCATGCTTCCTGTGGTAAGTTTGTAAGAATCTATTAGTGGATTGCGATTGAGCAATGATACAGATTCCGAAGTTATCAAATTAAGTTCATTTTACACATAAAAAAATGCCTCCCCACAAAAGAAAGAACTTGTGAAGAGGCATGGCAGAAGCTGTGCAGCGGCATTTGCAGATACTTATTTGTTTTTCATGAAAGCCGCGGCAGTGCTCATGTTGGCTTTGAGCGGTACAATGGTGCTTATTTTATGCATAACTTTCAGAGTTGCTGATGTAGGTACCAGCATTTCGTTTTTGGAAAGTGCGTAAAGGGCAACTTCGGTAACCTCCCGGGCAGATTGGATGTTCCGAACGGGCAGGTCTTCAGGCCTGGCCCCCGATACCTGGAAAAATTCAGTCTGAACGGGGCCGGGGCAAAGCGTTGATACATGCACACCGGTTTGTTTCATCTCGTGCCATAGGGCGCATCCCAGGCTGTTAACGTAACTTTTGGTGGCGGCATACACTGCAAAATAGGGGATGGGAGCAAAGCCTGCCATTGATGCAACATTAAGAATACCACCCTTGCCCTGTTCAACCATTGCCGGCAGATAAAAGTAGGTTAGCTCGGTGAGAGCCGTGATGTTCAGCATGGTCATTTCATGGTAGGTACGGGCATCACCTTTCAAAAAAGCACCCTGAAACCCAAAACCGGCATTATTTATAAGAATATCCGGTTTCAGACCGGCTTCCTGTGTGTGGCTGTACAAGGCGGCAGCAGCATGTGGCAGGGCAAGGTCGGCAGCGATAACGCAGGCTTCAATCTGATACTTGGTGCGGATTTCGTCGGCCAGCTGTTCGAGCCGGTCCTTGCGCCTTGCAACCAGTACAGGCGTGCTGCCGAGGGCTGCAAGCTGCAGGGCAAACTCGCGCCCGATTCCGGATGAAGCGCCGGTAATGAGCGCGCTTGTACCCTCATAAAAGGATTTCATAGCGTAATTATGATTTGAAATGATTTGAAAGGTTAAAATTTATTGTTGTAACAACGGCTTACAGGCCCGATTCGTGCCGGATTTGAACCTCGGGCAGGGTATTTGTAAATGATCTGTAAGCGCAGCCTTAGCGCTTTTTGGCTGTAAAGGGTATCTTCTTATTTTAAGGATCACAATTATAAACGTATTCGGTTACAGATCGGCATCTATAGTGTGCATAAAATATGATTTGCAGAATGGTAGTGTTTTTTATGAGGAATGAGAACCAGCTTCACAGCTTGTAAGGCTCCCCCCGCCATAACGCACATTTGCGCTATTATGAATACGTGAAATCTGAACGTTGTAAGGGATTCAAACAAGATTCCTGAATTTTAACTTAATTAGATTATAACAATGGAAGAATATTTTAAAGCTGAGTTTTTGATTGGTTTAGTGGCTACTTATGGTCCTAAACTACTGGGAGCTATCGCCGTGCTTGTTGTCGGTCTCTATATTACCGGCATTTTAACCAAATTAGTAAAACGGGCCCTGGAAAAGAGTGAAACCGATGTTGCCCTTCAAACTTTCATCGGAAGCATGATCAATGTTATCCTGAAAATAATGGTGTATATCACCGCATTTTCAGTACTCGGCCTGCCGATGACCACATTTATTGCCATTCTGAGTGCGTCTTTCCTGGCTATTGGTCTGGCTCTTTCCGGTACTCTCCAGAACTTCGCCGGCGGGGTGATGATTCTGCTCTTCAAGCCTTTCAACATCGGGCATTTTATTCAGGCACAGGGGCATATGGGTACTGTGAAGGAAATACAGGTTTTTAATACCATACTGCATACGCCCGATAATAAAGTGATTATCATCCCCAACGGCGGGCTCGCCACAAGTTCTATGACGAACTTTTCGATGATGCCCACCCGCCGTGTGGACTGGACCTTCGGCATCGCTTATGGGGATGATGTTGACAAAGCTTATGAAGTGCTTAACCGTTTGATTGAAGCCGATGAGCGCATCCTCAAAGATCCGGCTCCCTTCATTGCCGTGAAAGAGCTCGGCGACAGCTCGGTCGATTTTGTGGTACGTGCCTGGGTTAATTCAGGCGATTTCTGGGGCGTATTCTTCAAAATGAATGAGCAGGTTTACCGCACCTTCGATAAGGAAGGCCTGAGCATCCCGTTCCCGCAGCGCGATGTGCATTTGTATCAGCAAAAAAGCTGAGCGCATTTACTGATCCCTTTTGTGTAAACAACAGAAGCCTGATTTCCTGCTTGAAATCAGGCTTCTGTTATTTTGAGTACGCGGACTTTCGGACCCGGCCCGAATGTGAGATCATGCCCGGGATGGTTTGGCGCTGAGGGGCGCCGGCATCAAAAAGCAGGGGACAGGCCGTTGATTTGGGATTTTTTGCCAGCACTGCAGCCAGTGATGCGCACGGAGTTTCCCCCAAAAATTAACATGCGGGGGTAGTTTTTAAGCCGGGCGGACCAGCTTTGTGTGCGGGTTTAGCTGTTCGGTTTAGAAGTGGTAGCGGAAGCCCAGACCGCCGTTCGCGCCAAAATCAGTTCCGGGAACAAGGTCGAGCACAGGAACTGCTTCGATGAAAACACTGAAAGGACCCTCAGCAAAGAAGTAGTTTAAGCCAAGCGGAATGCGTACGCCGAGTTTGTCGTCCCGGTTTTCACGGATTTGGATACGGCCGCCGATTCCGTAGTAGAAACTGAGTTTGCCGTGTTCAACCGAAATGAGATCAAAGTTGTTAATCTGATAGTCGATGTGAATGTGAAGGCGGTTGCTGCCGGAGAAAGACCATGCAAGGCCTGCGGCAAGCGCGGTGTTTTCTGTGAGGAAATAGTGGCCTGCAAGCCCGGTTGGTTCACCGAGGATGATGCCAACGCCCGTAAGTCCGTCAGTAGATTGCGCCTGAACTTTTTCTGTCTGATTAAAAAGGCTGAATGCAAGCACGAGATTCAGCATCACAACATATAATGCGATTGATTTTTTCATAGAAATGATAAATAGTTGGGGGTTCAAATATGATAAATTGCCGGTTACTAAGATATAAATTCCATGCCTATTTATGATAAAATGATTTATCCCCTGCTTTTTGCGGCCATTCGGTGCGGTCAGGTTTTTTTGCATTAGCGGCCCGGGGGCAAATCCGGGGGAACAATACAGCCGGGCTTTAGTATTTTAAACGAGACAGGAGTCAGAATAATCATCACTAATATCAGCAGCAGTAAACTTTTATGGAAAATTCTTATTACAACCCTAAAGACCTCGGTAAGTTTGGTGATATAGCCGAATTTGAACCTCAACTGGCTAAGAAGTTCTTCGACTACTATGGTTCGGTTTTTGAGGAAGGCGAACTCACAGCCCGCGAAAAAGCCCTGATCGCCCTCGCCGTTGCTCATACGGTGCAGTGCCCGTACTGCATCGACGCCTACACCGAAGCGAGCCTCGAAAAAGGAGCAAACGAAGCGCAGATGATGGAAGCGGTGCACGTAGCCTGCGCCATCCGCGGCGGGGCTTCGCTGGTGCACGGGGTGCAGATGATGAACAAGGCCAAAAAACTGGGTATGTAATGAAGGTTGCTTCACTTGTATCAAGAGGGCACGCGCTGAAAGATCCCAAAGAACAGCTGCGCGTGATCAATTCCGAGACGCCCGTGCTGTGCACCCTGCCGCGCTTTCATCAGATGCTCGAACAGAGCGGGCTGTACCCGCTGCGGCCGACCGGCATCGAAATTTTCCAGATGAACCTGGGCTACATGTGCAACATGACCTGCAAGCACTGCCATGTAGATGCCGGCCCCGACCGCAAGGAGATGATGAGCCGCGAAAATCTGGAGCACTGCATCCGCGCCATCGAACAGCTCGACGCCCAAACGGTGGACCTTACCGGGGGCGCACCCGAGATGCACCCCGATTTTGAGTGGTTCACGGAGCGCATCAGCAAGCCGGGGCGGAAAATCATTGTGCGGTCGAATCTCACCATTTTGGTGACCAACCCGAAGTACCGCGCATTTCCGGAATTCTTCAAAAAGCACCGGATGGAAGTGACCTGCTCGCTGCCGTTCTACAACAAGTTCACGACCGACAAGCAGCGCGGCGAGGGCACCTACGACCGCTCGGTCGAGGCCCTGCTGCACCTCAACAGCATCGGCTACGGCATGCCGGAAACCGGCCTTGAGCTTAACCTTGTGTACAATCCTGCCGGGGCTTTTCTGCCGGCCGATCAGGCTGCACTTGAGGCCGATTTCCGAACCAACCTCCGGCGCCGGCACGGTATCGAGTTCAGCAAGCTCTTCACCATCACCAACCTGCCGATCAGCCGCTACCTCGAGTTTCTGATACAGTCAGGCAATCTGGATGCCTACATGCAAAAGCTGGTTGAGGCCTACAACCCCTCAGCTGCGGCCGGGGTGATGTGCCGCAACACCATTTCGGTGGCCTGGAACGGCATCCTCTACGACTGCGACTTCAATCAGATGCTCGAAATTCCGGTCGAAACGGAAAGCAGCCGGCATATCCGTGATTTTGATCCGGAGGCGCTCAATGCCCGCAATATTATCGTAGATCAGCACTGCTTCGGGTGCACGGCCGGAGCGGGCAGCAGCTGCGGAGGCGCTACGGCGAAAGCGTGATGATGCAGCCCGGAAACACATCCCCCGAAAAAAAAGCGCTCATCGTTTTTCTGAAACGCCCGGTGAAGGGCCGGGTGAAAACGCGCCTCGCCCGCTCGGTGGGGGAGGAGCAGGCGCTGGCGGTGTACCGCGCTATGGTGCAGCTCACGCTCAAGGCAGCGGATGAAAGCGGGGCCGAAGTTTTCGCATACATGTCGGAGTCCGGCGATCCGGGTTTTGCGATGCCGGCGGGGTTCCGGCTTCGGGTGCAGCAGGGGGAAACGCTGGGGCTGCGCATGGAAAATGCCTTCAAAGAAGTTTTTGAGGATGGCTTCGGAAAAGTGCTCATTATCGGGAGCGACTGTCCGCAGATGTCGCCCGCCGTGCTTGGGGAGGCTTACCGCTACCTCGATGCCGCCCCGGTTGTGGCTGGCCCTGCCACCGATGGTGGCTATTTCCTGCTCGGCATGACGGCCCTCGTACCCGGCATCTTTGAACTTGCGCGCTGGAGCCATGCGCAGGTGCTGGATGAAACCCTCGCCATCCTGCAGCGAAAGCGGGTCGGCTACGCGCTGATGAGCGAACTGAGCGATCTGGATGATGCGCAGGATCTGCGGCGCCTCAGCCATCTGCTGCCGGAAACGGTATTTGCGGGAGAAGGGGAAGGAGACAAGGTGTGAGCAAAGTCTTTGTGAGCATCATCATCCCCGCCTACCGGGAAGCGGGCGAAATCGGGAAGCTGGTTCGTTTTCTGATGCCGCTGCTAAAAGCCGACGGCCATGCCGAATGCCTGGTGATTGATGCCGGCAGCGACGACGGAACCGAAGCCGAAGCCCGCGAAGCCGGGGCCGTTGTGCTGCAGTCGCCCCGGAAGGGCCGTGCCGCGCAGATGAACTACGGCGCCGCACAAAGCAGGGGCGCGCTGCTGTACTTCCTGCACGCCGATTCGTACCCGCCAGCCGGCTTTCTGGATGAAATTAGAGCCCGCGCTAAAGAAGGCCGGGAATCAGGCTGCTACCGCCTCGCATTTGATGAGCCCCATGCCGTGATGCGCCTGTATGCCTGGTTTACCCGCTTCGATCTGCTGCCGTTCAGGTTCGGAGATCAGAGCCTTTTTGTGACGCGGGAGGTGTTTGATGCCGTCGGCCGCTTCGATGAGTCGCTGGTTGTGATGGAAGATAACGAGCTGGTAAGGCTGCTCAGAAAGCGGAACACATTTGTGGTGATGCCGGGCGAGGTAACGACCTCTGCAAGAAAATACAGGCAAAACGGCTTTGTGCGGCTGCAGTTTATTTTCGCGGTAATCTTTGTGCTGCACTACGGAGGGGCGTCGCAACAGCTTTTAGTGCAATTTTACCGCGACAGCATCAGGCAAAATAAAATTTAGGGTGAGATTGTAAAGCCCAAAAATGCGACAAACCGTTTCTTCAATCCTTAATTTATAGCAGTTTTAAATATAGCCGTCTGAAAAAAGTTAACAGCATGATAAACTAAGATAAGGTCCCGAAGTGGTAAATTAGGCTTGCTGTACAATCCTTAATTATTCACTTCAAAAAATGAACATGAAGTCATTTATACTGACCGTATTTTGTTTGTTGATGATACCCGTTCTGGCTGTTGGCCAGGGCGTTACGACCTCTACCCTCACCGGGGTTGTAACTGATACTACCGGGGAAACCCTTCCCGGCGCTAACGTGACCGCAGTTCACACGCCATCCGGAACTACCTTCGGTACCACCACCCTTGTTGACGGTTCCTACCGGATCTCCAATATGCGTGTTGGCGGCCCCTACACCATCCGGGTCTCATTTGTGGGATACCGTACTTTTGTAATTGAAGATGTGTTCCTCCGCCTTGGAGAAACCTACGTGCAGAACGTAACCCTTAGCTCTGAAGATATCGAGCTGGAAGAGTTTGTGGTTACTGCCCTTGGCGACCGCATTTTCAATCAGGAGCGTACCGGCGCTTCAACCAACGTAACTTCTGACCGGATTGCGAGCATCCCGACCATTACCAGAAGCATCAACGACCTCACCAAGCTTACCCCGCAAAGCAGCGGAACCAGCTTTGCCGGCCGCGACAACCGCTTCAACAACTACACTATTGACGGTAATGTGTACAACAACAATTTTGGTTTGGGTGATGCGCAGTTCGCTGCCGGAAACCCGATCAGCATTGATGTGATTGAAGAAGTACAGATTAACCTTGCTCCTTATGATGTGCGCCAGGGTGGTTTCACCGGTGCCAACGTAAACGCCATCACCCGAAGCGGTACCAATCAGTTCCGCGGTACAGGCTACATCTTTTACCGCAACCAGGATTTCCTCGGTACCAAAATCGGTGATAATGAAATCAATGTAGAAGATACCTTCACCCGTACCATCGGGGCATCTGTAGGCGGCCCGATCATTAAAGACCGTCTTTTCTTCTTTTTTAATATTGAGCAGGAAGAAGCCGACAACCCCGGCGACAACCGTCGTGCACTTCGTCCGGGCCAAAGCCCTGACGGCGCGCAGATCACACGGGTGCCCATCGAGCAGGCGCAGTTTGTGCGCGACAGCATCCGGGATATCTACGACTTCGATCCCGGTCGTTTTGAAGACATCGCCTTCGGCAACGAAGCCCTGCGTGTAAATGCCCGCCTTGATTTCAACATCAATCAGCAGCACCGTGCGATGGTACGCTTCAATTTGTTCGACTCCTTCGTGGATAACTTCGTAAACGGCAACAGTATCCGCGGGTTCCCCGGGTCTGAGCGCTACAGAAACACCAACCGTTTTGGTCCGGAAGCCATCACCTTCCGCAACTCACACTACTCAACGGATGCAACGGTAACTTCTATCGTTGCCGAGCTGAATTCTTCATTTGGCAACAACCTGGCTAACAGTTTCCGGATTGGGAACACCTGGAGTACCCCGCAGCAGCGCAGTGTGCCCGGCGGCGACGTATTCCCTATGATTGAAGTAATGGAGCCCCTTGGCGGCAACCCGAACGTGTACTATATGTCGATCGGTAACGAGCTGTTCACTGTTGGTAACCTGCTCGAAAACGACACATTTAATGTAGAGAACACGCTTACGTACTTCACCGGCCGCAACACGATTACAGCCGGTGCCTCATTTGAGTACATGACTTTTGCCAACGCCTTCAACCCGGTCTGGAACTCATGGTACCGCTATGCAACTTACGATGATTTCGTCCGCTCCGTAATTGACGGTGACACAAGCGTACGCCCTTCGCACTTCGCGATCGGTTATACCTACGATGTTGATAACCCGACCGTGCTGCCGCTTGACGAAGTTTCTTTTGCTCAGGTAGCTCTGTATCTGCAGAATGAATTTCAGGTAAACCGCGATCTGAAAATCACAGCCGGTCTGCGGGTAGATATGCCGTTCTACCCCATCGATGCGCCACGAAACGAGGCCATCGAAGCGCTCAACCTTTCTATTCCGAACCCGCGCGGCGGCTCAAACATCGTTCCTGATGTAAGTGCCTTCCCGGGTATCAATCCGCTTTGGTCGCCCCGACTCGGCTTTAACTACGACGTATTCGGCGACCGTAGTACACAGCTGCGTGGTGGTACAGGTCTGTTCTCCGGCCGTCTGCCTTTCGTGTGGATCTCTAACCAGCTGAATGCAAACGGTGTAACCCGCGGTCAGCGCGGCTATTTTGCTGACGACTGGGGTACAGGCAACGCCCCGGCATGGCAGGGTTTCCAGGCTGATCCTAATGTTTACCGCCCGGATCCTGCTTCACTTGATGCGGAAATACCAAGTCAGATCAACCTGACCGCCGATGATTTCAAGCTCCCGCAGGTATGGCGTACCAATATTGCGGTTGATCAGCGCCTGCCTTTCGATATGGTAGGTACCTTTGAGTTCATCTACTCGCAGGATTACAACAGCCCGCTGGCTGTAAACCTCGCGCACCAGCCCACCGGTGAGTCAGTTAACGTAGCTGGTGTTCAGTACAACACCTACACACAGCAGCTTCCCGGTGCAGCCGGTTCCGGCCTGCGTGAAGTGTACTACCTCACCAACATTAACAAAGGGAACTACACCTCAGTGAATCTCGGTCTGGAAAAAACCTGGGATATGGGCCTGTTTACCAGCCTGAACTACACCTGGAGCCGTGCCCGTGACTACGGTCTGATTGGCGGCTCACAGGCGCAGTCACTCTGGCCTGATGTAGTACAGGATGACCGGAACAACCCCGAAATCGGTTACTCCCGCTTCGATACCCCGAACCGTATCGTAGCCCAGGCTACCTATAGCACCCGCATGTTTGCAGCACAGTTCCCTACCAACATCTCCCTTATTTATGTGGGTGGTGATCAGGGCCGTTACAGCTACACCTATGCCGGCAGCTTCGGCGACGGTTCTGGTGTTCGCCTGATGTACGTGCCGCGTAACTTCGAGGAATCACAGCTGGTAGATCTGCTTGACAGCGATGGAAACGTGGAGCTTACCGCTGCGCAGCAGTGGGAAATCCTGAATGCTTTCATCGAGCAGGACGACTACCTGAGCAGCAACCGCGGCAAGGTAACCGAGCGTAACGGCGCCAAACTGCCCTGGCTGCACCGTTTCGATGTGCGCGTTTCTCAGGATGTTTCCTTCCAGACACACCGCCTGCAGCTTACTTTCGATGTGCTGAACGTCGGCAACCTGCTCAATAACACCTGGGGTGTTGCCCGTGTACCGGTGCAGCGTAACCCGATGGTTTACCGCGGTGCTGATGCCAACGGCAACGCACGCTTCAACGTGAACCTGCCTTCCGGCGGCGACCTCAGCGAAAGCTTCCGCGATAACATCAGCATTGCCAGCACCTGGAGTGCTCAGGTTGGTGTGCGCTACCTCTTTAACTAATCGCGGTAGTAGTTTGCACTACTGGTATTCCCGGTAATAAACAGAAAAGGCTGCCTCGTAAAGAGGTGGCCTTTTCTGTTCTGTAAGCGTGTTGTTAGAATCTATAAACCACCTTTACCCCTGCATAAAAATACGTGAAAGGCACATGAGCTTAAATTGTAAAGAGCTATTTTAGAGATTCCATAACTTATTGTATATAATTAAGCCAAATGAAGCGTAAATTACTGTTTATTATTGTTTTGTTCTTGTTTTTTTCCGCCTGCAATCAGGAAAGAAAGGATCGGGTACCCCTAATTCTTATTTCTATTGACGGTCTGAAGCCCTCCTATTTGGAGCATACGGATACACCTACCCTCGACAGCCTGATTACAAGTGGAGTTATGGCTGAATCCATGATTCCGGTTTTCCCGACTTCTACCTTTCCGAACCACTATTCGCTGGTAACCGGCCTTTACACCGAAAACACTGGTGTAATTTCAAACACCATGTTTGATGAAGAAATCGGTCGTTTCTTCCGCCTTAGTGACCGTTCGGCAGTGGGCGACGGGCGCTGGTACGGAGGCGAACCACTTTGGGTAACCGCTGAAAAGCAGCATGTACGCACCGCAACCATGTTCTGGCCGGGTTCTGAAGCCGAAATTATGGGCGTGCGCCCGACCCGCTGGTACACCTATGACAATTCCGTGACCTACGAATCACGGGTTGATTCAGTGCTAACCTGGCTTACCCTCGAAGATGATAGCCGCCCGGATTTTATTACCCTGTACTTCAGTCGTGTTGACAGCCGCGGGCACTCACACGGTCCCTATCATGAAGTAACCATGGAAGCCCTCACGTATGTGGACGGCATCCTCCGGCAGCTCATTAACGGCCTGAACGCGCACGGTCTCGGGCAGAAAGTCAACATCCTCATCACTTCCGATCACGGCATGATCGACCTCTCAGAGGACCGCCTCGTGTTTCTTGATGACATCATTGATCTCGATCATGTTAATGTCATCAACTGGTCGCCGGTAGTGATGCTGCAGCCTACGGAAGGCAATACCGAACTCGTTTACAATCAGCTGAAAGCCGCTGAAGACAACTTTCGGGTATATATGAAACAAGACCTGCCGGAGCGCTGGCGCTTTGGCGGCCATCACCGCGTACCGGATGTTGTAGCAGTTGCTGATTTAGGCTGGACAATCACAAGCCGGTCGTTTTTCGAGCGCCGTGGCATTTTGGCAGGTACGCATGGTTTTGATAATGCCTACCCGGATATGCACTCATTTTTCCTGGCTGCCGGCCCCGATTTCCATCAGGGCAAAGTGATTGAGCCCTTTTCTGTTGTGCATATTTATGAACTGATGGCCTATCTGTTAAATATTGAGCCTGCACCCAATGACGGTGACCCGGCTGTATTGAAGCCGATTGTAAACAGGCGGTAAATAGGTATCCGGAAATTCGTGAATGGATTTCAATTTGAATTGGTTCTAATTTCACATCACGATACATTTGTGCCTGATTAGATTGTATCAGAAAGATTTAACGTCTGCTAACCGCTCAACAAATACCAGCTAAATATGGCCTACGTAGTAACAGAACCCTGTATCAATTGTAAATATACCAACTGCGCATCGGTTTGCCCCGTTGATGCCTTCCGTGAGGGCCCCAACTTTTTGGTAATCAGCCCGGATGATTGCATCGATTGTGATGCCTGCGTTTCTGAGTGCCCCGTTGAAGCAATATTTCCTGATGATGAAGTGCCCGAAAAGTGGGAACACTACATCGAGTGGAATGAAAAACTCGCTGAAAAATGGGACGATAAAGTGATCAACGAAACTGTTGACCCCATGCCCGAGGCAGATGAATGGGCTGATAAAGAAAAATCAGTTGATGATATTGTGCAGGACTGGTAATACAGTCTGATCTGTTTGATGAGCCGCTGGGGTTTCCTCAGCGGCTTTTTTATTTTGATGTACCCTTAACCTTGCTGTAAGTTTATCTGAATACAAGTGTATGCTATCCCGACTCACAAAAACCAAACTACTGCTCAGGCCCGCAGTGATGGGCGTACTGAACGTAACCCCCGATTCTTTCTCTGACGGAGGGCGCTTCGAATCCATAACCTCCGCCCTGAAGCGGATAGAAGAAATGGCCGCACAGGGGGCCGAAATAATCGATATCGGAGGTGAATCTACCCGGCCCGGCAGTGAGCCCGTACACGCAGAGGAGGAAATCCGGCGGGTGCAGCCCGTGTTTGAGCAGGCTGTGAAAGCCTTCCCCGAGCTGCTCTTCTCGGCTGATACCATGAAAGCCGAAGTTGCCAAAGCCGCCCTCGATGCCGGTGCGCACATCATAAATGACGTAAGCGGGCTTCAGCGCGACCCGCAGAAAGCCAAGTTAGCCGCTGAATACGGCGCGGCTCTCGTAATCATGCACGCGCAGGGCATTCCCAAAACCATGCAGCGCAACCCGCAATATGACGACGTGCTCGCAGAAGTGCAGCAGTTTCTTGCCGTGCAGGCTGAGCTTGCGCATAAGGCCGGGGTGAAACACATCATTATCGACCCCGGCATCGGCTTCGGGAAACGCCTCGAACACAACCTGAGGCTTTTCGGGGGCCTTCATCGCCTTGCCGAGGCTGCTTATCCCGTACTTGTAGGAGCCTCCCGTAAATCCATGATCGGAGAGCTGTTGCAGCAGCGACCGGTTGAAGGCCGCCTCGCCGGCACCATCGCCCTGCACTACCATGCGCTTATGGCCGGTACCGGCATCATTCGTGTACATGATGTGCAGGAAGCCTCCGATTCAATTCGTATATTTACAGCAGTTCGCGACTATTCCACACGGTAACTACAGCACGGAGCCCGCTTGACTTTTTTTGGTTTTCTGGATTTTGGCATCAAAGAGCTGGTTGAAACCATGCTTATTGCCGGTGCTTTGTACTATCTGTACACCCTCATCCGCGGTACTTTTGCGATCTCTGTATTTTTCGGACTTATCGTCATTTTTTCGGTAAATGCCATTGTGAGTGTGCTTGGCCTCACTACTATCAATTTCATCCTGCTGCGCATTACCGATGTTGGTATTCTTGCACTCGTAATTCTCTTCCAGCCTGAAATCCGCAAGCTGCTCTACCGCATCGGTCATAACACAAGCTTCGACCGTTTCTTCAAAACCAACGAATCCAACCAGGTGATTGAGGAAGTGATCACCGCTGTAAAAAACATGGCGCGGGTAAAAACCGGCGCCCTCATCGTATTTGCGCGCGCATCCGCCCTGCAGGACCTCGTTGATGCGGGTCAGCGCCTCGATGCCATTGTTTCGGCGCAGCTGCTCGAAACCATTTTCCAGAAAGACACGCCCCTGCACGACGGCGCCGTCGTAATCCGTGACGACCGAATCGTGGCAGCAAGCTGTTACCTGCCCATCAGCCAGAACCCTAACATCAGCTCCGTGTTTGGCACCCGACACCGGGCGGCTGTGGGCATCAGTGAAACCAACAACGTTTTTGTGGTGATTGTGTCTGAAGAAACCGGCCGCATTTCGGTTTCCAAAAACGGCTCCCTCACCAGCGGACTCACCATTCAGAAGCTCCGCAAAGAAATGGAAGAGCAAATCGGCAAAGAGCCCGGGCAAAACGAGGTATCCTTCACCGAGCCTAAAAAAGAGTAGGCGCCCAAAGGCTGCACCTTTTTTGCAATTACCCGCAGTTTGAACAAGCTGACTTTCCCCCATTCTGAAAATCCCCAAAGTTTTCACCACCCGCGGCTTTCAATCTCCCGACCCTAAAGGAGATAGATATTTTTAGCAAAGACGGCACCCGCACCCAAACTCCCGACCCCAGAAGGGTCGCATGTTTATAGCAAAAAGCCGCAGCCCCCAATATCCGACCCCAGCGGGGTCGCACCTGCGGTGGTTTTAATAGAGAAAAACCTATTTCAAAACCTTCCGGACCCGCCCAAAAAACATGCCTTCACCCTGCCCTGAGGGGCACTTCACGAAAAAAGACCCGGCGCCTGAAGGCTGCCGCTTCCCGGTTTGATTAAATCCGGGTGATTTACCGTGGCCTTATTCACATCACCGGGCACTTCCCAAAGGCTCATTTCTTCGGCGGGGTAGGGCTGCAGCAGGGCGCGCAGGGCTTCGGTATCGCGCTGAGCCGGGTCGAGCCATGGGTTGTACTGTTCGGGCCGGAGGATCACCGGCATGCGTTCGTGCAGCGGTGCCAGCAGCGGATTGGCCTGCGTGGTGATGATGGTGTAGCTGAAAACCGCCTCGTTCTGCGGACCAAGCCAGCGCTCAAACAAACCCGCAAACGCGAACAGCGGCTCGTTTTGCAGGCTGATGAAGTGCGGAATTTTCGCCGACCCCGTTTGCTGCCATTCAAAAAATCCGTTGGCCGGCACAAGGCAGCGCTTGCGTTCAAAAGCCGGCCGGAAGCTCGGCTTCTCATGAATCGTCTCAGAGCGGGCATTCATCATTTTGTAGCCGATATTGGGCGTATCGGCAAAGGGCGGAATCAGGCCCCATTTCATCAGCGTGATGCCGCGGGTCTGCGCCCGGCCCGTAAGCACCACAGGGTTGAGGGTGCCCGGAGCTACATTGTAGCTCGCGCCTGCTTCCCCGTCAATTTTGAATTCGGATTCAAAATGATGCTCAAGCTCTGTTTTGGTCGAAAAGCGCACGTAGCGGCCGCACATGGGATTCTTTTTTTAGGGTGATGAGGAAGCTCCCCGGTGAAAATAGCACCTCAGCCCGGCTCAGGCAAACCGGCGGGGGGCGTAGCGTGAAAAACGCAGGCGGGCCGGTTTCGATTCCCTCAACAAGCGGCAGATTAATTCGTACCTTTGGGCTTGCTCTCCCAATCAGTTACCCTGCAAATATGGAATCAGTTCTCAGGCTTTCCGGTCTGACCAAAGTTTACGGCAGTATCCGCGCCCTCGACGGCGTTTCGCTTGAGGTACCCGAGGGTGCCGTTTTTGGCCTGCTTGGCCCCAACGGAAGCGGCAAAACGACGCTGCTCTCCGCCATCACCGGTCTTGTGCACCGCACCGCCGGCACCTACGCCTGGAAAGGTGCCGCTGAAAACCAGCCTTCCGCGCAAGTCGCCGCGATTATTGAAAAAGCCAACTTCCTGCCCAAGCTGCGCGCCGAAGAACAGCTCGGGCACCTGGCCCGGCTTCGCGGCTTGGATGCGCAAAAGCGCGCCGCCGTAATCCCGCAGATACTCGAAAAAGTGGGCCTCAGCGGGGCGGCCGACCGTCCGCTGCGGGCATTTTCCCTCGGTATGAAGCAGCGCTTCGGCATAGCCGCGCTGCTGCTCTCCGACCCGCGCGTGCTCATTCTCGATGAGCCGACTAACGGCCTCGATCCGCAGGGCATCATCGATATCCGGCAGCTGATTGTGCAGCTTGCCGCCGAGGGCCGGACCATCATTCTCGCGAGCCACCTGCTGGATGAGGTCGAAAAAGTGTGCACGCACGCCGCCATCCTGAAGCAGGGGCGTCTGCTCGAAGTCCGCGATCTTCGCGCCGGAAGCGCGGCCGAAACCGAAGCCGGTCTGCTGCTCGAAATCGGCGTTCCCCCCGAAAACCTGCCTGAACTGCTGCGGCTGCTTCAGCAGCATGAGGCCGTTCTGAGCACGCAGCCGGCGGAAGCCGAAGGCCGCCTTCAGCTACGCCTCAAACCCGGCACCGATGCCGCCGCCCTCAACCGCTACCTCAGCGGCAACGGCCTGTACCTGAGCCACCTGCAGCAGGTACACACCCGCCTCGAAACCTCTTTCCTCAAAGCCCTGGAGGACCGCCCGTGAAAGCCCTGCTTACCGTGCACTTTCTCAAGCTCCGGTTTTATCCGCTCTTCTGGCTCGTGCTTGCCCTTTATGCGGCTTTTGTGCCCCTAATATTCCGCATCTTTTTCTCCGCGGAGCTAACCGTGAACGAGCAACAGCTTGACCTCGGCAGCTTTTTCGCCCTCGACGGCAGCGGACTCTGGCACTACCTGATGTTCGCCGGCAGCTACGGCGTTCATCTGTTTGTGCTGCTCATGGTGAGCTTCACCAACCGCGATTACCGCTTCGGGTTGCGCCGGCAGTATTTGCTGGAAGGGCAGAACCGCGCCGGGCTGGTACTTAGCGACATCGCGCTTGCAGCTCTGTTCAGCCTTTCGGCCGTGCTGCTGCTCTCGGGTGCGACCTTTGGCCTGGCCTGGAACCGCGGCATCCTGATTTCAGCGGCAGATATGAGCGCGGTTTTTCCGTTTCTGCTCACCTACATCCTGTACTTTTTTGTTTTTGTGATGATGGCATTGCTCGTGAACAGCTTCCTCAAAAATACCGCCGGCTCTTTTTTGGTTGTGCTGTTCTGGAGCCTGTTTATCGAGGCTGTGGTGCGATGGATTGATCCGAGTGGCCTCAGCGATTTCCTGCCGGTGAACAGCCTCAACGGCCTGATTCCGAGTCCGCTGCGGGTGATTGCCGGTGGTGCGGAGTCCGTGAGTCTTGATGCTGCCAAAGTGATGCTCTCCCTGATGTGGGGTGCGGTTTTCGCCGCCGCCTATTGGTGGCGCACAAACCGCGAGGATTTTTAAGATTGAATGCTGTGCTTTTCCGAACATTTCCGGACCGTGCAGAATCCGTTTTATTTTTAAATGAAGAGGAAGCCTGAATGGCTGAAATAGTGCGGCAGCAAATTGGCTGCATCACCCTGGTAGTCGAAAACTACGACGATGCCATTGCCTTTTACACCAAAAAGCTTGGGTTCACTTTGGTCGAAGATACCGATCTCGGTGCCGGGAAACGCTGGGTGCTGGTAGCACCCCCAAATTCCGGCGGAACGAAGCTGCTTCTTGCGCAGGCCGGAAACAGCGAGCAGGCTCAGTTTGTGGGCAACCAAACCGGCGGCCGTGTTTTTCTGTTTCTGGAAACCAACAACTTCCGGCGCGATTACGAACGGATGAAAGCGAATGGCGTGGTTTTCAGCGAAGAGCCGCGGGTTGAAGCCTACGGAACAGTGGTCGTTTTTCAGGACCTCTATGGAAACAAGTGGGATTTGCTCGAACTGAATCAGGCGATGAAATAGGATACGCAACGCACGATCCGGATTAAGCTGTCAGCTTTTGGTGCTATTATTTTTCATGAAGTTTAGAGCTTAATGGCTTAACAGTTTAATTCTGCTCGTTTTGTGCGAGTAGTTCATCACACCGACGTTCAGGGCGCACGCCAAAAAAAAGGCCCGCAACGTCTTCATACTTGTTAATTTGCCAGCATCTGTGGCGGTCTTTGTTTGGCTTTTCTGGTGAACTGCCGCGAGCGTATCCCTGATATTTCCCGAGGTAGGGGAGGGAGGGAAGGCTACAGCGTGCATCCCCCGAAAAACAGACTGCAGGCTGCAGAGGAAGCCAAAGAAGCCAATTAAAAGTTTACCCGAATATTCCTTATCAGCATGAAATGGTGTATTTTAGCGGGTTTACAACTGTAAATTATAACCGTTAAACCGACATTTCAACCTAATTCTGATGCACAGACAATTTGTTAAGTGGTGGAGTCCGAGCCTGGGCCGTGATATGGAAATGCTGATTTTCGGACATGCCGGCACTCCGGTTTTGGTGTTCCCTTCAAGCAACGGTCGATACTATGAGTGGGAAGATTTTAAGATGATCGAAGCCGTTCGCGATAAGGTGGAGAGCGGGCAAAATCAGTTTTACTGTCTTGATTCGGTGGATGCCGAAAGCTTTTATAACCGCGGGGTACACCCGCATGTGCGGTTTGCCCGATATGAGCAGTATGAGCGCTATGTGCTGGATGAGGTAGTACCGCTGATCCATAATAATAATCCCAACCGCTACATTATCGTGAGCGGTGCAAGTTTCGGAGCATATCATGCGGCGAATTTCGGACTGAAGCACCCATGGACGTTCCGCAAGATTATTGCAATGAGCGGCAAGTACGATATCCGTGCTTTTGCTGACGGGCACAACGGTGATAATGTGTATTTCAATAATCCGGTTGACTTTATGCCGAATATGCATAATCACGACCATCTGGAGCAGATACGCCGCAATGATCTCCGGTTTGTGGTGGGCGATCACGATATTTGCCTTGATGCAACTAAACACTTTTGTCATATTCTTTATCAGAAAGGAATCTGGTACGAGCTTGATGTGTGGAGCCCCGGCATCATTCATGACTGGCCGGCCTGGCGTGGCATGATTGCAAAACATTTACTCTAAGCCCTGTATAAGCGGCTTTTCTGTTGGGGCTGGTTAGCCGGCAGACCTCATTTAATTTTAATCATCTTCAAACCAAAATACTGACTATGAAAAAAATTGGCGTTTTACGGGGGATGGAGACCACCTTCCCCGATGCACTGGTACATAATATTAATAAGGAATTCGGATCGCAGGTAAAGGCGGAGTTTGTTCAGCTGGAAGCCGTAAATATGGATGCCGATCCCGGCTATGACGTTATCATCGACCGGATCTCGCATGAAGTGCCGTTTTACCGCTCTTATCTGAAATGGGCCTCGCTGAAGGGCACCTACATCATCAACAACCCGTTCTGGTGGAGCGCCGATGATAAATTTATCGATAACATCATCGCGCAGCAGGCCGGCGTTGCTGTGCCCAAAACGGTGATACTGCCACACAATCAGCATCCGCCGAATACAGAATCGACTTCATTCCGCAACCTGAAGTTTCCGATTGAGTGGGACCCTATTTTTGAGTACATCGGCTTCCCGTCGTTCCTCAAGCCTTTCGACGGCGGCGGCTGGCGCGGGGTTACCAAGTGTAACAACGCCCATGATTTTTTCAAGGCCTACAATGAGTCAGGCACGGACTGTATGATGCTGCAGGAAGGCATCGAGTTTGAAGATTATTTCCGCTGCTACGGCATCGGCCGCAAGTACACGCAGATTATGCGCTACAACCCTGATGCTGAGCCGCACCGCCGCTACTACGATATTTCGCACGAGCCCGTGCCCGATGCACTTATGAAGAAAATGGAGCGCGACGTGCTCGCCCTCTGCAAAGCGCTCGGCTACGACATGAACACCGTGGAGTTCGCCGTACGTGACGGCATCCCCTATGCCATCGACTTCATGAATCCGGCCCCTGATGCCGATTACTACTCCGTTGGCGTCGAAAACTTCAACTGGATTGTGAAGCACATGACCGAGTTCGCCGTCGAGAAAGCCCTCGAGAAGCGCAAGAACCCACAGTTTACTGCGAACGGAGTTCTGGAGCCCGATGCTAAGTCCAAGTAAACCGGCTGTAGATTACTACAACCACTTAATTGCTTCCGACCTGAGTGCCGCAACCGAGCAGCATGAAATGCTGATTGAGATGCAACACAAGCAAAATGTGCTGTTTGGCGGCCGGCCGCTTACGCATTCGCTGCGGCCTATGGTGATGGGGGAGAAGACCTTTCAGTACATCCACGATACGGTGTATGTGATCAGGCAGGCGATTCTCAAAATTGCCGCAACTTTTTTCAACAACCGGAAAACGCTGGATCATCTGGGGCTCACTCCTTATGAGATTGAGCTTTGCGCCATCCCGACCAACGTAATCCGCATGTCGGCCACGGCCCGGCTGGATTCCTTCCTCACGGATAACTCCTTCAAGTTTGTGGAGCTGAACGCGGAAGTACCTGCGGGCATCGCCTATATGCAGGAGATGGCCAATATCTACCGCAAGCTTCCGGTTTTCCAGAAGTTTACCGAGCGCTATCCGGTTCGTTTTGTATCGCCGCTGGAGCACACCATGCAGGGGCTGATCCGAATCTATCATGAGGAATTTGGCGGCTTTCAGGAGAAGCCGAGCTTTGCCATTGTGGACCACCTCGATGTGCCGACCTACCCGGAGTTTGTGCTCATTAAGGAGTACCTGGAGCGACAGGGGCACGTAGCCGAGATTTGCGATCCGCGCGAGCTTGAGTGTCGTGACGGCTGGATTTACGCCAACGGCAAGAAGATCGACATCCTCTATCGCCGCCTGCTGATGAACGAGTTCTTCGAGATTCAGTACGACTGCGCGGCTTATCTGGAAGGCTACAAGGCACAGAAAACCTGTTACCTGAATTCCTTCCGCTCGAAGCTGGTGCACAAGAAGATGATCTTCGCCCTGCTCACCGATCCCGATTACAACCACGTGCTGGATCAGGCCGAGCTGAAGGCCATCCGCGACCACATCCCCTGGACCCGCAAGCTGAAGCCTTCGAGGGTGAGGTACCGCGGGGCGAATGTGGATCTGCTGGAGCTCATTCGCCGCAACCGGGATACTTTCATTATGAAACCCAACGACGACTACGGCGGGCACGGCGTAGTGCTCGGGTTTCAGGAATCGCAGGATACCTGGGAAACGGCCATCAATCAGGCGCTTCAGCTTGATTATGTGGTTCAGGAAGTGATCGAAATCGGCCGGCAACCCTTCCTGCTGCCCGTTGAAGGCACCTGGCAATCCGTAAACACCGTGATTGATTTCGACCCTTACCTCAACGGCCCGATGATGGGCGGATGCCTCACCCGCACTTCGCCCTCCAACCTTGCCAACGTAACTGCGGGCGGAGGCAGCATTCCGCTGTTTATTGCCCGCTATTTGTAGTACTTTAAAAGCCGGTTGCAGAACAGTGCTGTAACCGGCTTTACTTTTCTTTGCTTAGCTTAGCTTTGTTATTTTCTTTCGCATTATTTGTTTTTTATGATTTCAACAACACCGCTGCGCGCAGCTATCATTGATTTATACAATGGAGTGCCCAATCAGGGAATGCGCTGTATCAAAAATCTGATCAGTGATTCATCCGGCGCTTTTTATGGTGCGCCCATTGAATACACCGTTTTTGATGCCCGTGCCAAGGGTGAAATCCCCGATCTTTCTTTCGATATTTATATTTCAACCGGCGGGCCCGGCAGCCCCTTCGACAGCGAAGGCAAAACCTGGGAAATCAACTATTTCAACTTCCTGGATGATCTGTGGAACTACAACTCGGCAAAGCTCACGCCGCCGAAATACGCCATGTTTATCTGCCACTCCTATCAGATGGTAGCACGCCATTTCAGCTTTGCGGAAGTGACCCCGCGTAAGAAGCAGTCATTCGGGGTTTACCCCGTGCATCAGACCGATCAGGGCCTGGTTGATCCGATGTTCAAAGACCTGCCCAACCCGTTTCACGCGGCTGATTTCCGCGATTGGCAGGTTCTTCAACCCCGCAAAGACCTGATGGATGAGATGGGTGCACAGATTCTGTGCCTCGAAAAAGAGCGGCCACATGTGGACCTCGAACGCGCCGTAATGGGCATCCGCCTGCTCAAGGAAATGATTGCCCTGCAGTTCCATCCCGAAGCCGATCCTGAAGGCATGCTCTATCACTTTTCCTCTAAAGAGCAGCGGGAAAAAATTGTGGATGAGTTCGGTGAAACCAAGTACAAGTCCATCATTCAGGGGCTGAAAGACCCCGGCTATATCGAGCGCACGCACAAACACATCATTCCCGGCTTCCTCAAACGGGCGGTTGAAAACAACCGGCCCGAACTGGTGGAGACCTTTGCGGGTGTCCGCTAATCTGAATACCCGTTTTTCATGATTACCCCGCTTCACCGAAACATTCTGGCACGCCATAAAAGCTCTCTGAACGGAGCCCTGCGGGTGCTGCCGTTTCGGTCGCGGGCGCTCGGGGTTTCGCGCAATGTGTTTGTTTACGAACCACCCAATATGCGCAACCTCTCCGATATGCATCTGCTATACCTGTTTCGCGGCCATGAGCGCGAATTTGTGTATATAGATGAAGACGACAGCCGCAGCACAACCACCATCGAAGACCTTGATGCACTCATAAGCTCCGGCCAAATCCCCCCGGTGATGGCGGTAATTCCGGGGCTCACCTCCATCGACGGCAAAAGGCACAGTATGGGTATCAACAGCCTGCTGCCGTCAGCCGATACCCGCGACGGTCTCGGCTCCGGACAGTTTTGGGATTTCCTGACCCTCGATCTCATTCCTTATGTTGAGGCCCGGTATCAGAGTAAGCTGAGCGGCGGCTTCCGGCTTGCTGCTGGCTTCTCGCTCGGCGGCTATACCACCGCGCTTATTGCGACCGCCTTCCCCGGCTACCTCGATCATGCCGGGATTTACGACGGCCTGTTTATGTTCGATGCACAAACCGACATCCGCACCAATGCGCCGGATGAAATCTGGCTGAAGTCAGCCGTACCCGATGCCGCCCTCGGCCCCGCCGAAACCCGCTCGCCCGAAGCCCTCGCTCCCTGGAACCCCGCCGAACTCGTACGCTACGCCGACCCCGTAACCATGGAAGAAATTCAGGAAACCATGTTCTGGATCCGCAGCGCCGCCGGCGACGGCCTTGAGGGCAACCATGACCGCTGTAAATACTTCACCGCCCTGCTGCGCGAGCACGGCATCACCGCGGGCTTCAACCGCATCCCCCTGCACCCCGACGCCCGCCACACCTGGCACTGGAACGATCGCTTCATAAAGCTCTTCCTGCTGAACGTGTTTACGGGTTAATGGCACGCGGATTTGGCACGCGGATTTGGCGGATTTTCAAGCGCTGATACACGCGGATTTTTTTATGATTTGGTTTGCCGCTTGTTTTTGTTCATGAAAACTTTCCTTCTGAAATCAGGCCGTACACCAAAATTCAGCAGCAAACCAACTTCCATCCGAGTGCCTCTAAGATAATTTAACAGCTGAGCTTCATTTGCACTTACAATTGCTTCAGCAGCCTTAAGCTCAATAATTACAAGGTCATTAACAATAAGGTCAGCGAAATATTCGCCGACCTCAATTTTTTTGTAATAAACGCTGATTTTCTTCTGTGCTTCAACCTCAAAGCCTCTGCTTTTCAATTCGCAGTACATGGCGTTCTGGTAAACCTTTTCTATGAATCCAAAACCCAACTGATTATATACATCAAAAAAGGTTTTTAAGATTTTATCTGTGAGATCTTTGTGCAGCAGAGACATTTGCAGTTACGCATCATTTTACTGTTGTATGGGAGTACAAATATAAAAAATCCGCGCAAATCAGCGTTTGAAAATCCGCCAGATCCGCGTGCCATCAAATGC